>NZ_JBFAQR010000086.1:0-23984 GCF_040678815.1 Kitasatospora sp. NPDC049285 | reverse complement strand
ATGTCGCCGACCGTCATCCGCGGGTTCAGCGAGGTGTACGGGTCCTGGAACACCATCTGGATGTTGCGGCGCACCGCCTTCAGCGCGGCGCCGGAGAGCCGGGAGATGTCCTCGCCCTTGTAGAGGACCTGGCCCGCGGTCGCCCGCTCCAGGTTCATCAGGACCTTGGCCAGCGTCGACTTGCCGCAGCCGGACTCGCCGACGATGCCGAGGGTCTCGCCCTTGCCGAGGGTGAAGGAGATGCCGTCGACCGCCTTGACCGCGCCGACCTGCTTCTTGAAGAGGACGCCCTGGGTGAGCGGGTAGTGCTTGACCAGGTCGCGGACCTCCAGGATGGGCTGCTCAGCCATGGAGGGTCTCCTTCCAGAGGTGGCAGGCGCTCTTGCGCCCGGCGAGCTCCGCGCCGTCCCGGTCGGTGACCTGGTGCAGGGCGGGGATCTCGGTACGGCACAGGTCGGTGGCGACGTCGCAGCGCGGGTTGAAGGCGCAGCCGGCCGGGACCTTGTAGAGGTTGGGCGGCAGGCCCTTGATCGCGTAGAGCTCCTCGCCCTTCTGGTCCAGTCGCGGGATCGACCGGAGCAGGCCCTTGGTGTACGGGTGGGCGGGCTTGGCGTACAGCTCGTGGACCGGGGAGGTCTCGACGATCCGGCCGGCGTACATCACCGCGATCTTGTCCGCGACGTCGGCGACCACGCCGAGGTCGTGGGTGATCAGGATCAGGCCCATGTGGTACTCGGCCTGCAGCTCGGCGAGCAGGTCCATCACCTGGGCCTGGACGGTGACGTCCAGGGCGGTGGTGGGCTCGTCCGCGATGATCAGGTCCGGTTCCAGCGCCAGCGCCATGGCGATCATGATGCGCTGGCGCATACCGCCGGAGAACTGGTGCGGGTAGTCGTTGACGCGCTGCGCGGCGGCCGGGATGCGCACCCGGTCCATCAGCTCGATCGCCTTGGCCTTGGCCTCCTTCTTGGAGAGGCCCTCGTGCACGCGGAACATCTCGCCGAGCTGGTAGCCGACGGAGAGCACCGGGTTGAGCGAGGAGAGCGCGTCCTGGAAGATCATCGCGATCTTGCGGCCGCGGATCTTCCGGCGCTCCTCGCCCGACATCTTGAGCATGTCCTGGCCGCGGAACAGGATCTCGCCGGAGGTGATCCGGCCGGGCGGCATGTCCAGGATGCCCATGATGGTCTGGGCGGTGACGGACTTTCCGGAGCCGGACTCGCCGAGCACGGCGAGCGTCTCGCCGGCCGCGACCGAGTAGTTGACGCCGTTGACGGCCTTGGCGATGCCGTCCCGGGTCTTGAACTCGACGTGCAGGTCACGGACTTCGAGCAGCGGGGTGCCGGGGACCAGGCGGTCCTGGGCTACCGGGGTCTTCACGGGTGCGGTGGTCATGGTGCGGGCCGCCTCTCTCAGCGCAGCTTCGGGTCGAGGGCGTCACGCACCGCGTCGCCGAGCATGATGAAGGCCAGCACGGTGAGGCTGAGCATGCCGGCGGGGAAGAACAGTGCGAACGGAGCGGTACGGATGACCTTCTGGGCCGAGTTGATGTCGATGCCCCAGGAGATGGTCGGGTCCTGCAGACCGATGCCGAGGAAGCTCAGCGTGGCCTCGGTGGCGATGTAGCCGCCGAGCGCGATGGTGGCCACCACGATCACCGGGGCGATCGCGTTCGGCAGGATGTGCTTGAACATGATCCGGCCGGTGCCGGCGCCGAGCGCCTTGGCAGCGGTCACGTAGTCGGCCTGCTTGACGGTGATCACCGAGCCGCGCATGACGCGGGTCATCTGGGTCCAGCCGAGGACCACCAGAGCGAAGACCACCGACCAGACGGTGCGGACCTGGAAGGCGTTCAGCATGACCAGCGCGCCGAGCAGCAGCGGGATGCCGAAGACCATGTCGGTGAACCGGGAGACGATCGTGTCGACCCAGCCGCCGTAGTAGCCGGCCACCATGCCGAGCAGGCCGCCGAGCAGGGTGACGCCCGCGGTGACGCAGATGCCGACCACCACGGACGCGCGGGCACCGTAGATCATCCGCGCGTAGATCGACCGGCCCTGGCCGTCGTAGCCGAACCAGTCGCCCTGGAAGAAGTGCAGGTAGTTCGGCTTGGTCAGGTAGTGCATCCGCAGGTCGCCGGCGCGCGGGTCCACCGAGGTGAACAGGCTGGGGGCGATCGCGAAGGCGATCAGCAGCACGATCAGCGCGGCCGACAGGATGAAGATCGGACGCTTGCGCAGGTCGTGCCAGGCGTCCAGGCCGAGGCTGCGGGGCTTCTCCGGCTTCGGCTCGGCGCTCTCCCCGGCGCGCTGCGCGGGGATGCCCGCGTTCTTCTCGATCAGGTCAGGCATACCGGATCCTCGGGTCCAGGACCGCGTAGAGCAGGTCGACGAGCAGGCTGGCGCCCAGGTAGACCAGCACCAGCACGACGACGAAACCGGAGACGGTCGCGCCCTCGTTCAAGTTGATGGCGTGGTAGAGCGCGTTGCCGACGCCCTTGACGTTGAAGATGCCCTCGGTGACGATCGCGCCGCCCATCAGGGCGCCCAGGTCGGTGCCCAGGAAGGTCACCACCGGGATCATCGAGTTGCGCATCAGGTGGGTGCCGATGACCTTGCGCTTGGGCAGTCCCTTGGCGACCGCGGTGCGCATGTAGTCGGCCTTCAGGTTCTCCGCGATGGAGGTCCGGGTCAGGCGGGCCACGTAGGCGAGCGAGATCGAGCCGAGCACGATGGCGGGCAGGATCAGCTGGCCCAGGTTCATCGAGTCCTGGACGGTCGGGGTGATCCAGCCGAGCTGGATCGCGAAGACGTTCTGGAACACGAAGCCGAGCACCGGCACCGGGATGGAGATCAGCAGCAGGGTCAGCACCAGGGAGGACTTGTCGAAGGCCTTGCCGCGGCGCAGGCCGGCGAACAGGCCGATGGCGACGCCGACGACCAGCTCGAAGGCGAAGGCCAGCAGCGCCAGCCGCACCGTCACCGGGAGGGCCTCGCCGATCACGTCGACGACCTTGCGGCCGGCCATGGTCTGGCCGAAGTTCCCCTGCAGCAGGTCCCTCATGTAGTTGAGGTACTGGTGCCAGATGGGGAGATCAAGGCCCATCCGGTGCTTGAGCGCCGCCAGCTGGGCCGGATCGGCCGCCTTGTCGCCCCACATCGCTGCCGCCGGGTCACCGGGGAGCATGCGGGTCATGAAGAAGATGATCGTGACCGTACCCAGGAACACCGGGATCATCTGGAGCAGTCGCCTCGCGACAAAACGCCCCATCGTGCCTCCAATTGACTGCTCTGACGGGCCGTCATCCCGATTTCAGAGTTTCTCGGCGTGACAACGGCCGGTGCCGGTCCGCCCGGTGGGGCGGGGCACGGCACCGGCCGTGTCGTTTCGAGCCGTGTGTGGTGCCGGCTCGGAATTACTTCTGCTTGACCTCGACCTGGGTGAAGACCGGGTCACCGAAGGAGTCGTACTTCACGCTCTGCACGTTCTTCGAGTAACCCGCGGTGGTCTTGTAGTACCAGAGCGGGATGGCCGGCATGTCCTTGGCCAGCTGGGCCTCGGCCTGCTGGTACAGCTCGGCGGTCTTCTCCACCGAGGTGGCCTTGTCGGCCTCGGCGGCGAACTTGTCGAACTCCGGGCTGGAGTAGCCCGCGTCGTTGGCCGCGGCACCGGTGCCGTAGACGTCCCGCAGGAAGTTGGCGTTCAGCGGGTAGTCCTGCACCCAGCCGGTCCGCATCAGGCCGTTGACCTGCTTCTTCTTGATCAGGTCACGGGCGGTCTTGAAGTCCGGCTTGGCGTCGCCGACGCACTCGACGCCGGTGGCCTGGCGGATGTTGTTGCAGACCGCGTCGACCCATTCCTTGTGGCCGCCGTCGGCGTTGTACAGGATGGTGATCTTGTTGCCCGGGACGCCGCCGCCCTCGGTCACCAGCTGCTTGGCCTTGACCGGGTCGTACTTGCAGGCGTCGCCGCAGGTGTTCTCCTTGTAGCCCATCGCACCCGGGGCGACCCAGGAGGTGGCGGGCTGGCGGGAGCCGTTGAGCACCGTCTTGGTGATGGTGTCGCGGTCGATCGCCATGGACAGGCCCTGGCGGACCTTCGCCTTGTCCACGCCCTGCCACTCCGGCTGGTACATGGAGAAGGAGATGTTCTGGATCGCGCCCTGGGCCTGGTCGACGGCGCGGTCGCCCAGGTCGTTCTTGTAGGAGGCGAGGTCGCTCGGGTCGACCTGGTCCAGCACGTCCAGGTTGTCGGAGACCAGGTCCTTGTAGGCGGCCTCGGCCTGCGAGTAGTTCTTGAAGACGATGCCGCCGTTCTTCGGCTTGTCGGTGCCCGCGTACTTGTCGAACGCGGCGACGGTGATCGCCTTGTTGTGCTCCCACGAGACGAACTTGTAGGGGCCGTTGCCGATCGGCGACTGGCCGTACTTCGCCGGGTCGGTGAAGAACACCTTGGGCAGCGGCGAGAAGGCCGTGTAGCCGAGCTTGTACTGGAAGTACGAGACCGGGCCGGTCAGCGCGATGGTGAAGTGCGTGTCGTCGACGACCTTCAGGCCGGACATGGTGTCCGCGGTGGCGTCGCCCTTGTCCGGGTGGACCGCGTCGTAGCCCTGGATGTCGGAGAACCAGTCGGAGTTGATCTGGTTGTTCTTGACGTTGGCCGACCAGTTCCAGGCGTCCACGAAGGAGGCCGCGGTCACCGGGGTGCCGTCGTGGAAGGTCCAACCCGACTTCAGGGTCACGGTGTAGTTCTGCGCGTCGGTGGTCTCGATCTTCTCGGCGACCTGGTTGCGCAGCTTGCCGTCCGCGGGGTCGTAGTCCACCAGGCCCTTGAACAGGGTCTTGATGACTCGACCGCCGCCGACCTCCATGGCGTTGGCCGGCTGGAGCGGGTTCTGCGGCTCGGTGCTCTGGTAGCTGAACGTGCCCTGAGCGTTGACCGCGTCGCCACCGGAGCTGCCGCCGGAGTTGCTGCTGCCGCAAGCGGTAGCTGCGAGGGCGACCGCGACGGCTGCGACAACCCACTTGGCCTGGCTGGCACCGCGCATGGGTGTGCCTCCTGAACTCGTGTTACAGATCGCTCGCGGCCTGGCGCGCACCCCTGCGCAGAAGCCTCGACCCGAGCTCGATGCACCCACTATCGGTCACTCACGGATACGGAACCGACCAATACGGATTTCAATTTGGTCACATGAACGAGCGGTGAATCTCGGGAATCGGACATTCGCGACATACCCAGACAGGGGCGAAACGGACAGTTGTCACGCATGACGATGTGTGACGTCCGATTAACGAACGATCCGCGCCCGGAGCCCATCTGAGGGTGCGTCACGGAGTGTGAGGAAAAACGCGACCGGCCGGCGTCCCTGAGGACGCCGGCCGGTCGGCCGAGCTACGGGTGTCAGCCCTTCTTTGCCCGCGAGGCCGTGCGGCCGCGGTCCTTGGCGTCCAGGACGACCTTGCGGATGCGCACGGTCTCCGGGGTCACCTCGATGCACTCGTCCTCGCGGCAGAACTCCAGCGACTGCTCCAGCGAGAGCTTGCGCGGCGGCACGATCGACTCGGCCACGTCCGCGTTCGAGGAACGCATGTTGGTGAGCTTCTTCTCCTTGGTGATGTTCACGTCCATGTCGTCGGCACGCGAGTTCTCACCGACGATCATGCCCTCGTACACCTCGGTGCCCGGGTCGCAGAACAGCACGCCGCGCTCCTGCAGGTTGGTCATCGCGAAGGCGGTGACCACGCCGGAGCGGTCGGCGACCAGCGAGCCGTTGTTGCGGGTGGTGAGCTGGCCGAACCACGGCTCGTAGCCCTCGTGGATCGAGTGCGCGATGCCGGTGCCGCGGGTGTTGGTGAGGAACTCGGTACGGAAGCCGATCAGGCCGCGGGACGGCACCACGAACTCCATCCGGACCCAGCCCGAGCCGTGGTTGGACATGTTGTCCATCCGGCCCTTGCGGATGCCCATGAGCTGGGTGACGGCGCCCATGTGCTCCTCGGGCACGTCCACGGTGAGGCGCTCGACCGGCTCGTGGGTCTTGCCGTTGACCTCCCGGGTGACCACCTGCGGCTTGCCGACGGTCAGCTCGAAGCCCTCGCGGCGCATGGTCTCGATCAGGATGGCCAGCGCCAGCTCACCGCGGCCCTGCACCTCCCAGGCGTCCGGGCGCTCGGTGTCCAGCACGCGCAGCGACACGTTGCCGATCAGCTCGCGGTCCAGGCGGTCCTTCACCTGGCGGGCCGTCACCTTGCGGTCCACCTTGCTGCTGGACTTCGCGTCGGCGCCCTTGCCGGAGCCGCCCTTGCCGACCAGCGGCGAGGTGTTGGTGCCGATGGTCATCGAGATGGCCGGCTCGTCGACGGTGATCAGCGGCAGCGCGATCGGGTTCTCGGGGTCGGCCAGGGTCTCGCCGATCATGATGTCGCCGATGCCGGCGACGGCGCAGATGTCACCCGGGCCGGCCACCTCGGCGGGCTTGCGGGTGAGCGCCTCGGTCATCAGCAGCTCGGAGATCCGGACGTTGCTGATCGAGCCGTCGCGCTTGATCCAGGCCACGGTCTGGCCCTTGCGCAGCTCGCCCTGCTCGACCCGGAGCAGCGCGATGCGGCCGAGGAAGTTGTCGGCGTCCAGGTTGGTGACGTGCGCCTGCAGCGGGGCGGCGTCGTCGTAGACCGGGGCCGGGACGTGCTCCAGGATGGTGGAGAAGAACGGCTCCAGGTTGGTGCTGTCCGCCGGGACGGTGCCGTTCTCCGGCTTGGTCAGCGAGGCGACGCCGTCACGGGCGCAGGCGAAGACGATCGGGAACTCGATCTGGTCCTCGTCGGCGTCCAGGTCCAGGAACAGGTCGTAGGTCTCGTTGATGACCTCGTCGATCCGGGCGTCCGGGCGGTCCGTCTTGTTGATGCACAGGATGACGGGCAGGCGGGCGGCGAGCGCCTTGCGGAGCACGAAGCGGGTCTGCGGCAGCGGACCCTCGGAGGCGTCGACCAGCAGGACGACCGCGTCCACCATCGACAGGCCGCGCTCGACCTCGCCACCGAAGTCGGCGTGGCCGGGGGTGTCGATGATGTTGATGGTGATCGGCGCGCCACCATCCTTGGGGTGGTACTTGACCGCGGTGTTCTTCGCGAGAATGGTGATGCCCTTCTCGCGCTCCAGGTCGTTCGAGTCCATCATTCGGTCGTCGAGCTGCTGGTGGGCGGCGAAGGCGCCGGCCTGCTTCAGCATGGCGTCGACCAGGGTGGTCTTGCCGTGGTCGACGTGGGCGACGATGGCGACGTTGCGGATGTCGTTGCGCGTGGGCATGCGGCGCTGATTCTCCCGGAATCGTGGGTCACGGTGCCCGGCCCGCGTCAGCATTCACCGGTCCACCCGCCGGGCATGGCACATGCCTCGGCTTCTCCCCATCGTACGGGGAACGCCCCAACGGAGCCGAAACGGGCCGCTCGGGGGGTGAAGAAGATCACGTGCCCGGGGGGTGTCCGGCGGGCCTACAGCGACAGTTCGAACCAGACGATCTTGCCCTTGGGGGTGCGGCGGCTGCCCCAGCGCTCGGCCAGCAGCGAGACCAGCTGGAGGCCGCGGCCGCCCTCGTCGGTCTCCTGGGCGCGGCGCTGGCGGGGCTGGGCGTAGGCGTCGTCCCAGACCTCGCAGACCATGGTCTTGTCGCGCAGCAGGCGCAGCCGGATCTCGCCGCGGCCGTGCCGCAGCGCGTTGGTGACCAGCTCGCTGACCAGCAGCTCCGAGGTGTCGACCAGCTCGTCCAGGCCGCGCTCCAGCAGCCAGCCGCAGGCGGCCTCGCGGGCCTTGGCGACCGAGGTGGGCTCCGGCGGGAGCCGCCAGTCGCCGACCGAGCCCTTCGGCAGCGCCTGGACCTTGGCCATCAGCAGCGCGATGTCGTCCTCGCCGTGGTGCGGGTTGAGCTCGTCCAGCACCTGGTCGCAGAGCTCCTCCAGCCGGCTGGAGCCGTTGGTCAGCGCCTCCCGGAAGGCCCGCAGGCCCTCGTCCAGCTGGTGCTTGCGGGACTCCACCAGGCCGTCGGTGTACAGGCCGAGGACGGCGCCCTCCGGGAGGTCGACGTCGACCTCCTCGAACGGTTCGCCGCCGACGCCGAGCGGCAGGCCGGGCGGCACGTCGAGCATCCGGGCGCCCTCGCCGGGGCTGAGCAGCACCGGCGGGAGGTGGCCGGCGTTGGCGAAGGTGCAGCGCTGCTTGACCGCGTCGTAGACGGCGTACACGCAGGTGGCGAGGTAGACCTCGGCGCCGGACTCCGGCAGGTCGTCGCTGCCGAGGCCGCGGGCGATCTCGTCGAGGGCCGTGAGCACCTCGGCGGGGTCGAGGTCGAGCATCGCCAGGGTCCGCACGGCGGTGCGGAGTTGGCCCATCGCGACGGCGGCGCGCAGGCCGCGGCCCATCACGTCGCCGATCACCAGCGCGGTGCGGCTGCCGGGCAGCGGGATGACGTCGAACCAGTCGCCGCCGACCTCGGTGTTGTTGTTGCTGGGCAGGTAGCGGCGGGCGATCTCCAGGCCGGAGGCGGCCGGGTTGCCCGGGGGCAGCAGGCTGCGCTGCAGGATCAGGGCGCGCTCGTGCTCGCGGCGGTAGAGCCGGGCGTTGTCCACGCAGACCGCGGCCCGGGCGACCAGCTCCTCCGCGATGGCGACCTCGCGGGCGTCGAACGGCTCGGAGCCGATCGCCCGGGACAGCTGCACCAGGCCGAGCACCTGGTCGCGGGCGACCAGCGGCACCACCAGGGTGGAGCGCAGCAGCGGGTCGGGCCCGGGCTGCGGGACCACGCTGCGGCCGGTGCGCAGCGCGCGGGCGTGCGGGGAGCGCGGCGGGTAGCAGAGCGTCCCGCCGGCCTCGGCGACCCGGACGCCGCCGCCGCGGTCGGAGCCGAGCACCGAGGGCGCGTTGCCGACCACGCTGGAGACCGCGACCCGGCGCAGCTCGCCGCTCTCCGGGTTGGCGGACAGCGGGGCGGAGTCGCCGGTGAGCAGCGCGGTGTACAGGTCGACGGTGGCGACGTCGCAGAACTGCGGGACGATCACGTCGAGCAGTTCCTTGGCGGTGGTCTCCAGGTCGAGGGTGGAGCCGATGTGGGTGGAGGCCTCGTTCAGCAGGGCGAGGTTGCGGCGCACCCCGGCGGCCTCGCGCTCGGCGATGTGCCGGCTGGTGACGTCCTGGACCTGCCCGGCCACGCCGATCGGGCGGCCGCCGGCACCGGCCAGCCGGTACAGCGACACCGCCCAGGTGCGCTGGTCGTCGTCGCGGGCGGCGGGGGCCCGGCCGGGCAGCGTCGGGCCGGCCAGCCGCAGGTCGAGTACCGGCTCCTGGCCGGTGAGCACCTTGCGCAGGGCGAGCAGCAGCCGGTCCGCGTCGGACGGGCGGAACACGTCGCCGGGGGCCAGGCCCTGGAGTTCGGCGGGGGTGCGGCCGACACCGGCCGCGAACGCCTCGTTGACCCGCTGCAGCCGCAGTTCCAGGTCGAACAGGAAGAAGCCGGTCGGGGTCTGCCCGAACACCGCCTCGGAGGCGGCCAGGTCGGTCTCGATGGTGCGCAGCCGGCCCAGGTCGACGGCCAGGCAGGTCGCGGAGCCGTCCGCGCTGGCCGGCATCGCGTAGACCTCGGCCAGGCCCTCCGCGCCGGACAGGTCGCGGTACGGGGCGGTGCCGACCCACTCCTCGCCGGCCAGGATCCGCTCCAGCCGGGCCCGGCCGCGCTGCCACAGCTCGCGCGGGATGAACGCGGTGATCGGGTCGGCGCCGACCGCCTCCGCGGCGGGCACCCCGAAGAACTCGGCGGCCCGGTCGCTCCACTGGGCGATCCGGCCGTCCGCGCCGATCGCGAAGGTGGCGACCCGGATGTAGTCGTAGATGCTGCCGGCGCTGCGGCCCCAGCCGGTCGGCAGCGCGGCGGACACCGTCGGGGCACCCGGCTGCTCCGGCACCGCGGCATAGCCGCTGTCGCCGTGCGTCGCGTTCCGTGCCGGGAAGCTGTTCAACGGACCGACCCCTCCAACCCGCGCGCCCATCCGGTGTCGAGAAGACCGAGTATTCGATGTCCGAGTATTCATCATTTGGGCGCGACAGCACACGCCCCCTAACGTCACAACATCGACTCGGGTAGTTGAATGCACGGCACGCGAGCGGTCGCCGCAAGCGGGGTGCCGCTGTGTCAGGCCAGGCCCACCCCCGTACCCGGGTGTACGACCCGCCTGCGATGATCACCTCCCTGCCCGGTGCCCCGCCGGGCACCGGGGAGGAAGTTCCATGCGTTCCAGACGTGTCGCCGCGGCAGCCCTCGTCGCGCTCGCCGCCGGCAGCCTGCCGTCCGTCGCCGGTACCGCCACCGCCGCGGTGACCGACCTCTACGTCGACCGGGCCAGTGCGCAGTGCGCCGACGACGGGCCGGGCAGCCAGGAGCAGCCGTACTGCACCGTCGCTACGGCCGCCGCGAAGGTCGAGCCCGGCCAGACCGTGCACCTCGCCGACTACACCTACGCGGAGCGGCTGGAGGTGACCCGCTCCGGCACGCCGCAGGCGCCGATCACCTTCACCGGCACGTCCCGGGGCGCCTCCCCCGGGTCCAGCGCCCGCCTCACCGGGATCACCGTGCGCGGGGCGTCGAACGTCCGGATCGCCGACCTCTTCGTACTCGGGAGCAGCGACGAGGTCGTGACAGTGACGGGGTCGAGCCAGGTCGAGCTGAACCGCCTGCAGGTGAGGCGCTCGGACTCCACGGCCACGGCGCCCGCCGTCCACGTCACCGGACGGAGCACCGGCGTGACGGTCAGTCAGAACATCGTCTCCTACGGTCGGCTGGTGGTCGACCAGGCCTCGACGGCCGTGGTCAGCACCAACCTGATCCAGACCGCGACGGCCGGCATCACCCTCGACGGCGCGCGGGACACCACGGTCACCTCCAACACCGTCGGCGACGGCTGCGGCGCCCGGTTGCTGGTGACCGGCGGCTCCGCCGGCACGGTGCTGGAGAACAACGTCCTGCTGGGCACCCGGGCCACGCTCCCCTGCCCGCCCGAGGGCCAGCGCGACCTGGAGGTCTCCGCGGACTCGGCACCCGGCACCACCGCCAAGTACAACTCCCTGCTGGCCGACGCCACCCCGTACCTGTGGGCGGGCACCGCGTACGACACGGCAGAGGCGTTCCGGGCGGCCACCGGGCAGGGCGCGCAGGACATCCTCAAGCCGACCTCCGAGGCCCTGAACCCGACGAACATCGACTCCGCGGACGCCCTCGCGCCCGGCGAACTGCCCGTCAGCCTGCAGAACTACCACCGGACCGACGACCCGGCGTACGCCAACACCGGTACCGGCGTGGGCTACTACGACCGGGGGGCGAGCGAGGTCATCAACCCGATGACCGCGTCGCTCACCGACACGTCCCAGCACAGCCCGTCCGACCACCCGCTCGACGTGACCTTCAGCGGGTCGTTCACCTCCCCCTGGTCGCCGGCCACCGCGACCGTCGACTTCGGCGACGGCACCCCCGCCGTGCCGGTCACCGCGGACTCCTTCCCGCTCTCGCACCGCTACCCGCGGGAGGGGCAGTTCCTGGCCACCCTGACCGTCACCGACAGCTCCGGCAACCAGCGCCGTACGTACGCCAACCTGCAGCTGACGGCGGCCCCGATCACGGCCGGCCTCGACGTGCGGCACCCGGCCGGGGCCGACCAGCTCACCGTCCGGACCCAGCCGAAGGATCTGAGCAGCCCGCTGCCGGTGGTGACGTACCACTACGACTTCGGCGACGGCACCGCCGCGGTGGAGGCCGCCACGGACGCGCCGGTGGACCACCACTACGCCAAGCCCGGCACCTACCGGGTCACCACCACCGTCACCGACGACCACGGGCGCACCGGGACGGCCGCCTCCCCCGTCACGGTCGGCGGGGCGTACGTTCCGCTGACGACCCCTCAGCGGGTCATGGACACCCGCAGCGGCCTCGGCGCGCCGAAGGCCAAGGTCGGCCCGAACGGCACCGTGAAGCTGAAGGTCACCGGCACCGCGGGCGTTCCGGACGACGGGTCGGTCACCGCCGTCCTGGTCAACCTCACCGGCACCGGCGCCTCCGAGCCGACGCACGTGATCGCCTACGACGGCGGACAGCGGCCGGACACCTCGAACCTCAACGCCGTACCCGGGCGCGACGTCGGCAACGCGTCGCTGGTCCCGGTCGCGCCCGACGGGACGATCACGCTGTACAACCACGGCGGTTCGCTGGACCTGATCGCCGACCTGCAGGGCTACTACAGCACCGGCAAGGTGCAGCCGCTCGGCCTCTACGGCGTCCCGGCCAAGCGCGCCCTGGACACCCGCGGCAGCCACCCCGTGGGCCCGGACGGCACCGTCACCTTCAAGGTCCGCGGCCCGGGCCTCCTCCCCGACAACGCCTCGGTCGCGGTCTTCAACCTGACCGCCACCGGCTCCGACCAGGACACCTACGTCACGGCCAACCCCGGAAAGCCCGTCACCCATTCCTCACTGAACGTCAGCCGCGGTGCCACGGTGGCCAACCAGGTCACCGCCCCGATCGACGCCAACGGCAACGTCACCCTCTACAACCACGTCGGCACCGTCCAGCTCATCGCCGACCTGCAGGGCTTCTACGGCACCGCCGACGGCAAGGCCGGCCCGGTCATCCCGATCACCCCGGCTCGCGCGCTGGACACCCGCACCGGCGACAAGCTCGCCTTCGACGGCCGACGCACCGTCAACGTCCGCGAGTTCGGGGTCCCGGAGAGCGCGACCGCGGTGCTGGTCAACCTCACCGGGCTGGACGCAACCGAGGAGGGGTGGATGGCCGTCTCCAGTGGCGACGCCTACTACTGGGACAGCTCGAACGTGAACCTGACGCCGGGTGCGATCGTGCCGAACCTGGCGCTGGTGCCGGTCGGCAACGGTGGCTGGATCACGCTCTACAACCACGCGGGCGCGGCCGACGCGATCCTCGACATCCAGGGGTACACGGCCTCCTGACGTGCCGTCATCCGGGTGGATCGCACAGGGTCCACCCGGATGCGGGGGTCCACGACCGGTCTGGCAGGATCTCGCTCCACCTCGGTGCTCTGCCGAGTCTTGGGGAGGGGTTTCCATGCGTTCCAGACGTGTGACCGCGGCAGCCATCGTCGTGCTCGCCGCCGCCGGCAGCCTGCCGTCCGCCACCGCTGCCGCGGCGGTCACCGACCTGTACGTCGACCAGGGCAACACCGCCTGCACCGACGCCGGTTCGGGCAGCAAGGAGGTGCCGTACTGCCACGTCGGTGCCGCCGCCAAGGCGGTCGGGCCCGGGCAGACCGTGCACCTCGCGAGCGGCGTCCACGAGGAGCGGATCGTGCTGACCCACTCCGGCACGCCGGACGCGCCGATCACCTTCACCGGACCGGCCACCGGGAGCTTCGAGCCGGGCGCTGAGACCACGGTGCGGGGCATCACTGTGCTGGGGGCGACCGACGTCCGCTTCGTCGAGCTGTACGTGGACGGCGCCTCGGTGTCCGCGGAAGCGGTGCGGGTGGCCGGCGCGAGCCGGGTCGAGCTGAACCGGATGCGGGTGCGCGGGCAGGACGCCGACGGCGGGTCGGCGGCCGTCCACGTCACCGGACACAGCGCCGGGGTGACGCTCAGTCAGAGCTGGGTCACCGGCGGCCGGGTGGTGGTCGACCAGGCGTCGTCCGCGATCGTGAGCACCAATCAGATTTCCTTCGGGCCCCGGAGCGGCATCACCGTCGACGGTGCGCAGGGGACGGCGGTCACCTCCAACAGCGTGGGCGCCGCCTGCGGGCCGCAGGTCCTGGTGACCGGCGGCTCCACCGGCACCACGGTGGAGAACAACGTCCTCACCGGCACCGCGAAGACCGACGGCTGCACAGCCGGCGCCCAGCGCGACCTGGAGGTCTCCGCGGACTCCGCCGCCGGCACCGTCGCCAAGTACAACTCGCTGCTGGCCGACCCCACCCCGTACCTGTGGGGCGGGAAGACGTACGCCACGGCGGAGGACTTCCAGACCGCCACCGGTCAGGGCGAGCGGGACGTCGTGAAGCCGACCACCGCGCAGCTCGACGCCGCGGGCATCGACTCCGCGGACGCCCTCGCCCCGGGCGAGCTGCCCGTCTCGCAGACCGGCAGCAAGCGGATCGACGCCCCGGGCTACCCCAACACCGGTACCGGCGTGGGCTACTACGACCGCGGCGCGGGCGAGCAGCAGAACCCGATGGTGCTCGGCCTGGCCCTCGCCCCCGCGCAGCCCGCCTACGCCCTGGACGTGGCGCTCGACGTCCAGGTCACCTCGCCGTGGTTCCCGGCCACCGCGACCCTCGACTTCGGCGACGGCACCGGGCCCTCCCCGGTCACGGCCGGCCCCGTCTCGCACGGCTACCCGTACCCGGGCAACTACCAGGCCGTGCTGACCGTCACCGACGACACCGGCTACCGGAAGACCACCACGCTCACCGTGCGCGCCGCGGCCGACCCGGTCAGCACCGGCCTGACGGTCCAGCACCCGGCCGAGAAGGACCGGCTGACCGTGCGGGCCCTGCCGAAGGACCTGTCCAGCCCGCTGCCGGTGGTGAAGTACCGCTACGACTTCGGCGACGGCACCGCCGCGGTGGAGAGCGCCACGGCCGCTCCGGTCGACCACCGCTACGCCAAGTCCGGCCCCTACCAGGTGACGCTGACCGTCACCGACGACCACGGGCGCAGCGCGTCGGCCTCCTCGCCGGTCACGGTCGGCACGGCGTACGTGCCGCTGACGATGCCTCGGCGGGTGATGGACACCCGTAGCGGCCTCGGCGCGCCGAAGGCCAAGGTCGGCCCGAACGGGACCGTGAAGCTGAAGGTCACCGGCACCCCGGGCATCCCGGACGACGGGTCGGTCGCCTCGGTGCTGGTCAACCTCACCGGTACGGGCGCCTCCGAGCCCACCCACGTGATCGCCTACGACGGCGGGCAGCGGCCGGACACGTCCAACCTCAACGCCGTCCCCGGCCGCGACGTCGGCAACGCCGCGATGGTCCCGGTCGCCGCGGACGGCACCATCACCGTCTACAACCACGGCGGCTCGCTCGACCTGATCGCCGACCTGCAGGGCTACTACAGCACCGGCAAGGTCCCGTCCCGCAACCTGTACGCGAGCGACGCCGTCCGGGTGCTCGACACCCGAACGAGCCACCCGGTGGGCCCGGACGGCACCGTCACCTTCAACGTCCGCGAGCTGCCCGGCCAGGTCCCCGCGGGGGCCTCGGTCGTGGTGCTCAACGTGACGGCCACCGGCGCCGACCAGGACACCTACGTCACCGCCAACCCGGTCGCCCGTCCGGTCACCTACTCCTCGCTGAACGTCAGCCGCGGCGCCACCGTCTCCAACCAGGTGACCGCCCCGATCGACGCCGCCGGCAACGTGACGCTCTACAACCACGTCGGCTCGGTCCACCTGATCGCCGACCTGCAGGGCTTCTACGGGTCCGACTACCCCAACGCCGGCCAGGTGGTCCCGATCACGCCCGTCCGCGCGCTGGACACCCGCACCACCTCGAAGCTGAACCCCTTCGAGGTCCGCGGCATCAACGCGCGCTCCTACGGCGTCCCCGCCGGCGCGAGCGCGGTGCTGGTCAACCTCACCGGCCTGAACGCCACCGAGGAGGGCTGGCAGGCTCTCATCGGCACCTACGCCGTCAACGCCTCGCCGGGCACGTCGAACCTGAACCTCACCCCCGGCGCGGTCGTCCCGAACCTGGCGCTCGTGCCGATCAACCAGTGGGGCTACTTCTCCGTGGTCAACCACGCCGGCACCGCCGACGCGATCGTCGACATCCAGGGGTACGTGATCCCCTGACCCACCGTCACCCGGGTGGGCGCCCTTCCGGGGGCGGCCCACCCGGGTGCGGGGGTGCACGACCGGTCTGGCAGGATGCCGCTCCTGCTCGGTGTTTTGCCGAGTCTTGGGGAGGAGATTCCATGCGTTCCAGACGCCTGGCCGCAGCGGCGTTCGTCGCGCTCGCCGCCGGCAGCCTGCCGTCCGCGACCGCTACGGCGGGGGTCACCGACCTCTACGTGGACAAGGACAGCGCCACCTGCGCCGACGACGGCCCGGGGAGCGTGGCGCAGCCGTACTGCCACGTGTCGGCGGCGACCAGGACCGTCCTGCCGGGGCAGACCGTGCACATTGGTCGCGGTACGTACGACGAGGCGGTGGCGCTGACCCGCTCGGGCACTCCGGACGCGCCGGTCACGTTCGTCGGCGCCGATGCGGTGGAACCCGATTTCCAGCCGGTCACCCAGGTCAGGACGCTCACCGTCAACGGCGCTCACGATGTGCGGGCGTCGAACCTCCAAACGGACAGCGGCCCCGCGCCACGCGCCACCGTGACCGGGTCCGACCGCGTGGTCCTCGACCACGTGTGGAGCCCGTCCGTGTGGATCACGGGGGCGAGTTCGGAGGTGACGCTCAGCCGCTCGACCGTCCTCGGACGGGTCACCGTGGAGCAGAGTCCCCGGGCCACGGTCACCACGAACCGGACGAACGGCATCAGCGTCGACCACGCACCGGGTAGCGTCGTCACCTCGAACACGGTCAGGGCCGACTGCGGACCGCTGATCCGGCTGGCCGGCGGATCCGACCGGTCCGTGGTCGAGAACAACCTCCTCTCCCGCAGTTCCGACACTGCGGACTGCACGACCGACCCGCGCCGCGGCCTGGACGTGGCCGCGGACTCCGTCCCCGGCACCGTCGCCAAGTACAACTCCCTGCAGGACAGCGGGGACGTTCCGTACGTCTGGGCGGGCGTGGAGTACCGGACGGCAGCGGCGTTCCGCTCCGCCACCGGGCAGGGCGACCACGACCTGCTGGGTCAGGGGTACTGGAGCGAGCTGACGACGAGCGGCATCGACGCGGCGGACTCCGACGCCCCCGGACAGCTCGATACCGACCGCCGCGGATACGTGCGGATCGACGACGCCGAGGTCGCCGACACCGGGAGTGGCCGGGTCACCTACCACGACCGCGGGGCGGACGAGACCACGAACCCGCTCTCGTCCTGGGTGCACTTCCGGCAGGTCACGGACGCACAGGGCCACCCGCTGCTGGATGTCGAGGCAGTCGGTTCGATCGTCTCCCCGTGGCTTCCCGCTTCCGGGACCATCGACTTCGGTGACGGCAGCGCGCCGGTACCGGTCGGCTCCGGGGACTTCACGGTCCGCCACACCTACCCGCGCGAGGGGTACTACGGCGCCGTCATTTCGGCCCGCGACAGCGCCGGTAAGGTCGACGAGTACTGGTGGCCGGTGCAGGTCGCACTCGACCCGATCACCGGCGAGCTGGTCGTCCGGCACGCCGCCGATGCGGACCGGCTCTCGGTCCACGCCGAGGTCAGCGGGGTGACCAGTCCGCGGCCGATTTCCGGATACCGCTACGACTTCGGCGACGGCACCGCCCCGGTCACCCACGCCGGTGCGGACGCCGTTCCTGCCGACCACCGCTACGCCAGGCCCGGGACGTACCAGGTCTCGCTCACCGTCACCGACGACCACGGCCGGACGGCGGAGAAGACGTCCACCGTCACGGTCGGGGGCGCGTACGTTCCGCTGGCCCAGCCGGTCCGGGTGATGGACACCCGGACCGGGCTGGGGGCGCCGCAGGCCGCGATCGGCCGGGACGGCACCGTCAGGCTGAAGGTCACCGGCACCGCGGGCCTTCCCGACGACGGCTCGGTCGCCGCCGTCCTGGTCAACCTGACCGGCACCAACGCCACCGAGCCGACCCACGTCATCGCCTACGACGGCACGGAGCGACCCGGCACGTCCAACCTCAACCCCGCGCCCGGCCGGGACACGGGCAACGCCGCTCTGGTGCCGGTCGCTGCCGACGGCACCATCACCGTGTACAACCACGGCGGTTCGATCGACCTGATCGCCGACCTCGAGGGGTACTACAGCACCGGCAAGGTGCAGCCGCTCGGCCTGTACGGCGTTCCGGCGGTCCGCGCCCTGGACACCCGGAACGGCACCGGTGCGCAGCCCGGCCAGGTCGGACCGGACGGCACCGTCACCTTCAAGGTCCGTGGCCCGGGTCTCCTCCCCGACACGGCGTCGGTCGCGGTGCTCAACCTGACCGCCACCGGCGCGGACCAGGACACGTACGTCGCCGCGAACCCGACCGGCGTGCATTCCTCACTGAACGTCAGCCGCGGTGCCACGGTCGCCAACCAGGTCACCGTCCCGATCGACGCCGACGGCAACGTGACGCTCTACAACCACGTCGGCAACGTCCAGCTGATCGCGGACGTGCAGGGCTACTACGGCGTGCAGCCGGACCGGGCCGGGCAGATCGTCCCGATCCGGCCGGTCCGGGCCCTCGACACCCGCAACGGTCCGATGGGGCTCGGCGGCCCCGAGGACATCGACGTCCGCCGGTACGGCATCCCCGCTCAGGCCACCGCGGTCCTGGTCAATCTCACCGGCCTCAACTCGACGCAGGAGGACTGGCTCGCGGCGGGCCGCAGCGACACCACGGACTGGACCACCTCGAACCTGAACCTGGCGCCGGGCGCGATCGTCCCCAACCTCGCTCTGGTCCCGATCTCCGACCGTACGATCCGGGTGACCAACCACATCGGCATCACCGACGCCGTCGTCGACTTCCTGGGCTACGTCACGCCCTGACAGCCGCTCAGGTCAAAGGCCGTCAGTCCGCGGAGAAGAGGCCGCGCCCGATCTCGGGTGCGGCCTCGTCCGTGCCGCCGCCCTCCTCGGGGTCGCCCGCGAGCTCGAACCAGACGACCTTGCCGAGGCCCTCGGCGCGGGCGCCCCAGCGCAGGGCGAGGCGGCGGACGAGTTCCAGGCCGCGGCCGCCCTCGTCGCCCTCGGCGGCGTGGCGTTCGCGGGGCGGGTCGGGCAGCGGGTCGGAGATCTCGACCAGCAGGACGTCGCGGAGGGTGAGGCGGACACCGATCGGGGCGCTGGCGTAGCGGACCGAGTTGGTGACCAGTTCGCTGACCAGCAGTTCGGCGGTGTCGGTGAGTTCCTCGACGCCCCAGTCGGCGAGCGTCCCGCGGACCAGTCTGCGGGCCCGGGAGACCGCGGTGGGCTCCGCGGGCAGGGTCCACCCGGCGGTCGGCACGTCGGCCTGGCCGCGGCCGAGGCGGGCCAGCAGCAGGGCGACGTCGTCGGGTTCGCGGCCCTGTTCCATGGTGTCGAGGACGGCCTCGCACGCCTGCTGGATCGAGGCGTACGGCTGTTCCAGCACGCTGATCAACCTCCCCAGTCCCACGTCCAGATCCTTGTCCCGGGACTCCACCAGCCCGTCCGTGCACAGGGCGAGCAGGCTGCCTTCCGGGATCTCCATCTCGATCGATTCGAACGGCACGCCGCCGACGCCGAGCGGGGCGCCGGACGGCAGGTCGAGCACCTGGCCGGCGCCGCCGGGCAGCGGGCCGCCGGAGCGGGCCGGCTCGGCGGCGCCGGCCTTGGGCACCACCAGGACGGGCGGGATGTGGCCGGCCTTGGTGACGATCAGGCTGCGCCGGGCGGGGTCGAAGACCGCGTAGATGCAGGTGGCGAGCAGCGCCTCGTCGGGGCCCTGGGCGAGGTCGTCGGCGAGTTCGTGGACGTGCCGCAGCAGCACCTCGGGCGGCAGGTCGAGGGCGGCCAGCACCCGGACGGCGGTGCGCAGCCGGCCCATGGTGGCGGCGGCCCGCAGGCCGTGGCCCATCACGTCGCCGACCACCAGCGCGGTGCGCTCGCCGGGCAGCGGGATGACGTCGAACCAGTCGCCGCCGACCTCGGTGCCGCTGGATCCCGGCACGTACCGGTAGGCGACCTCCACGCCGGTGGGCTGCGGGACCTGCTGGGGCAGCAGGGTGCGCTGCAGGGTGAGCGCGGCGGTGCGTTCGCGGGCGTAGAGCCGGGCGTTGTCGAGGGAGCTGCCGGCCCGGTCGGCGAGTTCGACGGTGAAGGCCAGGTCGTCGCGGTCGAAGCCCTCGCGGTAGCCGGCCCGGCTGACCACCAGCAGGCCGATCACGATGCCGCGGGCGCGCAGCGGCACCACCAGCCGGGAGTGCACGCCGAGGTCCCTGGCGGCCTCCACCTTGGGGTCGCCGGGGTACGAGAGGTCGTCCAACTCCGTTCCACTGGCCAGGAGTTCGGGGACGCCGCTGCGCAGCACCCGGCCGAAGACGGACTCCTCCTCGAAGGTGATCCGGGCGCCGCGGCGCAGCATCGTCTCGACCGCGGGGCCGTCCTGGATGGCGGCGACGCCGAGCTGTAGCAGCGAGGTGCGCCGGTCGTGGCCGTGCCGGGGCAGGTCGTCGCCGTGCGCGACGGCCTGCAGGAGGATCACCCCGGCGTAGTCGGCGAGCCGGGGGACGACCGCGCCGGCGAGCTCCTGGGCGATCCGGGTGGCGTCCAGCAGGTCGCCGACCCGGGAGCCGAACTCGTTGAGCAGCGAGAGCCGGCGCCGGGCGCCCTCGACCTTGGCGACGGCGCGGTACCGCTCGGTGACGTCCATGACGGTGCCGGAGATGCCGAGCACCCGGCCGGAGCGGTCGGTCATCCGACTGTAGGAGATCGAGCGGTAGCCGGAGCGGGCGGTGACCGGGGAGGCCAGGGTGACGTCGATGACCGGTTCGCCGGTGGCCAGCACCTGGCGCTGGATGGCGGTGATCTCGTCGGCGGCCCGCTCGGGGAGGGTCTCGCCGGTGGTGCGGCCGACGTGCGCCTCGGCGGGCAGGCCGTTCATCGCGGCCAGGGTGCCGTTGACCGCGGTGTAGCGCAGCTCGGTGTCGAGGACGGCGATGCCGAGCGGTGACTGCTCGAACAGCGCGTCGCGGACGGCCAGGTCGCGTTCGACGGCGCGCAGGGCGGCGGCCTCGGCGAGGGCGGCCTGGACGTACGGGGCGCCGTCGCCGTCGACCAGCAGGGAGAGCCGGGCCTCCACCTCGACCGGGACGCCGTCGCGGTCGGCGATGCCGGTGATGCCGTGCCAGGAGCCGCGGCGCAGGGTCTCCTGGATCGCCGTACGGGTGCGCTGGACCTGTTCCTGATCGGCCATCAGCTCGTCGACGGCCCGGCCGACCAGCACCTCGCTGGGCCAGCCGAGCATGTCCTCGGCGGCGGGGCTCCACAGCACCACCCGGCCGGAGGTGTCCAGGATGACGATGGCCACCTTGACCACGTCGAGCAGGCTGCCGCCCTCTGTGCGGCGGCTGGGGTGCAGCGCGGTCGGCGCGGCTTCGCGGCGGCCGGGGTGCGGCTCGGGGCCGCCGGGGAACGCCTGGGTGGGCCGGCCGCGCGGCGGGGCCGTGCCCGCCTCGGCGGGCGGCTCGGCGGACGGCCCGGCGGCGGACGGCCCGGCAGTCGGCGCGCTGCCCGGCACCGGGCCGGGCCCGGCGGCCCGCCCGGTGCGTCCACCCCGTCCGGGACGCTCACCCGCCCCGGGGCCGCGGCGCAGCCGGGCCCGGGCCGCAGCCCGGCCTATGGGCAGGCCCGGGCCGGCCGCGCGCCGCGCGCCACGCGGAGACGGACCGGCCGCCTCGCCCTTTCCCCCGCCACCACCCGGCTTCGCCACCTACGGGGCCTCCGGCCATCGCTGGGAACACGCCGCGGCGGGTCGCCGGAGCGCGGGCCCTCGCCACCCGGTGCCACTCCGGCTCCCGAACGTGACGAATGCTGCCGAACACTGCCATACCCCGGACAACGCGCCACTATCCCGACATACGGGTCGTCTGTCCGATTGGCGTACAGGTCGGAGGGCCTGCCGCCGCGTCAGGCGGCCACCCGGCCGACGGCCCGCTACCTCAAGTGGCCGTCGCGGTGCAGGTCGTCGAAGAGCAGCTGGTCGACCGGGGGGACGCGGTCCCGGTCTGCGTAGCCGAACCAGTCGACGTCCTCGATCTCGCTGCTGGCGGCGAGGGTGCCGGTGTACTCGGCGGTGTAGCAGGCCATCCGGACGGTCGCGCCGCCCGGGCGGGTCTCGGCGTGGTAGGTGCCGACGTGTGCGACGGTCTCCGGGCGGAGCGCGACGGTCAGCTCCTCGGCGACCTCGCGGACCAGGGTCTGCAGGTCGGTCTCGGCGCCCTCGCGCTTGCCGCCGGGGATGTAGAACTCGTCCTTGCCACGGGGGCGGGCGCACAGGATCCTGCCGCCTTCCAGCCGGACCCAGGCCACCGTGTCGATCAGCACCGCCATCACTGCCCTCGCGCTCGGGTACTCGCCGCCCCCGACCCTACGTCAGAGCGCGGGCGGCTCGGCCGCCGTGGCGAGGCGCTGGTTCTTCAGGTCGGAGCGGTCGGTGACCTCGGCGCCGAACCAGGCGGGCGGGGTGAAGCCGGCGGCCTCCTCGGAGTCGGTGAACTCGACCTCGACGGTGCGCAGTCCGGCCAGCCGGCCGTGGTAGGTGTCGACCACCGCCTCGAAGCGGCCGAGCGGGACGATCCGGCGGGTCTTGGTGACCCGGGCGTGCTCGGTGGCGGGCCACAGCGCGGCGAACTGCTCGGCGCCCAGCGGGGTCTCCCACTCGCCGCGGACCAGCCCGGCGCCGCGCTTGACCGTCAGCGAGCAGGCCTCGCCCTGCTCCCTGACCCGGGCCTCGGCGCCTTCCGGACCGATCACCAGGTAGCCCTGCCGGACCTCGAACTCCCGCCCGTCCGGCACGCTTTCACCGTCCGGCACCAGGAACTTGCGCTCGATCTCGACTCCCACCGGGCGGCCTCCTCGACTCGGACGGCCACACCCGGCCGGGCGCCGACGAACCGTCAAGCGCCACGGTACGCCTGCGGAGTTCACTCCTCGTCGCGCTCCACCCAGTAGAGCTGCTTGTGTCCACGGGCCTCGAACTCGGCCGCGAGCGCCTCGGCCTCCGCGCGGCTCAACCCGCGGGCGACCAGGTAGCGGTTGCCGTTGTCGTCCTGCCGCATCACCCGGTACGCCTGGTCCATGGGGTGCACGCTAGCGGTCCGACCCGGTGGGGGACAGGCCGGACCGCTTGCCGTGTGCATGAGGATAGCGGCTGGATGCTACCGGTGGGTACGGTCGGGGTTAACGGGAGGTTAGCTGCGACTGATGAGCAACTACCTTACGCGCGCCAGCAGTTCGCCGTGCAGGACGGCGAACCAGGCGTCCGGGTCGGCGGCCCAGCGGTGCCAGCCGGCAGCGATCCGCTCCAGGTCGGCGGGGGTGGCCAGGCCCTCGGCGAGGGCGGTGGCGGCGGTGTTGGAGCGCAGCGTGCGCTCGGCCCAGCTCTCCGACCACCAGGCGCGTTCGGCCTCGGCGGCGAAGGTCCAGGTGGCGGAGGTCGCGGTGAGCTCGGTCAGCCCGGCGGCGCGGGCCCAGGCGACCAGTCGGCGGCCGGCGTCGGGCTCGCCGCCACTGGTCCGGGCGGTGCGGCGGTAGAGGGCCGACCACTCGTCCAGTTCCGGCAGTTGCGGGTACCAGGTCATCGCGGCGTAGTCGGCGTCACGCACCGCGATCAGCCCGCCGGGCGCGGTCACCCGGCGCATCTCGCGCAGCGCGGCCACCGGGTCGGCCAGGTGCTGCAGCACCTGGTGAGCGTGCACCACGTCGAACGAGCCGTCCGGGAACGGCAGTCGGTAGACGTCGGCGACCTGGAAGTCCAGCGTGTCCAGACCGCGCTCGGCGGCCAGCCCGGCGGCCTGCTCCAGCACCTCGGCGGCCGTGTCGACGCCGGTGACCCGGCCGGTCGGGCCGACCGCGGCGGCCAGGTCCGCGGTGATCGTGCCCGGCCCGCAGCCGACGTCCAACACCCGATGTCCGGGCCGGAGTTCGGGCAGCAGGTAGGCGGCCGAGTTGGCCGCGGTGCGGGTGCGGTGCGAGCGCAGGACGGCTGCGTGGTGTCCATGGGTGTAACCGGCCATGGCGGGTTCCCTAAGAATGTGAGGCGGTCCGGGAGGACCGGGTATGGCTGATGGCGCGTTGCCCTCGATGGCTCGGAAGGAATGGCCGCCCGGTCCTCCGGG
>NZ_JBFAQR010000085.1:0-24952 GCF_040678815.1 Kitasatospora sp. NPDC049285 | reverse complement strand
CTCGCCGCTACCTGCCCGAGGCCAGCATGGAGAAGATCTACCCCGACAACCCCGGCCTCGACGAACTCCCGTCTACTTCATGACCGTTGGCGCACGACCACTACACCACCCCACGGGACACGACCGAACTGTGCGAAAACGATGCAACCGCCGCACGGCAGTTGGGCCGTCCAGGCTGAGTACAGGGGGTCTCGACCAAGCACGGAGTGATTGCCATGATGATCGTTCGCAAGCTCCATGAAGCCGGCCTCACCAGCGAGCACGCCTACGCGGCCGCGCTGGGATCGGTTGGCCTGTCTCTCGCGAGTTGGATCGTGTCGATGAAGGCCGAGCAGGCCGGCGTCGAACGAGCCGACCGATGGGGCATCTTCGTCGGAGAATGGGCGCCCACCTTCTTCGGCCTGGGCCTCGCCCTCGCGCGCTACGAGAACCGGACCGCCCACGACGCAGGCGACCACCGCAGTGCCATGTTCGGCCGTCACGCCGGGGCCGAAGCCGGCTGACCGTCAACACGGACTGCGTGGTGAGCTCGATCCCGGGTTCGTCACGGGACCGGGCCCAGCGGACGGCGCTGGGCCCGGGTCCCGGGTCGGGTGCACGGGCGTCCCGGCCCGATCCGGGGAACGCGAATGTCTGCCATGACCTGCTCGAAGCGGCTGCAGCCGTCGGTGTCGCCGCCGGTCAGGAGGGCATTGGCCGGCTCTTTTTGCCGCCTGCGGCGTGCTCGGGACCGCAGGCCAGGCGAACGTGACGGGCCGTCATGATCGCGCGCCCGCGCAGCTTCTCGACGGTTGCTCTGCTGCCATGAGGTGGCTGAGCGCGGCCCCAGGCGCAGACGCATTTCGATGCGACACCGATGCAAGTCGAACGAGCATGCTGATGCGCGGCAGATTCGATGCATGACAGCGACACTGATCACCACGGCGCGAGTAGCGGTGCGCGAATCCGAGCCGGCGGACCGTGCTGATCTCCTGCGCACCCTGATGCATCGCGTGTCCGGTGGGGACCGCGGCGCATACGAAAGCCTCCACGAACAGCTTGCAGGGACGGTCTACGGTGTCTCGTTGCGGGTTTTGCGGAACCCCTCACATGCCGAGGAAGTCGCCCAGGAGACGCTCTTGGAGGTCTGGCGCTCGGCTCTCTCCTACCGGCCGGAGCGTGGATCCGTGACGACCTGGGTGTGCACGATCGCTCACCGTCGAGCCGTCGACCGCGTTCGTTCGGCCCGTGCCAGCAGCGATCGTGAGGAACGTGCGGTCCGCCAGGTACGAACGATCGTCGAGCCCGCCGAGGATGAGGTCGAGCGGTCCATGGAGGCGGCATCGATGCGCAGAGCCCTTGCAGGACTCAGTGAGGTCCAGCGGGAAGCGCTCGTGCTCGCCTACTACGGCGGCTACACCCAGACACAGGTCGCTGCTCTCCCCGGTGTACCTCTCGGCACGGTCAAGACGCGGAAGAGAGACGGCCTGCGGCGGTTGCGGGCAGTCTTCGACGGCGCATGAGAGGCGTGCTCGTGCGTGGAGGAGAACCCGGCGACGGAACCCTCAGAAGGACGGATCCCATGAGGCCGCGCTCGGAGCGACGATGCACCACCCGAGCCTCCGCAGTCCGATAACGGTGATGTCCCAGAACCTGCCAGGACCCACCAACCGGGTGGCCACGGAGTCATGCCCATGGGCACCGTCAGACCCGAATGCAGGGGCGTGGCTGCAGCGGCCAGAACCACTCGCCACGTTTCTGACCGCCCGCTGGGGACTTCACACACGCATGTTCGGTCGGACGGTGTCCCTCCCCGTCGAACATCCGCCATGGCCGCTTCGGGAGGCAAACGGTCCGGCATCCGGACGACTCGGTGTTCAGCGCAGCCGGTGTCGACGTGCACGGGCCCCCGGTGAGTGTCCTGTTCTCACCCGAAGTACCCGTCCGGTTCGGGCTCCTGCAGCCCGTGTCCCCACGACGGCTCCGCCACTGACGGCTGCCGGCGAGTCCGACGAAGCGGGGGCGGGGCACCGATTGCTCTTCGTCGCCCCGCGCTCGGCGCGGACCGTGATTCCCGGCAGGGCGAGCCATGCGGCAGCCGACCCCACGAGGCAGACGCCGGCCGCCACGAGGCATGCGAGGTGGAAGCCGTACATGAAGGATTCCTGGACCGCTGCCAACAGGTTCGGCTGCTGATCCGGGCTTGCGGACCCTGCGGTGTGCAACGCGTACGCAACGGAGTCCTGCCCGCCCGCAGCGGTCCGAGGAGGAAGCGAGCCGAACGCGGTCGACGCAAGCTTGCCGGCGTAGAGCGAAGTGAACACCGAGCCGATGACGGCAACGCCGAGTGTGCCGCCGGCCTCCCTGGTGGCGTCGTTGACTGCAGATCCGACGCCGGCTTTCGCCGGAGGGAGAACGCTGAGGATCGATTCGGTCGCGGGTGCTGTCGTGAGCCCGAGTCCGAGGCCGATCAGAACCATCTGCCCGACGATCTCCGGATAGTCCATGAACGTCGGCGACGTGGCGATCCACGCGAAGGAGGTTCCAAGCAGCACCAGGCCCGTGCTGACCACGTTCCGAGTACCCGACCGAGCCGCCAGTGCTACGCCCCCGACCGAGCCGACGGCGATGGTCAGGGCGACCGGAAGTATCCGAACGCCGGTGGAGAGCGTGCCGTAGCCGCGGATGAACTGGAAGTACTGGGTCACCAGGAAGATGAATCCGAAGAGGGCGAAGAACGCGACGGTGACCGAGCCGCTGGCTGCGGAGAAGGCCGGGGTCCGGAAGAGCGCCAGGTCGACCATGGGGTTGGCCCGCCTGCGCTCGACGCGCACGAACACGGCAGTGAGCAGTGCCGAGGCGCCGAAGCCAGCGATGCTGGCGGGAGCGCTCCACCCGCGGCTCGGAGCCTCGATCAGCGTGTAGACGAGCATTCCGATCGCGGCGGATGAGAAGACAAGCCCGGCCGGGTCGAGGCGGGCCGAAGCGGGAGCGTTCGACTCGGGTACCCACAGCCAGGTGGCGACCAGTGCAGCCAAGGCGACCGGCACGAGCGCAAGGAAAACCGACTGCCAGCTGAAGTGCGCCAACAGGACGCCTCCGACGACTGGCCCGACGGCTACGCCCAGCCCGGTGACGGCACCCCACACGCCCACCGCCTTCGCTCGGGAGCGCCGATCGGGAAAGGTGTTGGCGATGATCGAGAGCGTGGTCGGAAAGATTGTCGCCGCGCACGCACCCATGGCGAAACGGGCTCCGACAAGAGGACCGGACGAGGTCGCGGCACTGCCCAGGACGCTGGTGACGGCGAATCCGGTCAATCCGACCAGCAAGGTCGGGCGCCGTCCGAAGCGGTCACCAAGTGACCCGGCCGTGAGGACCAAAGTCGCGAAAGCGAGGTTGTAGCCGTCCACGATCCACTGCAAATCCCTTGTGGTGGAACCCAGTTCCCGGCTCAGATCGGGCAGCGCCACATTGACGATCGTGGTGTCGAGATTGATGGCGAAGGCGGCCAGGCACACGGTGGCCAGGATCAGGACGCGCCGGCGAGAGGTCAGGGAGGGCATGGGAAGCTCCATCCGCCGCGCATGTTGACAGCGGGAACATGCTCGTAATTGACACAATTGCACCGGGGATGGACACTGTCAACATATAGCAAGAAATGCGTGAGAAATTGTCAAATCAGACATATCATCACGGGGGCTTGCGCCGGGCCCTCATCGGCGCCGGTATGGCAGTGGCTCGCGAAGGCGGGCCCGAGGCTGTCGTCCTGCGTGCCGTCAGCCGCCAAGTCGGCGTCTCGCACAATGCCGCCTATCGGCACTTCAGGGACCGGGAGGATCTCCTCGCGGCCGTGTCCGCGGGCTGCATGAACCGCCTGGGCGAACTCATGATCAGACGGTCGGGAGCCGTCGACCTCACGGATCCTGTCGACGCTGCTTGGGCCCGGCTCAATGCCATCGGCCGCGCCTACGTCGACTTCGCCCTCACTGAGCACGGCTGGTTCCGTACGGCGTTCTCCGGTGCAGTCGCCCACGGCGCCGAGGGCGAAGTCGACACCACCGGAGAGGACCCGTACTCGCTCCTCGCGCAGTGCCTGGACGAGCTTGTCGAAGTCGGAGGCATGCCTCCGGCGCGGCGCGCCGGGGCGCAATATGCCGCATGGTCCGCGGTACACGGCCTGGCGGCCCTGATGGTCGACGGCCCGCTGCGGATCCTGCCGGCCGATGAACGCGAGGTCGCCATCGCTGCCGTGCTCAACACCGTGGCCCGGGGGTTGTGAACCCGCAACGGGCGTCGGTGGCAAGGCGGCCGCCGTGCCCGGTCCCCACCTCAAGCAGAACCGGACGCGGCGGCGGGTTCCTCGGGATCAGTCAAGGGCCCCGTTGAGCGTTGCCTTCGGGATCGCGATGTCGGGAACGTGGTACGCGGCCAGGATCTTGGCGTACGAGCCGTCGTCCATCAGGGACTGCAGTGACGCCTGGATCGACTCCTTGAGGCCCGGGAGGGACTTGGCGACGCCGATTCCGATGGGGGATGCACTGGTGGGGCCCACCGCGTCCTTCCCGACGACGGTCTCGAAAGTGGTCCCGCCGTCCGCGGTATCCGCCACATAGGCGGCGGTGACCTCGTCGAGGAAGTCGGCGGAGACCTTCCCGGAGCGCAACGCGAGCTGCGCCTCGGAGTCCTTCGGGAAGGCGAGGACCGTGATCGGTGGCTTTCCCTGCTGCCTGCACAGCTCCTGACGCTGGTCGAGGATCTTCTGGTGGTTCGTGCCGGTCTGCACCGAGACGCTCTTGCCGCACACGTCCGTGACCAGCCTGATGTTGTCGGGGTTGCCCTTCTTGACGAGCCAGCCGGGTCCGGCGTTGACGTAGTCGACGAAGTCGACGGCCTGCTCGCGCTCCTTCTTGTCCGTCATGGCGGACATGACGGCGTCGAACTTCCCCGCCTGCACGGCGGGGATGAGGCCGTCGAACTTCTGGCCGGTGAACTCGAACCGGGTGCCCAGGCGGGCGGCGATGGCTTGGCCCAGGTCGTAGTCGATTCCGGTCATCTCCTTGCTTCCCTCGGAGACGTACATCTCGAAGGGCGGGTACGGAAGGTCGGTCGCGACCTGGACCTTCCCCGCTTTCTTGATCGCGTCGGGCAGTCGCTCGGCGAGCTTGGGGTCCGCCGAGATCGTCACGCCCCTGACGGCGACGGCCGGCGCGGAGGGGGCCGAGTCGCCGGACCTGTCCGCCGCGGACGATCCGCAGGCGGAGAGTGTGAGTGCACAGGAGGAGCAGAGCGCGATGCAGGTGATCGCCCTGACTGCGGTCATGCGGAGGGGGGTCATCGTTGGGCCCTTCGGTCATGCGCGCGGAGGAGTGGGGTCTGAAGCCGACGCGAACAGAAGTTACATCTGGCGCATGTAGTGAGTGAATGTATCGCAAGTTACATTCTCGCAACGGCGGCCGACCTCATGGATGTTGCGGTCATGACATCAGCGCGGCGTTGCAGAAGTTACAAAACCTCTGATGGCTGCTGCATTTGAAACGTGCAGTGGGCTGCGCGCTACTCGCAGCAGACCTTGGAACACCGTGAACCGTCGCCCCGCACTGCCCCCGCACAGCGCAGCCTTCTCGACCTCCGACTGTTGGTCGCCGACGGTGGACGAGGAGGCGCCACGCCTCCACCAGCGAACGGAGAGCGGCAACGGACTTCCGCGACGAGTTGCCTGTCGACCTCCGGCCCGCCCAGGTCTACCGGATCGGCGCCGGCCTGTGCGGTGTCGTCCTGCTGGTGTTCGGCTGCCTCGGCCTCACCGATGGGCTCGCCTTCTTCAGCACCACCGGTGAGCGGGTAGCCGGACTGTCGAGCAACGGCCTGCTGAGCCTGATCTCCATCGTGACGGCCGCGGTCCTGATCATCGGTGCGGTCATCGGTGGCAACGCCGCCTCAATGATCAGTGGGCAGCAGCCATTGTGGACGGCCTCCTCGGTGGCGCTGCGCTTCTGCGTCCTGACCCCATGGACAACCGAACACCCTTCGCGGTGACCGGCAGTCGAACCGCCGCCCCTTCCACCCCGCCGGCGCGACAAGATTCTGTTGCTCGCCCTCGAGACGATCGCGGACGAGCCGATGCTCGCTCGACTCGAGGCTGCCATGGGACGCCCGCCGATCCCTGACGAGCGACGTCATTGAGCAGCGGGTGTCGAGCGCCGGTGTCCGCGATTCCTCGCCCACGCCGTGGTGCGGCTGGTTCTCTGCTGCACCACCTGGCACGGGTGGGCGCCGGGGAGGAGGAGACGGCGCTCCAGCGGCTGCAGGCGGTCCCGCTGCCGGTGGGGTAGGCAGGCTCGGGGGAACTGGCAGCCCACGTCGTCGGGTTGTAGCTGTCCCTGCCGGTCGCGGGCGTGGCGGCCTGGGCCGCCGACGCGGGGGACACGAGCGGGGTTGCCGGGGCGATAGCGGCAACGGCGGACCCGGTGGCGCGGACCCCGGCCGCGGGCCCTGCGGACATGGTCATGCGTGCTCCTGTGGGGGAGGCCGCAACCGCTGCCGGCAGTGGTTGCGGCAAGGAGAGGGAGGCGTCCGCTCGGAGAGGGGCCGGCGGGACGGTGCGTGGAACCAGAGGCAGGTCGCGCAGCAACGGAACATTCAGTTCTGTTCGATGTGGTGATGGATGTAACGAGTGAGAGGGGTGAAAGCTTGACCGCCTGATCGACCATCAGGGACTTGGTCTGCCGCGTCCAGTGTTACCTATTTGTAACTCTCATTACATATGGATATGGGAGCGGTTTAGATGTAACGTCCAGGCTTGCGGCGCAGCCCCCATGCGCGTCGCTCAGGTCCCCGAAAGGTTGCTCCGTGAACTCCTCTGCCTCTCGCAGATCGGCCGTGCTTGCCGCTCTCGCCGTGACCGGCGCCCTCACCCTGACCGGCTGTGGGAGCGGCGGGTCGTCCACCCGGGCGGCCACCGGTGCCGCCCCCTCCCCGGTCACCGTCGCAGCCCTGGCCATCAGCGCCGACGCAGGTCTCCACGGAGCGCTCCCCGATGTCATCAAGAAGGCGGGGAGAGTCCGGGTCGCCACCGACATCCCCTACCCGCCGTTCGAGATGTACGTGGCGGAGGGAAAGAGCGAGATGACCGGCCTCGACTACGACCTCGGTCAGGCGCTGGGTGCGAAGCTCGGTGTCACGTTCGAGTTCCAGGCCCAGAAGTTCGACGGCATCGTCCCGGCCATCCAGGCGGGCAAGTACGACGCCGCCATCAGCGCCATCACCGACGACAAGGAGCGCGAGAAGGTCGTCGACTTCGTCGACTACTCCGCCTCCGGCACCGGGATCATGGTCGCCAAGGGCAACCCCGACAAGATCGTCACCCTCGATGACCTGTGCGGCAGGAAGGCCGCCGTACAGACCGGCACCAACCAGCAGAAGCTGCTGGACAAGCACCAGGCCGCCTGCACCAGCGCGGGCAAGGCGCCGATCGAAGTCCAGGCGTTTCCGAAGGACTCCGACGCCCAACTCGCACTGCGCTCGGGCAAGGTCTCCGCCGACATCCTCACCAAGCCGGCTGCCGGATGGGCCGCCAAGACCGCGGACGGCGGTGCCACCTTCGAGGTCGTCGACGACCCGGCGGCGCAGGGCGGTTACAACGCCTCGCCGAACGGCATCGCCATCGCCAAGTCCCTGCCGCAGCTCACGGACGCCATCCAGAAGGCGCTCCAGTCGCTCATCGACGACGGATCGCTGACCAAGATCTACGACAAGTACGGTGTCGCCTCCATCGCGGTCAAGTCGGCGACCAAGAACAGCGCGGTGGACTGACGTGACTGCCACCGCACACCGATCGCCGAGCACCCCGACGGCAGCCGACACCGGCAGCGACGATCTCATCGCCGTGCCCGTGCGTCACTGGGGGCGCTGGATCGCCGCCGTCGTGGCACTCCTCTCCCTCATCGGCCTCGTGGGATCGCTCGCCAAGAACCCCAACCTGCACTGGGACGTCGTCGGTCACTACCTGTTCGCCGATCTCATCTTCGACGGACTCGTCACGACCCTGTGGCTCACCGTGGCAGCCATGGCGGTCGGTCTCGCCCTCGGCACTCTCGTCGCGATCATGCGCCTGTCGACGAACCCGGTGCTCCACGGCCTCTCGACGCTGTTCGTCTGGCTGTTCCGCGGGACTCCGCTGCTTGTCCAGATCATTTTCTGGGCGTACGCCGCGGCGCTCTACAAGCACCTGATGATCGGCATCCCGTTCACCACGATCACCTTCGTGGAGTTCGACACCAACCAGCTGCTCACCCCGTCGATCGCGGCGCTGCTCGCCCTCGGACTCAACGAGGCCGCCTATGCCTCGGAGATCGTCCGCGCGGGAATCCAGTCCGTCGACCCCGGCCAGGCCGAGGCCGCCCACTCCCTCGGAATGAAGCCCGCACTCGCCATGCGCCGGATCGTCCTGCCGCAGGCGATGAAGGTCATCATCCCGCCGATGGGCAACGAGACCATCAACATGCTCAAGACCACGGCCTACGTCTCCGTGATCGCCGCCCACGACCTCATGTCCAACATCCAGGACGTGTACGCCCAGAACTACCAGGTCATCCCGATGCTCGTCGTCGCGGCCCTGTGGTACCTCGCTCTCACCACCGTCCTCAGCGTCCCCCAGGCGTGGCTGGAGCGCCGTTACGGACGCGGTACGAGCCGCTCCGCCCACGTCTCCCCGCTGCGCCGCATGTTCGTCGGCGTCGCCGACTTCCTCCCGTCGAACCGCAACCGGAAGGGCTGATCCGATGGCCCGGCCCATGGTGCACGCCCAGGGCGTGCGCAAACACTACGGAAAACTCGATGTCCTCAAGGGCATCGACCTCACCGTCGAGCGCGGACAGGTGTGCTGCCTGCTCGGCCCTTCCGGCTCCGGCAAGTCCACCTTCCTGCGCTGCATCAACCACCTCGAAAAGGTGGACGGGGGCCGTCTCTCGGTCGACGGCGAACTCGTCGGCTACCGGCAGCGGGGCGACCGCCTGCACGAGATGCGAGAGTCGGAGGTCGCGGAACGGCGCCGAGAGATCGGCATGGTGTTCCAGCGGTTCAACCTCTTCCCGCACCTCACCGCGCTCGAGAACATCATGGAGGCACCGGTCCGGGTCGCAAAGGTGAACTCCTCCACGGCCAAGGCCGAAGCGCAGATGCTCCTGGCCCGAGTCGGCCTCGGCGATCGCGCCGACCACTACCCGGCTCAGCTGTCCGGAGGGCAGCAGCAACGCGTCGCCATCGCCCGCGCGCTCGCAATGAAGCCCAAGCTGATGCTCTTCGACGAGCCCACCTCCGCGCTCGACCCCGAGCTGGTCGGCGACGTCCTCGACGTGATGCGCGACCTCGCGGCGGACGGCATGACCATGGTGGTCGTCACCCACGAGATCGGCTTCGCCCGCGAGGTCGGCGACACCGCGGTGTTCATGGACGAGGGCGTCGTCGTCGAGGCAGGCGACCCGCGCAAGGTCCTGGTCGATCCCGAGCAGGAACGCACCAAGGCGTTCCTCTCCAAGGTCCTGTGAGCGCCCCCGCCGAACAGGCGCACCACACCGCCGCCGTCGAGCTGGCGGCCGCTGCCGAGGAGGCGCTCCCGCGCTACCTCGATGACCTCGCCGAACTCGTCGCCATCGACTCCGGCTCCTACAACGCCCCCGGCGTTAACCTGGTGGCGGACTGGTTCGAGCGCCGTCTGCTCTCAATCGGCTTCACCACCGAGCGCACCACCCCGGCCGACGTGGACGGGCGACGCTTCGGAGACGTGCTCGTCGCCAGACTCGCAGGTTCTCTGCCAGCCGAGGACGGGGGAGCGCGGATCGTCCTCGTCGGGCACATGGACACGGTCTTCGAAAACGGCGCCGCCGCCGCCCGCCCGTTCCACACCACGGGCGGCAGGGCCTACGGCCCCGGCGTCAGCGACGACAAGGGCGGGCTCCTCGCGGGCGTCACCGCTGCAGAGCTTCTCGTGCGCCACGGGCGTACGGCCTTCGCCGAACTCGTCGTCCTCGCCACCCCCGACGAGGAGATCGGTTCACCGGCGAGTCGCCCCGTCACCGAGCACACGGCCGCGGGCGCGGACTACGCGCTCGGCCTGGAGTGCGCACGCGAAAACGGTGACCTGGTCATCGAACGCAAGGGGGTCGCGGACCTCCTGGTGACCGTCACCGGGCGAGCCGCCCACGCCGGCATCGAGCCGGAGCGCGGCGCCAACGCCGCCCTTGCCGCCGCCCACCTGGTCGTCGCCCTGCAAGCGCTCAACGGTCGTCGGCCGGGCGTCACCCTGAACGTCGGGGTGGTACGGGCGGGCACGCGTACCAACATCGTGTGCCCCGAGGCGGAGCTCCAGGTCGAGGTCCGTGCGAGTACCACCGCCGGTCTGGACGCCGCGATCGGAGAGATCCGTGCCCTCGCCGGCCGGACGGTCGTCGAGGGCACTGCCGCCCGCGTCGACCAACTGGACTTCTGCCCGCCGATGGAGCACACGCAGGCGGCCGCGGCCGTCCTCGCCGCAGCCCGCCGCACCGCCGCCGACCTGGGGATGCAGGTCCACGGTGCCTCAACCGGCGGCGTGGGCGACGCCAACTTCACCTCGGGCCTCGGCATCCCCACCCTCGACGGCCTCGGCCCTGTCGGCGGGGCCGACCACACCCCCGAGGAATGGCTCGACACCGCCGGCGCACCCAGCCGGATCGCGCTCCTGGCGATGCTGATCGAGCGCCTCGGACGCCGCTGATCACACGGCGGCACGAGCGGGCTTGCCAGGAGCCCCATGATCGACCCGCGCAGGTGCCTGCACCCACACCCTGCGCGGGTCACCCCATCGTCGGCGTGCGCCGCCCCGGACGCACACACGACGACGCACGGTTCCAGTCCAACGACCCATGGAGATTCTCCGGATGAACCGATACCTCCGCACCAGATGCGGGCGGACCGCACTCGCCCTCGCTGCCGCTCTGACCGTCCTCGCCTCGACTGCCCAGGCTGCCTCCGCCCGGCCGGCCGAGGCCGGAGGCACCCTGATCCTCGTCGGCGGCGGCCTGAAGGACGGCAACAGCGAGATCTACGGCGAGATCGTCGAGAAGGCAGGCGGTGCCGGCAAGGCGCGGATCGGCGTCCTGACCGCCGCCTCCCTCCCCGAGAGCCGGGACCCCAACGCCTCGGACCCGACCACCTGCTCCAACTCCCACTGCAACGGGCTCTACTACGCGGACCTCTTCAAGCACTACGGCGCGGCCGACGCACAGTGGGTGCCGATCGACGTCGAGCACATCGACGCCGCCGACTCCGACGCCGTGGTGGCCCAGGTCGAGTCGATGACGGGCTTCTTCTTCGGAGGCGGCGACCAGTACCGCTACATCACCAGCCTCCTTCACGGCGACGCCCACACCGACTCCAGGGTCGTGGCCGCGATCCGCCGCAAGCTCGCCGAGGGCGCCGTCGTGGCAGGCTCCAGCGCCGGCGCCCAGATCGCCTCCGGCCCCGACATGGTCAGCGGCGGCGACAGCTACCAGGCCCTGCGCGACGGCAGCGCCCCCGGTTACTTCGAAGACCCGACCCGGCTCGGCTACATCCCGCAGGGCGGCTTCGGTACCTTCGACGCGGGGCTGCTCGACACCCACACCGGAACCTACGGCCGCGAAGGACGGGCGATCCGCCTGGCCGCCGACACGGGTCACCGCCGGGTGTTCGCCCTCGACGAGAACACCGCGATCGAGGTCGAGCACGCAGGCAGGTACGGCGAGACGATGCGCGTGATCGGAACCCACGGCGTCTCCGTGTTCGACCTCCGCTCCGCCCGGACCGGCACCGCCGGGGGGCGATGGACGATCGACGGAGTCCGCTACAGCTACCTCACCGACGGCGACCGCTACGACGTCCGCACGTGGCACGTCCAGGCGGCCGAAGGCAAGCACCCTTTCACCCGGCTCGCCGACACGTCCGTGCCCGCCAACCACGACGCGTTCTACTCCGCCGACGATCCGGACGGCGTTCCCTACTCCTTCTCGGGAACCGCCCGCGCCCTGAACGCGACCAGCGCCCAGCGCACTGCCAGCGCCACCACCTTCGAGACGGGTCCCACCTTCGAGACCGTGTTCCGCAAGCGTGGCGACACGCACGCCTGGACCGTCGACGGTACGACCGCGGCGTCCTTCACCGACCTGGAGATCGGCATCCACCCGGCCGCCGACTGATCCCACGACCCGCAACCCAGCGGCCAACCCGCTCAGTGATCTCCGCAGCCTGGCATTTCGCTAGGCTGCGGAGACACGTTCAAGAGAGCGCCACCGACGATCCACCCGAAGACCGGGAAGGGGACCTGCCCATGCCCACCGTCACGCTCGCCGAGGACATCCGCCAACGCCTCGGCGACTGCAGCCCCGCCGAGCGCAAGGTCGGCAGGATTCTGCTCGCAGGATGGCCGGCAGCAGGATTCGAGACCATCGCCACCCTCGCCGAGCGTGCCGACGTCAGCGCTCCCACGGTCATCAGGTTCGTCAACCGCCTCGGCTACCGCGGCTTCCCCGACTTCCAGGCAGCGCTCCGCGCGGAGCTCGACGAACGCCACGCGTCGCCCGTGACCCTCTACAGCAGCGGGAACTACGGCAACGCTGCACAGGACACGGCCTCCGCACGGGGAGGAGCCGCGAGCCTGCTGACCCACGGCCGCGAGGTCTTCACCGCTGCGCTCGATCGGACCCTGGCCGAGGTCACGCCGCACGACCTCGACCGAGCCGTGCAACTCCTCGCCGATCCCAAACGACGGATCACCGTGGCCGGCGGCCGCTTCACGAACCTGTTCGCGCAGTACCTGGGTCTGCACCTGATGCAGGTCCGCGACAACGTGCGGTTCCTTCCCGACCGGGCGGTCGAGCGCACCGCGCTGTTCGCCTCACTCGCGCGTCGCGACGTACTCGTCGTCTTCGACTACCGCCGCTACGAAGACGACAAGGTCACCGCTGCGGAGCTGGTCAAGGACGCCGGAGGACGCGTCATCCTGTTCACCGACACCTGGCTCTCGCCGGTGAGCACGCACGCCGAAGTCGTCTTCTCCAGCCAGGTCGGTGCCCCCTCGCCCTACGACAGCCTGGTCCCGACGCTCGCGGTGGTCGAAACCGTGGTCGCAGGACTGATATCGGCGCTCGGCGACCTGGCGCACGAGCACATGCGCCACAGCGAAGAAGTCGCCACCCGCGCAGGCCTCACCCGACAGTGAGGAAGGAATCGGCCATGTGTCCGACCGGCCGCCGACAGAGTCGATGCAGGACCGTGCGGCCCGCCGACCGATTCCGGCGGACCGCACGGCACGTGGCGCAGGGTCAGCAGACGGCCGTCCCGGAGGAGAGGCTCGCGTCCGGGTTGCCGTTGACCACGCTGCGGGTGTAGGAGCCGCACGCAGGCCGGTTGGCGACGTCGTGGGTGCTGCCCGGGGTCAGGTGCCAGATCCTGTCGTTCGAGAAGGTCAGCGGCTTGCCGGCTACGGCCTGCTCCGACTGGTGATCGCCGAGCACCACATAGGCGTCCTGGCCGGACAGGGGCGCCGCCCCGTTCCTGTCGATGAAGAGCGAGCCGCCCTCCTCGACGCCCACCCCCCACGCCTTGCCGGACGAGGTCAGGCGAGTCGTTGAGGGTGTCGCCGTAGTTCGGCCAGCCGAACATGCCCGTGGTGAAGGTGACACTTCGGTCGTACGGGTTGGCCAGGGCGGTCGCGGAATCGGTGCTCGCGGTGCGGGCGTCGTAGACGACGGAGCTGTTGATGTGATGACCGGCGCTGCCGCCGCCGACACCTCCGCCCTTGGCCACGACCGATGGGCGTAGTTGCACTGGTTGCCGCGAAGCAGATGAACTCCGAGAGGCCCGCACGTCGGTGTTCACCTGGGCGCTCGAGGCGTCCTGAGCCGTCGTCAGGACGTCGGTGGTGCAGGAGTTGACGTCCGGAGGCCAATGATCACATCACGCTCTGGCGTCGGGCTGCCGGACGCCGAGGATGCCGCCAGCACCGTGACACCGATGCTCCCGCTGCCACCTCTGACGTCGCTCGCGTTTCCCCGACGGAGCGCGTGACCCTGGCTGCGGATACATGGCGACACTCGCAACAGATGTACCTCTTGGTTCAGATGTGGCGGTGACCCGTCCGGCCCCGGTGGCCACGGTCGCGAACGGGAGGCGGAAGGGTATTCGACGCGCAATCGTTGCGAGCAGTGGCGGCGGCAGCCGGTTGTCGATAATTGAGCTCCAGTCACGGTCCGGCGAGTTCGCCCTCCATGAATTCCGAGCTTCGGCCGTTGCAACGAGGAGGTCGTCATGGCCGCCAACTCTCCCGACAATTCTCCCAGCCATGAGGTGCCGAGCCGGCAGATGCCGACAGAAACTCCCGAGTGCGAATCATCCACCACCCACGGAATCTCGATTCCCGAGCCTGTGGAACTGCACAACGCCTGGCCTAGCTGGATCCCCTTGCTGGCTATCGGTCTGGTCGTCGTTAGTTTCACGGGATTCGCCGTCGCGAGAATCTTCGGCTGGGGTGCATGAGCCAAGGGAATGACAAGGTCAAGACCGGAAGGGCCGGCTCCCGAGGTCCGATGACAACGCATTCAGCGCCAGTGCATCACGGCATGCAGTTGATCACTTACCCAGCACTTTCTGAGCCGGGGATACGAACAGAGCGCCTCGCGGCGCACAAGGCGCGCTCGATCGCCCATCGCTCGGGCGGGACCTGGAAGCCGCATCGGCCGGGGTCCGTGCGGACGATGTCCAGCTCGCGGCCGAGGATCTGCGCGGTCCAGGCGACCAGCGGCGGCCGGCGAGGCCCTGGTCGGCCAGAACTCCTGGATCCGCGCCGGGGTGCCGGAGCGGCGGGGCGGGCGGTTGCCGGTCGGCGGCGAGCTGCGTGAGCTGGGCGATGATTCGGGCGGGCTCCCGAACCAGGGTCAGCACCAGGGCGTGGTGCTGCGGGCGGGTCAAGTGGGCGGGTGCTTCCAGTACAAGGGCATCGACGCGATCCGTCAGCAGCAGCGGGGAGGGTGGCGCGGTCGGTGCGGCGCCCGGTTGGTGCGGTCGGGTGGAAGGCCGATCTGACGGCGTAACAGGTAGGGCGGACGGGGCGGGGGCGTGTTGGCCTTATTTCGGGCTTACACCTGTGTCCGGCTGACGGGCACTCAGGTCTGCTCCGAGGCGGCGGTCCACCGGAACCGGCGTTCGTAGGAGGTCGTCTGCCGTGCCGCCAGCCGCGCGGTCGGGTGGCACCGTGTTCCGGACCCTCTTCGCGAAAGTGCAGACCATGCAGCGTCCGCTGGCCTTGAAGTTGTCGTCCCTCGCCCGCCGTTCCGAGAAGCCCGTGGCGGGCCTCGGCGTGCTGGCCCTCGCCGCCGCCGGCGCCCTCGCGGGCCTGGCCCCCGGCGTCGGCCACGCCTCCAGCCACCGGGAGGCCCCGCTGATCGCGGGCGACCCGCGGGCCGACAACACGGACGTGTACGCGTTCGTCAGTCCGGACAAGCCGGACACGGTGACCCTGGTGGCCAACTGGATCCCGTTCGAGGAGCCGAACGGCGGACCGAACTTCTACCCGTTCGCCGACGACGCCCGCTACACCATCAAGATCGACAGCGACGGCGACGGCAAGCCCGACACCACCTACACCTGGACGTTCACCAACCACTACCGCGACGACGCGAACCAGTTCCTGTACAACACCGGCGTCGTGAAGTCGGTCGACGACGCGACGCTGAACTTCCGTCAGACCTACACGCTGACCGTGACCTGCCCCGACGGGTCCACGAAGACGCTGCTGAAGGACGCTCCGGTCGCGCCGTCGAACGTCGGCAAGGCGTCGATGCCCGACTACGGATCGCTGCGCAAGCAGGCCGTCGTCGACCTGCCGGGCGGCGGGCAGAGCTTCGCCGGCCAGGCCGACGACCCGTTCTTCCTCGATCTGCGGGTCTTCGACCTGCTCTACGGCGGGAACCTGAAGGAGTCCGGCCACGACACCCTGACCGGCTACAACGTCAACACCATCGCCCTGCAGGTGCCGAAGAAGGACCTCGCGCTGAAGGGCGACGCCGAGCGCAACCCCGTGATCGGCGTGTGGTCGACCACCGAGCGCAAGGGCGCGGTCGTCGCCGACAAGGGCGGCGAGGGCAAGCCCTCAGACAAGGGCGGGGAAGGCAAGCCGGGCGCGGACAAGGGCGGCGAGGGCAAGCCGGACGCCGGATGGCGGCAGGTGTCGCGGCTAGGCAACCCGCTCGTCAACGAGGTCGTCGTGCCGCTCAAGTACAAGGACGCGTTCAACGCCCTCACCCCGGACAAGGACCACACCGTCACCCCCGTGGTCGAGGAGGTGAAGGACCCGATCGTGCCCAAGCTCGTCCAGAGCATCTATGGCATCCCGGCGCCCGCCGCGCCGCGCAACGACCTGGTGGAGATCTTCCTGACCGGCCTGTGCAAGGCGTGCGGTCCCGTCCAGGCCGACCTGAACTCGCAGCTCCTGAACAAGGACGTGAAGAAGGACGGCTTCGTCCCGTCCGAGGAGCTGCGCCTGAACATGGGCGTCGCCCCCACCGACGCCCCGAACCGGCTCGGCGTCCTGGCCGGCGACCTCGCGGGCTTCCCCAACGGGCGCCGTCTGGCCGACGACGTCGTCGACATCACCCTGCAGGCCGCCGAGGGCGCGGCCCAGACCGGGACCCTGGTGCCCGCGCTGGCCGCCGGCGACGGCGTCAACGCCAACGACCACGCCTTCGGCCACCACTTCCCGTATGTGGCGCTGCCCAACACCGCCGCGGTCAACCAGGCCGTGTCCGACAACCCGGGCGGCTCCGTCGAAGCCGGCTTCGGCGGCCTCGCCCTCGGCGGCTCGCCGATCGCCGGAGCGGCCGCGATGACCGGCGGCGTGCTGCTGTCGGCGGCCGGTGCGATGGCGCTGCGCCGCCGCCGCTCGGCCCGCGCGTGAACCCGTTCGAACGGGCCGGCCGGTCGCTCCTCGTGAGCGGCCGGCCGGCCGCGGCCCGCGCCCGCCGGGTCCTCGACCTCACGGCGGGTGCCACATCCCGGCTCGGTGCCGTCCTCGCCCAGGAATGGGCCCGGGCCGGGGCTGCCGTGGGCCGGGTACGCGCGAGGTTTCCGTTGGCGGGCACCGGGCCGGGCCCGGTGCCCGGGGCGGGCCGGCCGGCGCCGGGCACCGCGGTGCTCCGGTCGGCCCGCGCCGGGCACCGGCGCATGCCCGGGGCGGCCGCCCTGGCCGCGGGCCTCACCCTGACCGGATTCGGTGTGGCGGCCGTCGCCGACCGGGCCGCGGTCCCGGCCGCCACGCCGAGCGTCGCCGATGTCGGCGACCTGCCCACCACCGTCCACGGTCCGGCACCGGCCGGCCCGGGCACCACCGCCCTCGAGAGCTCCCGGGCCCCGGCCGCCCCACCGGTGCGGCTGCGCATCCCCCGCATCGGCGTCGACACCGCCCTCAGCGACCTCATGGTGCAGGACGACGGGCACCTCGCCGCCCCCGCGGCTCCGGACACCGCCGGCTGGTGGAGCCAGGGGCCCGTACCGGGCAGCCCCGGCACCGCCGTCATCGTCGGCCACCTCGACTCCCGCACCGGCCCCGCCGTGTTCGCGGGCCTCGGCGCGCTGCGCCCCGGTGACGAGATCGACGTACGGGCGGTCGACGGGACCAGCACCACCTTCACCGTCCAGGCCCTCCGCAGCTACGAAAAGCAGGACTTCCCCGCCGAGCAGGTCTTCGGCGACACGGCGGAACCGAGCCTCCGCCTGATCACCTGCGGCGGCGACTACGACCGTACGGCGCACGCCTACCGCGCCAACCTGGTGGTCTTCGCCGCCCCTGCCCCTACTCCCACCCGGGCCGGTTGAACCACCGGCCACCCACTCGCTCTGGAGCCTCCGTGAACCGACGCCGCCTGCTGTCCGCCGCCGTGGCCACCACCCTCGGCGTGGGCCTGTTCCTCGCCGGCGGCCTCGGCTTCACCCCGCGGGACGGCGGCGGGTCGGCGGCCCAGGACGGGTCGACCGTCGAGAACGCCGCCGGCACGGCCGGCACCGGCCTGGCCGCCGACATCCGCGGCCTCCAGGAGCACCTGAAGGCGACGCCCGGCGACGCCCTCGCGATGGCGTCGCTCGGCCTGGCCTACGTGCAGCAGGCCCGGATCACCGCCGACCCGTCCTCCTACCCGAAGGCGCAGGAGGTCCTCGACCGGTCGCTGGCCGCCGACCCGCAGGAGAACTTCACCGCGATGGCCGGCCTGGCCGCCCTCGCCGACGCCCGCCACGACTTCACCACCGCCCTCGACTGGTCCCGGAAGGCCATCGCGGTCAACCCCGACAACTCCACCCTGTACGGGACCCTCGCCGACGCCTGCACCCAACTCGGCCGCTACTCCGAAGCGTTCGACGCCGTCCAGCGCATGGTCGACCTCAAGCCCGGCACCCCCTCCCTCGCCCGCGTCTCCTACACCTGGGAGCTGCGCGGCGACACCGCCGCGGCCACGTCCAACATGCAGCGGGCCCTCGACGACGCCAACACCGCCGCCGACCGCGCCTTCGCGCTCTACCACCTCAGCCTGCTCGCTCTCGACACCGGCGACCCGAAGACCGCCCTCGCCCGTGCCGAGAGCGGCATGCGCACCGCGCCCGGCACCGCCTCGCTGCTGGAGGCGAAGGGCCGGGCCGAGGCCGCGCTCGGCGAAAGCGCCGCCGCCGTCACCGACCTGCAGCGCGCGACCGCGCAGGTCCCGCAACCCGAGTACGTCCTCGAACTCGGTGAACTCCTCCAATCCCTGGGCCGCACCGACGAGGCGCAGCAGCAGTACCTGGTGCTGCGCGGAGAGCAGAAGCTGCTCACCGACAACGGCGTCGCCCTCGACGCCGACGCCGCCCTGTTCGAGGCCGACCACGGCGACCCGCACACCGCCGTCACCCTCGCCGAACAGGGCCTGCGCACCCGCCCGTTCCTGGACACCCACGACGCCTACGCCTGGGCCCTGCACGCGGCCGGCCGCGACACCGAAGCCCTGGAACAGTCCGACCAGGCGCTCGCCCTCGGTACCCGCAACGCCCTCTTCCACTACCACCGCGGCATGATCCTGCGCACGCTCGGCCGCAGCACCGAGGCCCGCACCGAACTCGGGACGGCGCTCGCGACCAACCCCGCCTTCCACCCCCTGCACGCCCCCGCGGCCCGCACCGCCCTCGCGGAGCTCGCCACCGGGCACTGACCCCCGGCAGCCGGGCAGGGCGGGCGCGGGCTACCTCGGCGGCGGGGCCACGTGCCCCGCGTCGCCGCCCAGGTCGGTGTACAGCCGCATCCAGTGCAGGTCGGCGTCGGCCGGCGGTCTACCGTCGCAGTAGGCCTTGGTGCCGTTGGCGGTATAGAAGCGCATCATCTCCAGCACCGCCGTCGGATCGGACTGCTGCCCGCCGGTGTAGCGGCTTCCCGGCTGCTGCGCCTGGTGCTGGAGGCAGGTCGGCGACGGCGTTCCGGGCTGGGCGTCGAAACTCCCGTCCGCCTTCGGTCCGCCGCACCCCGTGAGCAGCGCGGCGGTGACGGTGGCGAGGAACAGGACTGGGTGGGTACGGCCGATGGCCACGGTGGTCCTCCGGTCGGGGCGGGTGTTCACAGGGTCGCGGGTAGGCTGCGGATGACCAGGCCCAGCCCGACGGTCAGGATCAGCGCCGCGGTGAGCAGGGCGCTGTACGGGGCGATGCGGTGGATGCGCGCGGAGATCGGGCTGCGCACCGAGGCGAGCCGGTCGCCCACCCGGACCAGGAGCAGGCCGACGGCGGTGAGCGTGGCGGCCATGCCCACGCCGTACGCGACCACCAGGGCTGCACCGAACAGCGTCCGGCCGAGCGCGACCGCGCCGAGCAGCACCACCAGGGCGGACGGGCTGGGGACCAGGCCGCCGGCGATCCCGAGGCCGATCAGGTTGCGTCGGCCCGTCGGAGCCGGGTCGTGCTGGTGGTGGCCGCCGAACAGCCCGTGGCGGTGGCCGTGGTGACTGTGCGCCAGATCGCCGACGTGGCCGTGGACGTGCGGATGACCGTGGGCGTGGGAGCGACCGTGCCCGTGGTCGTTCGGGTGGTCGTGATCGTGATGGTCGTGATCGTCGTTGTGGTGCGGGTGATCGTGATCGTCGTTGTGGTGCGGGTGATCGTGATCGTCGTGGTGGTGCGGGTGGTCGTGGTCGGCGACGGCCGTGCGGGTGTGGCCGTGGTGCGCGCCGGGGCTGGTGCGGTCGCCGTCGGGCTCGGGGTGCGGATCGTGGTCGTGCGGGGTGCCGGCGCTGTGCGCTGCGGTGTGCGCGAGTTCCCTGGCCTCGGTGCTGTCGGGGCCGGGTTGGGGATGCGGGAGGCGGGTGTGTGAGCGGGCGTGGCGGGAGCGGTGGACGGCATCCCGCAGCAGGCCCGCTCCGACGAGGGCGACCAGCGCCCCGCTGACGACGCCGAGCCAGCCCAGCAGCACGTCGCCGGCCAGCGAGGAGAACGTGGTCAGGCACAGGCCGATGACGATGACCCCGGCGGTGTGGGTCACGGTGACGGTCGCGCCGACGGTCACCGCGTCGCGGGTGCGGCCGCGGCGGCCGGCCAGGTAGGCCGCCATCACGGTCTTGCCGTGGCCGGGGAGCAGGGCGTGCCCGGCGCCCAGCACGACCGACAGCAGTACCGCGAGCAGCCCGAGCGGGACGGTCAGGCGTTCCGTGGCCCCGAGGCGGGCGAGGCGGGCGTCAAGACCGCCGAGCCAGGCCGTCGGACCGGAGCCGGCCCGGACGGCCGCGGACCCGGTAGCGGCAGGCGCGCCGCCGGGGGTGGCCCGGAACCGGGCGTGGGTGACGCCGCTGGGACTCTCCAGCAGGTCGCGTGGGTAGGCGTGCAGTTCCTCGGAGACCGACGCCGCCGGGATGTCGGAGTCGGCGAGGGTCACGCCGTCGCCGCGCGCGGTGATCTCGTTCCAGCCGACCCGGCCCGCCTCGTTCCCGCTGGCCACCCGGATGGCGTTCCCGGCGGCGGGCAGGTGGAGGTCCGCGTGGAGCGCGCATTCGAGGCGGCTGGTGCGCAGACCGCCAGAGCCGTCCTCGTAGCGGAAGCGGGCCGAACCCGTGTGCCAGGCCAGCGGCGTCGTGTCCTGACCGGCCGTCACCTGCAGGCGCCGGGCGGCCTGCTCGCACTGGCCGGTGGCCCAGGCGGCGAGTTCTGCGTCGTCCACGGCGCCGTTGCCGTCGCGGTCGACCTGCGGTTGCTGCTGGAGCGTGGGGATCTCGGCGGCGTCCGTGACGGCGAGGGCGTCGATCCCGTCGGGCCGGACGGTCAGGCCGAGGTAGTGGTTGAGGGAGAAGTTGCCCAGCGGGTGGGCGTCGGCGGCGGGCGCGCCGACGAGCAGCAGGCACAGGCCCACTGACGCTACGGCACCTGCTCGGGCCGCTGGTCGGGCTGGCTTCACTCGGGCCTCCTGGAGCACGGACGGGTGGCCCGCCGACAGCGGTTCGGCCCTGCCGGGGAGCGGGACAGGCCGACGAGGCCCGCGTCAACGATGAGCGCCCCGCCGCACCTCGGGGTGCCGGCACCGTCCGACCTGCCGGTACGTCACCCGGTCGGGGCAACGCGCCCCGACGCCGAACGCGCCGAAGGCCGAAAGGTCTGCTGGCCGGAAGGGCTGCTGGTCGGCGCGAGCACCGGACGCGCGCGCACGCGCGCCTCGGCGCGCCCCGTGACAGCGGCCCTTGTTGCGGTGATAGTGCACGTACGAGAGGGATGCGGATGCGGCCTCTCGACCTTTGGCCTGAAAGGGGCACGCCCATGGCCTCCTCAGCCCCCGCCGCTGTCGCCCGGCCCCGCACGACGATCCCGATCACCCATCAGGAATGGCGGCGGCTGGGCGGGATGGCCGCGTTCATCGCCGCCCTGCACCTCGTCGGCTGGATCACCCTCCTCGTCGTCGTCGCCCCCGAGCACCACACCGTCGGCACGACGACCTTCGGCGCGGGCATCGGCGTCACCGCCTACACCCTCGGCATGCGCCACGCCTTCGACGCCGACCACATCGCCGCGATCGACAACACCACCCGCAAACTGATGGACCAGCAGCGCCGCCCGCTGTCCGTGGGCTTCTGGTTCTCGCTCGGGCACTCCTCGATCGTCTTCGCCCTCGCCGTCCTGCTCGCCCTCGGCGTCAGGACGCTCGCCGGACCGCTCCAGGACGACGGATCGGGCCTGCACCGGGCCACCGCCCTGATCGGCACCGCCGTCTCCGGGTCGTTCCTGTACCTGATCGCCGCCGTCAACGTCGTCGTCCTGGTCGGCGTCTGGAAGCTCTTCCGCCGCATGCGCGGCGGCGACGTCGACGACGCCCGACTCGAAGAGCACCTCGCCAAGCGCGGTCTGATGGCCCGTCTGCTGGGGCGGGTGACCCGGTCGATCAGCAAACCGTGGCAGATGTACCCGCTGGGCATGCTCTTCGGCCTCGGCTTCGACACGGCCACCGAGATCGCCCTGCTCGTCCTCGCCGGATCCGGCGCCGCCTCCGGGCTGCCCTGGTACGCGATCCTCTGCCTGCCGGTCCTGTTCGCGGCCGGCATGTGCCTGCTGGACACCATCGACGGCTCGTTCATGAACTTCGCCTACGGCTGGGCGTTCAGCCAGCCCGTGCGCAAGGTCTACTACAACCTGACCGTCACCGCCCTGTCCGTCGCCGTCGCCCTCGTGATCGGCACCGCCGAGCTGCTCGGCCTGCTCGCCGACCGGCTCGATCTGCACGGCCCGTTCTGGGACTGGATTTCCGGGCTCGACCTGAACACCGTCGGCTTCGCCGTCGTCGGCCTGTTCGTCCTCACCTGGGCCGTCGCCCTCGCCGTGTGGAGACTGGCCCGCATCGAACGCCGCTGGAGCACCGGCCCCGAACAGCCCCCGATCGCCCCCGGAGAGGCCTGACGGGGTTCGCGACTGCGCGAAGCCTCCCGCGACGCCGGCAACGGCGTTGCGGCGACGCGACCACCGGCTGCCTGTGCGCACCACCAGCCGCCCGAGCGAAACCACCTGCCGTCCGTGCGCGGCCTCCTGCCGTCCGCCTGACGTGACGCCGAACCCCCCGGGGTGAAACCGGCGGGTCCCGGCAAGCCGGAGAGCAGACCGCGCCGAACCGCACGTACGCAGCGCCTGCGCGCAGTGCTGGTCCCGGACAAGGGAGTTCTCGGATGGTGTCAGTCGTCAGTCCGTGTGCTGTCCCGCCGGAGCAGTGCGCCCCCCTGCTCCGCCGATCGGTGGCGGAGGCCACGGGGTGGACCGGGAACGGCGCCGTCCTCGCGCTCGGCGAGGGCGCGACCGGGTCGCGCAGGGCGTCGTGGAGATCGGCGCGCCGCTGATTTCGTTCGACACCGCACCGGGCCGTCCCGTGTACGGCGGCCCCGCGCCGACCCGCGGGGCGGGCGACCCGCTGCTGCCGACCCGCTGCTGCTGCCGACCCTCGGCCTGCCCTCCCTGTCGCTCGCCCTGGTCAGCGGAGTTCGGTGACGGACAGTTCGATCACTGGGCTGCCGCTCTGCTCGGCGTCGACAGTGAGGCGGACTGTGTCGCCGGAGCGCTCCGCGACCGGTGACACGGGGTCGTGGCCGAACCAGAGCACGCTGTCCTTGTCGACGAGGTGGTGCCAGGCGCGCCAGTCCTCCAGGCCGTCGCAGCAGCCTGGCAGGAACGTGATCCCGGTGGAGTCGTCGGTGACCCGCAGGCCACCGGCTGCGAAGAGGGTGTCGAAGGTCAACGGCCCGTGGAGGAACGAACCGAATGGATCGGCAGGCCGGGGCGGGCGGTCGTTGGTGGGGTCATCCTCGGGGTCGATGTCGTTGCAACTGGCGGTGCGCGTCACGGCCGTCCCGACCTCGGCGGGCGAGAGCCCGCCGCTGAGGGGCAGGAAGGCGGCTGGCCCGTCCTCGGCGACGGGCCAGAGGTCGAAGCCGGCAGGGACGCGGTTCTCCAGGACGGGCTGCATCATGATCACCCGACGAAGTGTGCCGCCTCAGCGCCCTGTGGCGCCTTCCGATTGCAGCGGACCGCCTTGCATCTGGCGAGCGCCGAGTCCCTCCCAGCCGGCGGTGTCGGCGACTTCGAGGTGCGGGGCGCCGGGCCAGGGGGGGTGACGAGCGCGCAGCGGTGGCGGCGGAGTCTCACGGCGAGCCGCTGGGCGAGGGGGGCGGGATGCCGCCGGCACGGCTGCCCGCGACGATCACGTCGAACGAATGGCTGGCAAGACGGAACTCCGCTCCGGGAACTGCAGGCGTCCCGGCCGGGACTCCCACTGACACCGGCCGCCAGAGGACATGAGGAAGGACACGCAGTCGAAGCAACCTGGCAGGCCATGCTCCAACGTGCTCCGCACATTCGCCTGGGCGACCCAGACGTGACCGAAGCCGCCTACGCCGAGCCGCGCTTGCGCGCACTGTTCCCCTTCCCCAGCCACGGCACACTGGCGTTCCTCCGGGCGACCCGCGTTCCCTGGCCGCCCAACGACCTGCCTTTCATCGCCACCAGCGACCCCGGCTACACCGTCTACGCCTTCGGCTACGAGCTGATCGGCAAGACGGAGACACCGCAGGAGGCCGCCGCACTCGTCGTCGCACACCTACCCGAGAACTGCGGGCCTGCCTACGAAGGGCGATGGCCCGGAGCGATCGAAGCCGCTCAGTGACAACAAGCATGCCTCTGTGACACCTGACGCTTCGGCGCAGCCCGCCGCCGAGACCTCCATGAGCCCTGGTTCCAACCTGCGTGGCCAGGTTCCACCTATCGTGTCCCGGCTCAGGGACACGCATCTCAAGGGCGGCAGGTGGGCCAACTGTGACGCTCCGGGTTACGTCCAGGGAAGTGGTGTACGGGTTCCACCCGTTCCGGGGGTTTCGTCCCGGTAGCGGGTGTCGCCTGAAACGTAAGACGGCCACCGGTTGATCCTTCGAGA
>NZ_JBFAQR010000084.1:0-24966 GCF_040678815.1 Kitasatospora sp. NPDC049285 | reverse complement strand
CAGTCGTTCCAGCAGGGGTCGTTGGAGGGGTTGTTCGCGGGTCCGCTGGAGTTGTTCGGGCAGGCGTTCGGCAAGGTGGTGGGGCGGCTGATCGGCAAGGACTCGTCGTCGATCCTGTCGAAGCGGCTCGACCACGTGCTGGCGGCGGGGTTGAACGATGTCCGGGGTGTGGCGGGCGGGGTGTCGCACGTGGTGGGGGCGGAGGTGAAGGGGCTGGGGAAGGGGCTGGTCCTCGACGCGGTGCGGACGGTGGAGCGGGATGTCGCGCGGGAGGCGGGCAAGCTCGGTTCGGCGTCGGCGCGGCAGGAGTTCGCGAAGTCGGTGGGTCATCTGCTGGGTGCTTCGGTGCAGCAGTTGGAGGCGGGGTTCGTCCGGTTCGGTGAGGGGAGCATCGCGGACGCGTTCGCGCGCAAGATGGGCCGGATCTTCGAGGAGCATCTGACGGACGCGGCTTCGCATGCGGCGTTGCGGGAGGAGGCGCGGCAGATCGGGCGGAACTTCGGTGACGCGTTCGTGAAGCACTGGGGGCATCTGGGGGCGGACCACGCGCATCTGGGCGGGGTGTTGGCGCAGGCGTTGGGTGATTTCGCCGGCAGCGGGCCGCTGTCGCGGATGGCGAGGGAGTTCCCCGACCTGTTCACGGCGTCTGCGGGCAAGGAGGGCGTGGGCGGCTTCGCGAGGTTGTTCGGGCATTTCACGGCGGAGCATCCGCTGCACGGCAACGCGCTGTTCCAGTTGGGCCATGCGCTGGGGGAGATCCTGCAGGAGGGTGGGCAGAACGTCGCGTCGGACATCGGGTACAACCTGTTCTGGAGTGAGGACCACACGTTCTCGACGTCGTGGGGCTCGTTCGTGTCGGGGATGGCGATGGGCGCGTTCGGTCACGTCCTGCACAAGACCTTCGAGCCGTTGTTCGACCGGTACCAGAACTGGTTGCGGGAGCGGCAGTGGCGTGAGAACCCGGACGGGGCGAAGTACTTCGGGCTGCTGCATCCGTTGAACTTCGTGTCGTTCCTGGCGAACATGACCGGCAACCCCGCGCCGTTCCCGGTGCCGCGGCCGGGTGGGCACGACGGTGACGAGTCGTGGGGGCAGAGCGCGAAGGACCTGGCCAAGTGGTTCTTCTCCAACCCGTTCTCCGGGTTCGACCTGCGCTCCGACACCCCGATCGTCAACCTCTTCACCCACAAGACCGGCACCGGCGACGCGGCCCGGGAGGAGAACCCGGGCCGGCAGGCCATCGACGACGCCCTGAACGGTGGAAACATCAAGACCACCGGCGCGGTCACCGACCAGGCGGGTGGCCGCGGCGCGACGGCGCCGTCCGACGACGGCGCGCCGCGTCCCCGCACCGAGAGCGGCGCGCCCCAGCTCGCCCCGTTCACCTTCGGGGCCTCGCAGAAGTCCATCAGCGAGGAGGCACTTGCGGCGCTGACCGGAACTGACGGGACGTCATCCACACCGCCCGCCACGGCGGCAGGCCACCGCACCGAGAGCACCGGTCGGCCGGACACCGTGAACCCCGTCCAGCCCGACACCGCCACCCAGACCGACGCCGCCGTGCACTCCGTCCAGGGCGACACCACCACCGTGCAGGCCGACACGACGGCCGCGGCCCCGGCTGACACGGCGGTGCCGGCCCCCGTGGGGCCGGTCGGTGGGGTCGGGTCGGCGGGTCATGATCCGGTGTTGGTCACGCCGACCGGGACGGTGTTGGGGGTGGATGCATCGGCGGCGGAGTTGTCGTCGGTGGTGGACCGGGTGCGGGCGTTGGGGTTGATCGACGACGCCGTGGCGCGGGAGCTGCGCGCGCCGTTGGTCGGGTTGTCGGGTGCCGGGGACGCGGGGTTCGTCTGGGCCGGGGCCGTACCGCGTGCGGCGGTGGACGCGATCGTGGGGCGCTTCGAGCGGATCGTGGGCGGGCCGGTCACGCGGGACATGGCGGCGCGGATCGGGTTCGGGCTGGGTGCGTCGGTGGGAAGCGGCGGAGCGAACCATGACGCGGACGTGGCGAGGCTGCGGCGCTTCCTGGCGGTGCGGGGGTACGACCTGACGGGGCGTTCGACGGAGGACGCCGCAAGGCAGCTGCTGGCGGACTATCTGAAGAACGATGCGGGTGCGGCACGCGGGTTGAGCGCCGTGGATGCCATCGCGCGCCGGGACGGGTTGGTGACGGCCTCCGACGGCCGGTCGGCGGCGGATCAGCTGGTGCGAGCGGCCGATGCGGCGGCTGATGCGGCGTCCGAGGCGGTGTCCGACGCGGGGGAACGTGCAGAGGATGACATTCCGTTGGGTGAGTTGTTCCCGGCGGGTGGGGCGGGTCGTGCGGTGTCGGGGGCCGTTGCCGCGGTTTCGCCGGTGTCGGTGTCGCTGGCTCCGGTGTCGGTGTCCTTCCGGTACGCGTCGACGGAGTTGCGGGACAGCGCGCGTGCGGTGATCGGGGATGTGGCGCGCAGGTTGGCGCCGGAGTTGGCGGAGCGTCACCGGGAGGGTCGGGCTCTGCCGCTGATTCGGGTGACGGGTCGGGGTGACGGTAGTGGGTTGAACGGCCCGGCGCGCGCGGCGGAGACGGTCGGGGAGTTGAAGGCGCGGCTGCGGGAGGAGTTGGCCGCGTTGGGGGTGGATGCGGATCCGCCGATCGATGTGGTGCTGCCGCAGCAGGTCGAGCGGGGTGTGCGTCAGCTGACCGCGACGATCTCGGTCGACTATGCGACGGTCGTGGAGAAGTTGCCCGTGCAGCGGACGCGGTCGGGCGTGCTGGTGGGAGACCCGGCGGTGGCGGGGTTCCACGGCGGTGGGACGGCGCTGACCGCGTTGGATCATCTGCCGCGGCGGGACGACACGTTCGTGGTGGCGATGCATGTCGGTGCGGCTGGTGCGCCGGTGACGGCGAAGCAGCTGGCGGACGTTCTGCTGGCGTCGTACGACCTGGGTCTGTTCGACGGGAAGACGCGGATCGACTTCCTGTCGTGCCGGCTGGGTGGGATGGCGGGGCGTGGGCTGTCGGAGGCGCTGGCGGTGCTGTGGGCGCATCAGGCGGCGAATCCTCGGCCGGGTGTGGCGGGGCCGTTGGTGGGTCGGGCGCCGGTGGGTGACGTGTGGGTGGTGCCGAAGCTGGTGGGTGGGGTGACGCAGTGGTCGGCGGCGCCGGAGGTGGTGGTCGCGGACCACGTGGGCGTGGATTCCCAGGGCAGGCCGGTGGTGGTGCAGAGCGACACCTCGTTCTGGCGGACGTTCACCGACAGTGGTGATGCCGCGCATACCGCGGAGACGGCCGCCGAGCACGGTGGCCTGCTGACGGCCGGCGGCACCGTCGAGGACGCCGCACCCACCGGGTACCGCAGCGAGCACGTCTCCGACCCGGACGCCCATACCCCCGCGAGCCACATCCCCGGCACCGTCAGGTTCGGCCCCGGGCCGCAGGGTCCGGCCTTCCACGCGGGGGCGGGGCGGCAGGGACGCGACCTGCACTCGCTGCAGGCTTCGGGTTTCCGGTTGGAGACCGACCCGGTGTCGCCGCAGGCCGGCGGCCGGCCGACGGGGCGTGCCTTCCTCAGCCGGGCCGGCTTCGGAAAGGACGAGCCGGGGGGCGGCACCGGCCCCGTTCTCGGCGACATCCGCGCGGAGACCACGCACTACCGGCACGTCCTGTCGGAGGACGGTGTGTCGGCCTCGGCTCCGAACCGTATCAAGGTCGACCTGGGCCGGCGCCCGGCGCCGTGGGCCGGTGGCGAGCAGCCGTTCTTCGTGATGGCCGAGATGAGCGGTCACCGTGTGCGGTTGGCAGCGCAGGGCGGCGGCGACGCCGAGGTCGAGCCGCACGACTTCGCCGCCGTCCTGGCGGCTGACCCGGTGTTGGCGTCGCTGCATCCGGACGCGCCGATCGTGCTGACGATCTCGGAGTCCGGCGGCTCGGACCTGGAGTTGGCGCGGGACGTCGCGGCCGCGACCGACCGGGTGGTCTACATGCCGGCCACGGTGACGGACGAGGCCGGTCGGCAGGTGCCCGGACCGCGCGGACCGTTCGTCCGCATCGACCCGCCGAGCAGCGGCGGCGTCGAGCCGAAGCCGCCGCTGCACACCACGTCGATTCCGGCCGGCGTTTGGGTCGGCGGGGCAAACCTTCCGGAGGCGGCGGCGCGCACCTACGCGCAGACGCTGGACCACCTTCCACACCGCGACGACACCTACGTGGTGGCGATGCACATCGGCGACAACGGCGCCCCGATCAGCCCCGAACAACTCGCCGACGTCCTCCGCGCCGCCCACGACAGCGGCAAACTCGATGGCAAAACACGCATCGACTTCCTCTCCTGCCGCCTCGGCGCACCGACGGAGCGCCACGTCCCCGCGGCGCTCACCGCGCTCTGGGCCCACCAGCAGGCGAACCCCCGCCCCGGCGTGTCCGGCCCGCTCACCGGCCGGGCACCCGTCGGCGACGTCTGGGTGACGCCCAAGATCGTGAACGGCGAAGCCGACTTCACCACCCACCGCGAGGTCATCGTCGCCGACCACGTGGGCGTGGATGCCCAGGGCAGGCCGGTGGTGGTGCAGAGCGACACCTCGTTCTGGCGGACGTTCACCGACAGCGGCGATGCCGGGCACACGGCCGTCGTCACCGAGGGCCCGGTGGTCGGGCAACTCCCGGACGGCTACGAGGTCGGCTCGGCCGCAGCCCTGCGGCCGCTCGACGGCGCGGTCAAGTTCGGTACCCCGGAGGCAGGCCAGGCCGTTCGGGAAGCCGACCCGGCGGACGGCCGGGATGTGGGCGTCGACCACACCGCTGACTCCGACGACGACTTCGTCTTCTTCCCGAGCGAGCCGGAGTGGATCGACTACTCCGTGCTCGGCGACGGCCGCGAGGTCGTCCTTCCGCCGACGACGGACGAGGACGTCGATCCCGACCCCACGGCCTGGCAGCTGAGCCAGCTCGCACTGCGCGGGCTCGCCCGGGGGGAGCTGTTCGGCGGGGGAGACGGCTATCTCGGTGCGGTGCTCGCGGTGCTGCGCGAGCACGGCACCGCCGGTGATCACGATGTGCAGTCCCTGCGCTACGAGCTCGCGTCGGCAGCGAATACGTTCTTCAATACGCCGGACGACTCGCTGGGGGCGCACTTCGCCACCCCCGAGGAGCGGGCCGTGCTCCTGACCACGCTGATGACGCCGGGGCGGTGGAACACCGACCTGGACTGGGTGGCCTCCGAACTCCTCGCGGCACCGCCCTACCTGCTGGACATCGCCGTCGTCTATTCGAACGGATATGTCTGGCCCGATATGTCGGCCACTGGAAGCAACCTGACGCCCGTCCATCTGGTCAGCCTGGCCGGGCCGCAGGGCAGTGTGGAGCTCTCCAGGCCGGGACACCCACGGCTGGTCAGCCCCGCGGAGGTGGCCCGCCAGCTCCGGCTCGGCGAGCCGGTCGAGGGCAGCCAGCACCAGGACGACAATGCGACCGGGGATTGGGCCACGGTGCTGTCCGCCCCGCAGATCCGGGACGATCCGGCGATCCTCGGCCTGGTGGCCGACCTCGGCCATGACCTGGCCCTGGCCGCCGCGGAGCGGCTGTCCCTGCACAGCCGCACCCTCAGCTCGGACCAGCAGCGCTACCAGCTCCTGGACGGCGGTGCCCTCCGCCCGTCGAACAGACCGCAGGACGTGCGGGACGCCGGCGTCTTTTCGTACAACATCGCACTCGACGTGGAACTCCGCCGCCGCCGGGGCGACCTCCAGGTGCGGGCGGACGAGGTCGGCGACCGGCCCGGGGAGTCGAGCGTCAGCCTGCGGGAGGCGGCCGTGGTGCTGTCGGCGCTGTCGCAGGCGAGGTCGGCGGCCACCCGGGCACGCTGGCAGGTCTTGGACGAGCCCTCCTACCGTGAGGTGCGCGACCTGGAGCGGCAGATCGAGGACGCGTACCCCGTGCTCCGCGCAGCCAGGCTGTTCCCCTCCGACGACCTGCTCCAGCGGTTCGTGCACGACACCGACCTGACCCGGCCGCTGAAGGCGCTGGCCGCCCGGTTCCACGATCACGTCACCCTGGCGCTCGACACCGTCCGAAGCCAGGTCGGCACCGTGGTGTGGAAGTCCTCGGTTCTCGTGGTCCTCGACGACCTGCGGCGCGGGGATTGGGGGCCGCGCTTCGGCAGCGGCCGGGACTGGCGCGACAGGGCGCCGGCCACCGCCGCGCGAGCCGTGGCCTATCGGGCGCGCGCGCTGGCCGCGGGCAGCACGGTCTCGCCCCAGGTCGAGGCAGCGCTCAAGCTGCTTGACCGCGACGCGCTCTCGGATGCGAAGTCCGAGGTGAACTGGCGGCACCGGCTCTCCACCGCGGCGGCCGTGCTGACGCGACTCGACCAGGGCGCGGGGATCGACCCGGAGCACTCGTCGCTCCGACGGCTGACCGACCTCGGCAGGCAGGCCGGCCTGGTCCAGCCGCGCCGGCAGACACTGGAGTGGCACGCGCAGGGCCCGTCGTTCACGTCCGAACCGGACGCGTTCGTCGCGGCCGTGGAGGCGGCAAGGGCCGGCACCGACCACAAGGTGCCCTACCTGGAGGCCGACGGCGTGCTGACCAGCGCCGGCGAGCCGATCGACGGCCGCCCGATCGGCGTCGAGCTCACCATCACCTTTCCCGACGGGACGCCACAGGCGGAGCGGGACCGCCGACTTGCCGCGATGATGGACGACTTCGTCCGCAGTGGTCTGAGCACGACGACCAAGCTCCACACAGCCAACGACATCGTGGCGGAGGGCTACACCGAGCAGTTCGACGGCTGGCGGTTCGAGGACGAGATCGGGGTCGCGGCCGAGCTGATCTCCCCGGTGATGTACGACACCAAGCAGCACTGGGAGAACATCCGGAAGGCCTGCGAGATCATCACCCGGCACGGCGGGATCGCCCCGGGCGGCACCGGTGGCGGCCACATCAACATCGGGACGGGTGACTTCGGCTTCGAGTCGACCCTGTACAGCGACGCCGTCGAGGTGTTCCGCGACCACGAGGACGCCTTCTACCGGCTGGCCCAGGACCCCTCGCACCCGACCCACCGCGGCGTGCGAGCCTGCCGGCCCAACGAGGCACCGCCGCCGGGCGGATTCGCCACTCTGGCGGAGGCCCGAAACCCCAACCGGGGCCGGTACTGGGGGTTGAACCTCCTCAACATCGACGGCCGCACCAGTGCGCGGGCCGAGTTCCGGCTCTGGGGCGCGACCCTGGACCCGGGCACGCTCCAGGCCCACATCCGGGTGTCCAAGGCGCTGATCGACCTGGTCGCGGCGCACCGCGACCTCGGCCTGCCGCTGCCAAGGACCCCGCGCGAGGCGGTGGGCAGCCACTTCGCGAAGGTCGGGACCGGTGAGGACCTGCACGGACAGGCCCTGATCGACGACAGCACCTCCGTGCGCCGGATGATCGACCTGCTCGGCAAGGACGCCGCGGGCAAGGAGCAGCTCGCCGCGCTGTTCGCGCTGACGCGCTGGCAGGACGACCTGACGCAGTTGCCGACCGCGAAGTTCCGGACCTCCGCCCCGTCGCAGTCGACCGACCTCCCGCCCGCCACCACGACCCAGCCGGTGGCCATCGACAACTCCGGCCGGCCCCGGGTCGTCGCCGCTGCGGACCCCGCACCGCAGGGCCCCGCCGACAGCCCGTCCCGGCGGGACGACCAGGCACCGGACGCCACCGCCAGCATGTCGACCTTCCTGCAACGCGCCGAGACGTACCTCCGCCAGCAGGCCGGGAGCACTGTGCAGGCCGTCGACGCGGCACGCCGGTCGGACCTCGCCGCAGTGATCCTCTTCGCCGAGGGCGGCGTCAGGCTGCACCAGCTGATTCCGCTGCGGGACGGCAAGTGGGAGGAGCGTCTGGCCCGCGGCCTGCGGGAACTGCCGGAGGTCACCGGGCCGGTCCACCGCACCGCGCCCCTGACCCAGGCCGAGGTGGCGCGCTACCGCGCCGCCGCCGCGGACCGCTCGGCGCTGCCGACCGGTGACCCGCTGTGGGCGGGTCCGGTCGTGGGACGGGAACGCACCGGGCCGGCCTCCGCCCAGGAGACCCGGTTCGTCGTCAGCCCGCTGACCGCGCGCCGCGCGGGTGCGCTCCTGGCTCCCGACCAGGGGCCGCACGCGGACGTGGTGGTGTTCGCCCCCGGTGCCCGGTTCCGGGTGACGGAGGTGCGCGCACTCGACGACGGCACGACCGAGATCCACGTCGCGGAACTGCCCCGGCCCACGGCACCGCCGTCCGGCACCCGCGGGGTGGACGCATCGGCCGCTGGTGGCGCTCGGGGCCGGACGCGTCCAGGACGGGCCGCGAATCCGGCCGGGCGGCCGGCGCCCCCGGCCCGGCTGCGCCAGGACCGGGCGGCCGTGTCCCCTCCGGCACCCGTCCTGGCCGTGGCACCGGCCTCGCTCGGGGAGACGGGCCGCACCCGGCAGGTCCTGGTGCGGCTGGCCAGGACGCAGCGGCTGGTGGGGCCCGAGGCTTCGGACCGGGCGGCGTTGGACACGCTGGCGGCGAGCGTCCCGCAGCTGTCCGCTCTCCCGCAGGCCGAGCGCCGCGAGCGGCTGACCTCGGCGGGCCAGGTGCTGCGCACGCTCCTCGGCAGGGAGCCTCGGGTGGCCGACCTCGCGGCCGGTCTGGCGCTGACGGAGCTCGTGCGGTCGGCTCATCGGGGCCGGTACCCGATGGCGGAGAGTCTGGACCGGTTGACCCGTGACGTCCTCGGCCTGCCTGGTGACCACCGGGTGTCGCGGATCGAGCGGGAGGTGCTGTTCGGCCCGGCGCGGTTGCTGGTCGCGCACGATCGGCCGGTGACGGTGGAGCACCTGCGCGGTGTACGGGGTATGCACGAGCTGGCCAGGCGCCGGTTCGGCGCGAGCGGCCCCTTCGACCGAGCGGCCTTGGACCGGACGAGCCGGCTGCTGCTGAGGATTCCCGGGGACGGCCCCCTGACACGGGGGGAGCGTCAGAGCGCGCTGGACCTCGCCGCCCGCACCACCTCGGTCGACGGTCCGCCAGAGCTGGCCGGGCCGGACCGCGGCGGAGAGCGGGTGCAAGCGATGGTGTCGGAGCTGCTCACCGAGCACGGGCCGGTCGACGGTCCGCCGGAGCCGGCCGGGCCGGACCGCGGCGGTGAGCGGGTGCAAGCGATGGTGTCGGAGCTGCTCACCCAGCACGGGCCCGGCGCGCGGTTCCTGGGCGACGCGTCGGGCAAGCATGCTGCCGCCGTGTCGCGGTTCCCGGTGGACGAGCGCTTCTTCACCGTGGCCGCGCACACGGCTGCCGACGGCATGCCGGTGTGGCACGGAGCACCGGTAACACCCGATGAACTGGCCTCGGTGCTGGTCGAGTTGCATGCGCGCGGCGAGTGGGACGGCGTCCGGCCGCTCCAGCTCCCGGCGTGCGACCTGGGGGCCGGCGGAGAGTCGTCGTACGCGGCGCAGGTGCTGACCGCGCTGCGCGAGAAGCTGCCGCACCTGGACCTGGAGGCGTACGCCCCGAACGGGACGCTCTGGTTCGTACCACCGCTCTCCCCGGCCGGTGTGGCGCTGGGGTGGGGGCCGGGGCACCTGGTGGTGGCCACGCCCCGCGGCGTCGGCTTCGACTCGTCCGGCAGGCTGGCCGTGCAGGAGGGCGGCCACTGGCTGCGGCTGAGGCTGCCCGCGGGCGAGAGCGACATCCAGGTGGAGAGTCTGGGGGCTCACCTCCCGGTGGACGGAGCCCTGCCGGCGTCCGCCGACCGCCCTGAGGGCTACCACCGGCTGAACGGCGAGCTGGCCGGTTCCCTCGCGCCCGCGGTGCCCTTCGGTGACGCCGACGACGGGAGTGCGGAGGGCGTACCGCGACCCGGTGACCCGGTGCACTCCCCGGAGCCGAGGTTCTTCGAGGGCGAGGGGACGGAGGACCGGGACCTCCACGAGGTGCCGGGCAGCGGCGAGTTGGTCCAGAGTCGCGCCCTCGGACCGCAGGGCGGCCCACGGGCGACGGGGCGCGCGTACCTCGACCCGGAGGGCTTCGAGGACCTTGACGAGATGCTGGCGGAGTTCCGGGCCGGTGTCGCCGACTACCGGCACCTCCTGGTCGACCAGGACCGGGACCCGGAGGACCCGGCGTACGTCCGGCAGGATCTGGGGCGATTCGCCGTACCCTGGGCCGGCGGCCCCGAACCGTACTTCGTGCTGGCGGGCCTGGACGGCGGCGAAGTGCCGATGACCGACTCGTACGGAGACCTCGCCAACGTCCGCGCCGACGAGTTCGCCGCCATGGTGGTCTCCGACCCGGCGCTGCGGGAGCTCCCCGCCGACGTCCCGGTCGTCCTGGCGATCTCGCACGCCGGCTCCGGCGGGCTCGACCTGCCGCGCCGGATCGCGGCCGGTCTGGACGCCGCGGGAACGCCTCGCACCGTCTACGCCCTGACGGCCGAGGCGGACATGGCCCCGGTGGCCGACAGCGGATGGTCGCTGGGGCTGAAAGCCCCCTACCTGACGGTGGACGGCACCGAAGCCCCGCATGGGCGCATCCTGCGCATCGATCCGCCGTCGAAGGGCGGCGTGGACCCTGCGCTCGGCGGCCCGGCGGGGCACGTGGTGACGGCCGACGGGACGCGCCTGACCGATAGCTCGGTCCACACGACGACGGTGGCCGACGCGGACGGCCGACCGATCGGCCGGGTCAGCCTCGGCGACCACGAATGGCACCTTCGCGAGCCCACGTTCCGCCCCCTGAGGAACCTGGCCTGGTTCGAGAATCGGAACGGAGAGTTCGAGCCGACGGGGTTGTTCCACCCTGTGCCGTGGAACCCGGGGAACGCGTACTTCTTCGGGGCCCACGCCGGCCGTGAGGGCTTTTCCTTGGAGAGCGCTCACGGCGATGTCTCCCCGATCGGCGGCGCGGAGCTGGGCGGATTCCTGAAGCGCAGGCCCAGCGTCGCCGCGCTGAGGAAGTCCGTAGCGGACGGGGCGCTGGCCTCGATCGTGCTACTCAGCTGCGAATCGGCGGAGCACGCCCAGGCGGTGGCCGACGCGACGGGACTGGTGGTGTACGCCCCGAATGCGCGGGTTGGCGTGGCTCCCGCCGAAGCAGACGACGGATCGGAGTCGCCGACGATCTATGTGGAGCAGACTCAGGCAGGTTCTTGGGGTGCCTTCCTCACCTTCCACCCCAGGGCCCGCGCATCCGAGGGCGGCCAGGACGAGGCTGCCGCGGAGACCACCGACGACGGGGCGGTATCCACCGATGGCCGGTTGGTCCTCCCGAGCCACGACTGGTCGGCCTGGGACGTACCGGATTTCGCTGTTCGGCGGTGACTCCGGTGGCCTGACGACGGACTCGAAGAGCGAGGAGCCGGCCGGCGCTCCGTCGTACCGACGACGGCCCGTCGGACGGGGACCCGGCGCTCGATCAAGGACCTCGCCGGCCACCTGGGGCACGCCGACGAGGCCTTCACTCTGCGGACCTACGTGCACCTCGTGCCCAAGAGTGATGAGCGGGCACGCGCCGCGACCAGCAGGGCGCTGTTTGCGGGTGATTTGCCCGCTCCGGGTGGGGTCAGCGATGTTTGCGCAGGTCAGGGCGGTTCACAGCAGCGTCTGCCAGTAGTACCAGAACCGGTTGAGGATCAGCAGGGCGATGAGCAGGTAGGCGGCGGTCGGGACCAGCCATTGGTGGGGGGCTTGGGCGAGGCGGCGGATGAGGGGCGGGGCGGGGATGGTGCCGGTGCGGAGGTTGTGGAGTGTGGTGTACCAGAAGGTCGGGATGACCACCGCCCAGACCACCATGCAGTAGGGGCAGAGCGCGCCGATCTCGTACAGGGCCTGGTGGATCAGCCAGATCACGAAGCCGAGGCCGAGCAGGGTGCCCGCCTGGAGGCCGAGCCAGAACCAGCGCCGGTGGGCGGCGCCGGCCAGCAGGCCGGCGCCGATGGCGGCGAGGGCGCCGAACGCGGCGAGCCCGATCAGCGAGTTGGGGAAGCCGAAGGCCTCGGCCTGGGCGGTGCGCATGATCGAGCCGCAGCTGATGATCGGGTTGATGTTGCAGCCGGGCTGGTACGACGGATTCTTCAGCAGCTTGATCTTGTCGATCGTGAGCACGGCGGACGCGGCCAGGCCGAGCAGTCCGGCGAACAGCAGCAGCCGGCCGAAGCCGCGGGAGGCGGGGACCGGGCCCGCGAGGGCGGTCCGGACGGTGGTCCGGGCGGTGGTCGTCACGGCGTCACCCGCCGATCGTCTGCTTGACCAGCGCGGTGAACTGGTCGCCGGTGAGCGCCTGCCCGTCCTTGCCGATCACGTTCAGCGACTTGCCGTCCAGCACCACGGTCGGCGTGCCCTGGACGCCGGACTTGTTGAACGCGGTGGCGACCTTCGCGGCCCACGGCTTGTAGGTCCCGTCGGTGACGGCCTTGGTGAAGGCGTCGGTCTTCAGGCCCGGGACCTGCCCGGCGAGGTCCAGGATCCGGTTGACGTCGCCGAAGCCGTCCTCGCTCTCGGCGGGCTGGTTGGCGTACAGCACGTCGTGGAAGGCCTTGAACTTGTCCACGCCCTCGTTCAGCGCGGCGCCCGCCGCGGCCAGCGCGGTGCGCGAGCCCTGACCGCCCAGGTTGGCGTCCAGGAATGTGGCCAGGTGGTACTCGATCTTGTAGGTGCCCTGGTCGGCGAGCTGCTGGACGGTCTTGCCCGTCGAGGTCTCGAAGCGCTCGCAGATCGGGCACCGGAAGTCCTCGTACACCGCCAGGGTGTGCGGGGCGTCGGCCTTGCCGTAGACGACCACGGTGCCGTCCGCGCCGCCCGCGTTCGCCGGGGTCACCACCGACGTGGCGGCCGCGGACGTGCCGCTGTCGTCGGCCGTGGAGACGGCCAGCGCGGCGCCGCCCGCGACCACCGCGACCGCGGCGACGATCGACACCGCGACGACGGTCCGGCGGCGGCGCACCGCCGCCCTGGCCTCCTGGCGCTGCGCCTCCTGCAGGCGCTTGCGGGCGTTCGGGGCGGGGTTGCTGGCGGGGTTGGTACCGGGGGTGGGCTGCTGGGGAGTGGTGGTCATGATGGTCCGTCGTCTCCTTCGCGTCCCGGCGGGCACAGCGGCGCGGCCGGACGCGGTCAAGGGGGAAAGGTGGGCTGGCGAATGCCCGTTGACGGACCGGGGCGCCACCACACGGGGTGACGGGCCGTCAGCAGGCGAGCGCAAGCTCCGGCGGACCGCGGCGAGGGGCGGGGGAGTGGACGGCGTCCTGGGGACGGCGCAGCGCAGGCTCCGGTGCGGCGGGGGGCAGCAGCACGGCCGGGCAGCCCGGCAGGGCGGCGAGCAGCAGCGACCGCCACGGGGCGGGCAGCAGGCGGGCCACCGCCCGGGCCGCGTCCGCCAGGCCGTCCAGTGCGGCGTCGGCCAGGCGCAGCCAGGCGGCGGCCGCGAGGGCCAGTGCCAGGTGCACGCCGAGGACCAGCAGCCGCAGCAGGCCGGGCGAGTGGTGCGTCCACTCGGCGAACAGCTGCGAGCCGCCGACCGAGTCGCCGCCGCAGACCAGCAGGTTCACCCCGTGCGCGGGCGCCGCACAGGCGTCCTGGCCGAGGTTGAAGGCGGTGTTCAGCAGCAGCTCCACCGGCAGCAGCACGGAGGAGAGCAGCAGGAAGTGGCGGCGCGCACCGTCCAGCAGCACCGCCAGCAGGAACACGGCGACACCCGCCGCCGCGACCAGCGTGAGCGGCAGCGCGCGGCCGGTGATCGCCACCTGGCCGAACGCGGCCAGCGGCACGGCGAGCGCGGTGAACACCGCGCCCCGCAGGGCCCTGGTCGCGTGCTTGCCGGTCATGGTCCCGGAGTATGCCACGCGAAACGCCCTCCGGACGAGGCCGCCTCCGTCGCCCCGGTATCCGCCCAGCTCGCGGATAAGCCCTGGATAAACGGGGGTTGGCGCGACGCGGCAAGGCCGCCGGACGCCTCGCCCACCCGCGCGGCCGGTCCGCCGGCGGCTCGCTGTGGAACGCACCACAGGGAGCCGCCGACAGCCCGGTGACGGGTCACCACAGCTCGGCGCTGCGGCCGGCGATCACCTCCGCGATCCGGGCCAGCGCCCGTTCCGCCGGCAGCGCATCGGGTCGGCGGCCGTCGCGCAGGCGCAGTGCGAGGGTGCCGTCCGCCGCCTCGCGCGGGCCCAGCACCGCCTGGTACGGGGCCAGCCGCGCCTCCCGGACCCGGGCGCCCAGCGAGCCGCGGTCCGCACCGAGCAGCTCGGCCCGCAGGTCCAGCTCCAGGCAGCGGCGCACCAGCTCCTCGGCCGCCGCGTGCTGCTCGTCGCCGAGCGGCAGCACCGCCAGCTGGACCGGCGCCAGCCAGGCCGGGAACGCGCCGCCGTGCTGCTCGATCAGGTGGGCGACCGCGCGCTCCACGCTGCCGACGATCGAGCGGTGCACCATCACCGGCCGGTGCCTGGCCCCGTCCGGTCCGACGTACTCCAGCCCGAACCGCTCCGGCTGGTGGAAGTCGACCTGCACGGTGGAGAGGGTGGACTCGCGGCCCGCACCGTCCACCACCTGAATGTCGATCTTCGGCCCGTAGAACGCGGCCTCGCCCTCCTCCGCCTCGTACGCGATGCCGAGCCCGTCCAGCACCTCGACCAGCAGCGCGGTGGCCCGCTCCCACAGCTCCGGCCGGGCGACGTACTTGCCGCCCGCGCCGGGCAGCGAGAGCCGGTAGCGGGACGGGACGATGCCCATCGCCCGGTACGCCACCGCGATCAGCTCCAGTGCGCCGCGGGCCTCCTCGGCCACCTGGTCCAGGGTGCAGAAGATGTGCGCGTCGTTCAGCTGGATCGCCCGGACCCGGGTCAGGCCGCCCAGCACCCCCGACCGCTCGGAGCGGAACATGCCGCCCAACTCCGCCATCCGCAGCGGGAGTTCGCGGTAGCTACGGGAACACGAACGGAACATCACCGCGTGGTGCGGACACAGGCTCGGCCGCAGCACCAACTGCTCGCCGTCCGGGCCGGGTTCCGCGTCCTCGCCCGAGGCGGCGCCCGCGTCCATGGGCGGGAACATGTCGTCCCGGTAGTGCGACCAGTGCCCGGAGATCTCGTACAACTCCCTCTTCCCCAGCACCGGCGAATACACGTGCCGGTACCCCGCGCGGCGCTCCAGGCCGCGGACGAACTCCTCCAGGCTGTGGCGTACCGCCGCGCCGTCCGGCAGCCAGTACGGAAGCCCCGCGCCGATCAGCGGGTCGGTGTCGAACAGGCCCAGCTCGCGGCCGAGTCGGCGGTGGTCGTGCATGGCGGTCTCCTCATCGGATGGGAGCCGAGCCGCCGCGGACGCACGCAAAAAGCCCCGGGCGCTCGGCCCCGGGGCTTGGTGAAGAACAGCAGTCAGCGCGCCGGGACACTCTCCGGCGTCGTCGTCAGCATGGCAGCGCGCTTCATGCCGTCCACGCTAGCAGGACGCGGCGCGAGGTGTCCCGTGGATTTCCGGGTGGCACGGCGGACGGGAGGTGAGTGATCGTCAACTCGACTGACCGGCAGCGGGGTTGGTGCTGGCCGTCGCGGGGTGGGATCGATCGTCCACTCTCCGTTAGGGTGGGCGGCGTCGCGCAGTCGAGCAGCACGTCGAGCAGGAGACCCGCCTTGGCCACGGCAGCCACCCGCACGCTTCCCGAACTCGACCCCGAGGAACTGCTCCGCTGGCGGGCGGAGGGCGGCCGACTGGTCGACCTGCTCACGGCGGCGGCTCGGCTCGGGCCGGTCGCGGGCTTCCGGATCGGCGAGCGACAGGTCGTGCTGGTCACCGGCGCCGAGGAGGTGCAGCACGTGCTGGCCCGGCACCCCGACACCTACGTCAAGCACGGGCACCGCGCCAAGGTGCTGCTCGGCGACGGGCTGCTGTGCGCGGCCGGCGAGCCCTGGCGCCGTCAACGCAAGCTGCTGCAGCCGCAGTTCACCGGGCGCGGGATCCGCGCGTACGAGCCGCAGATCGAGCTCGCGGTGGCCGCCATGGCGCAGCGCTGGCAGGACGCCGCGCGGGCCGGCGAGGTCCGGGACGTCACCGCCGACCTGCGGTTCTTCTCGCTGGAGGTGATCTGGCGCTCGCTGACCGCGCACCCGCTCGACCCCGACACCTACCAGGGCCTGATGGCCGCCGGCGACTCGCTCGCGGCGATCCCCGCCTTCGCGCCCGCCACCGGCGACAGCACCGCCGACTTCACCGAGGCCGTCGCCCGGGCGGACGCCGCGGCCGCGCACGCCGTCGCCCTCGCGCAGCAGACCGCGGAGCCGAACCTGCTGCAGGTCCTGCTCCGCGCCGCCGAGGAACTCCCGGACTACACCGAGCGCTTGGTGCGCGACGAGCTGCTCACCCTGGTGGTGGCGGGCTACGAGACCACCGCCACCACGCTCAGCTGGCTGTTCCTGCTGCTGGACGAGCACCCGGAGGTCCGCGACTGGGCGCTGGACGCCGGCCCGGCCGGGTCCGCCGAGCGCGCCGCTGCGATCCGTGCGCTGATCGACGAGACGCTGCGGCTGTACCCGGTCGCCTGGATCATGCCCCGGCACGCCGCCGAGGCCGACACGCTCGGCGGCCACCCGATCGAGCCGGGCACCACGCTGCTGCTCTGCCCGTACCTGACGCACCGTGACCCGGTGCTGTGGCCCGCGCCCGAGAGCTTCCGCCCGCAGCGTTTCCTGGACGCGGAGCGCCGCCCCGCGCCCGGCGCGTACTACCCGTTCGGCGTCGGCCCGCGGGCCTGCCTGGGCGCGCAGTTCGCGGTGCGGGAGATGACGCTGCTGCTCGAAGCGCTGCTGCCCGCGTACCGGCTGGAGCTCCGGGAGGCCCCGGCCGACGCCGGGTACAACCTCACCGTCCACCCCGACGGTCCGGTCCGGGCGGCGGTGCACGCGGTCTGACGGTGCGTCGGTGGGCGTGACGCTGCGTCGGTCGGCAGGTGTGAAAGCGCTTGCCGGATGCGTGACGAGCAGTCAGGATCGTGCGCCGTGACGAACGTGGAGACGGGGGCGGACAGCCGCCCCGTGGCACTGATCACCGGCGTCGGCCGGACCGCCGGGATCGGCGCGGCCATCGCCGAGCAGCTCGCCGCCGCCGGCTGGGACATCGCCTGGACGTTCTGGACGCCCTACGACCGGCGGATGGCCTGGGGCGCGGAGGACGGCGCGCGGGCGGCGATCGGCGCGCTGATCGAGGCGCACGGCGCGCGCAGCCTCGCCGTCGAGGCGGACCTCGCCGAGCCCGACACCCCGGCGCAGGTGTTCGACCGGGTCGAGCACGACCTCGGCAAGGTCACCGCGCTGGTGCTCAGCCACGCCGAGTCGGTCGACTCCGGGCTGCTGGACACCACGCCGGAGAGCTTCGACCGGCACTTCGCGGTCAACACCCGGGCGAGCTGGCTGCTGATCCGCGAGTTCGGCCGCCGCTTCACCGGCCCCTTCGGCACCGGCCGGATCATCGCCCTCACCAGCGGCCACACCGTCGGCAACCTCCCGTACGGCGCCAGCAAGGGCGCGCTGGACCGGATCACCCTCGCCGCGGCCCACGAACTCGCCCACCTCGGCGTCACCGCCAACGCGCTCGACCCCGGCCCCACCGACACCGGGTGGATGGACGACGCCATCCGCACCGAGGTGCTGCGCCAGACCCCGCTCGCCCGCCTCGGCACCCCGCAGGACGCCGCGCGCTACATCGCGTTCCTCTGCTCCCCGGCGGGCCAGTGGATCAACGGTCAACTCCTGCACAGCAACGGCGGGTTCAAGTAGCGAATGGCCACTGCGCGTGCGGGGTTCGACACACCGCACCCACCTGAGGCCGACCGGCCGTCAGCGGGCGGGATCCGCCCCGTCGGCCTGCTCGCGCCAGCGGGCGAGGTTGTGGCGGACGGCGCGGGTGGCGGCGTGGTCCGGGCCCAGCACCCGCAGCATGTCGTCCAGCAGGACGGCACAGGCCGCGGCCGCACCGGCGGCGTCGCCCGCCTGGCCCTGCCACTGGGCCAGGTTGCTGCGGGTGACGAGCGTCGCGGGATGGTCCGGGCCGAGTACCCGGAGGCGGTCCGCCAGCACGCCGCGGATGAGGGTGACGGCGCCGGCCGGGTCACCGGCCCGGGCACGCCAGTAGGCGAGGTTGCTCCGGGTGCCGAGCGTCTCGGGGTGGTCCGCGCCCAGCACCCGCAGGCGGTCGTCCAGCAGCCGTGCGAAGCCGTCGGCGGCGCCGGGCGCGTCGCCCGCCTGACCCCGCCAGTACGCCAGGTTGTGCCGGGCCGTGAGGGTGGCGGGGTGGTCCGCGCCCAGCGCCGGCAGCATGTCCTCCAGCAGTTCGGCGAAGGCCGCCTCGGCGCCGGCCGGATCGCCGGCCTCGCCCCGCCACCGCGCCTGGTTGGTGCGGGCGATGAACGTTGACGGATGGTCAGGACCGAGCACCCGGAGCCGGTCCGCCAGCACCGCGCCGAACGCCTCGGCGGCGCCGGCGGCGTCACCGGCCTGCCCGCGCCAGTAGGCCAGGTTGGCCCGGGTGGTGAGTACGGAGGGGTGGTCGGGACCGAGCACGCGCACCATGTCGTCCAGCAGTTCGCCGTAGCCGGCGGCCGCCCCGGGCGGATCGCCCGCCTCGCCCCGCCAGTGGGCGAGGTTGTGACGGGTGGTCAGGGTGGCGGGGTGGTCCGGTCCGAGCACGCGCAGCCGGTCGGCCAGCAGCTCGGTGAAGGCCGCGGCCGCGCCGGCCGCGTCACCCGCGCCGCCGGTCCACTGGGCGAGGTTGCTCCGGGAGGCGAGCGTGTCGGGATGGTCAGGACCGAGCACCCGGAGCCGGTCCGCCAGCACCTCCCGGGTGACCGCGGCGGCCCCGGCCGGATCGCCCGCCTCGCCCCGCCATTCGGCCAGGTTGTGGCGGGCGGCGAGGGTGGCGGGATGGTCCGGCCCGAGCACCCGGAGCATGTCGTCCAGCAGCTCGCGGTGGGCGGTGACGGCCCCCGCCGCGTCGCCCGCGCTCCCGAGCCAGTACGCGTGCTCGCGCCGGGCGCCGAAGGTGGCGAGGTGGTCCGGACCGACCAGCCGGAGGCGGTCCGCCAGCAGCTCGGCGAAGGCCGCGGCGGCCCCGGCCGCGTCACCGGCCTGCCCCCGCCAGTGGGCGAGCTCGTGCCGGGCACCGAGGGTGTCGGCATGGTCCGGGCCGAGGCGGTCCGCCGTCCGCGCGACGAGGTGCCGGAAGTGGTCGCGGGCGGCGGCGACCTGCCCGGACCGGCCGAGGCTCTGGCCGGCGTGGAACAGCACGACGTGGGCGTCCGGCGCGGACAGCGCGTCCTCGGCGACGGCGGTGAGGGCGGCGGTGTTGGCGCGCAGCGCCTGCGCGAGGTCGGTGTCGCGTTCGACGTCGGGCCACACGGCTGCCAGGGCGTCGGCGGCGGTGAGGGCGGCGGTGTCGTGCCGGCTCGTGGTGAGGGTGTCGCGGGTGGCGCGCTGGATGAGCCGGTGGACGCGGACGGGATCGTCCGGGGTGTGGTCGACCAGGCTGAGCCGGTGCAGGGCCCGTAGTGCGCCCGCCGCGTCCTCGGCGGAGGCCGGGGCGAGGTCCGCCCTGCTGCCGGGGGAGCGGTGGGCGGTGAGGTGGGCGAGGGCGGGTTCGGAGGCCAGGACGGCGACGGGGATGCCGTTCGGGTCGAGCATCGCGGCGAGTTGGAGCATCGGGCGGGCCAGGCCGGCCGGGCGCAGCAGGTCGGCGCGTTCGACGGACAGCGACCAGGTGGCGGCGACGGTGGCGGCGTGGTCGTCGGGCAGCGCCCCGGGTTCGGGCAGCAGGTCGGCGAGCCTGCGGAGGCGGTCGGCGAGGAGCCGGCGGTACCCGGCGGCGGTGAGTGCCGTGTCGGTGAGGTAGGCGGCGGCCTGGGCGAGGGCCAGCGGCAGGTGGCCCAGATCGGCGGCGAGGGCGTCGAGTTGGTGGGCGGGCTCGTGGCGGTCGTGGGCGGCCAGCGCGGAGCCGAGGTAGGCGGCGGACTCGGCGGGGGTGAACAGGCCGACCGGGACCAGGCGCCGCCGGCTGCCGGTCAGGGCGGCCTCGCGGCGGCGGGTGGTGACCAGGGTGCGCCCGTGCGGGCTGTCGGGCGGCCACAGCCCGCGCAGCTCGGCCGGGTCGTCGGCGTCGTCCAGCACCACCAGCCACCGGCACGGGGTGTCACCGGCTTTGGGCTCCAACCAGGCGAGGAAGGTTTCGGCGGCCCGCTCCGGGTCGCCCGGTTCGACGGCCAGAAGCTCCTCCGCGGCCTGCGCGTACCGCGCCACCACGGCGGACCGGGTGCTCGCGCCGATCCACACCAGGACGTCCACCTCGCCGCGCTGCCACGCGCTGCGGGCGTAGTCGGCGGCCAGCTGGGTCTTGCCCACTCCGCCCGTGCCGGTCAACACCTGGCCGAGCACCGCCGTCCCGCCGCTGTCGACCGCGAGCCTCAACCGCTCGGCGGCAGAACGGTGTTGGAAGGACTGGGCGCGCGGGGGCAGCACGCCGACCTGGTGCGGCCAGCGGGCCGGAGGACGGGGCGCGGCGTGCTGGTGGACGTGCTCGGCGTGGCCGACGGCCACGCTGCCGTGGTCGGCGGAGACCACCGTGTGCCCGGTGACGGGCGGGGCCTGCAGTGCGCCGGTTCCGCTCAGCCCTGCTGCGGAACCGGCTGCGGAGGGTTTCCCAGGGTCACGTCCCGCACGCTCCAGGCGGCCACGGAGCCGTGGGCGGCGTGGATGTCGACGCCCGTGGCGCTGTTCTGGGCCAGGGCCCGCACCTGGGCCACCGCTCGGTCCAGGGCTGCGGCGAACTCCGGGTCCTGCCCGGCGACTTCCGCCAGCGCGTCCTGCGCGCGCCGCCGCGTCCGGTCGCTCGGCTGCGGCCGTCCCGCCGCGGCCTCCTCGGCCAGCCGCCGGAACGCGGGGTCCTCGCCCAGCATGCGGTCGACCAGCTCGTGCAGCCGGTCCAGTGCCGCGGCCAGCGCGTGGTCACCTGCGGAGTCCGGCGGGCCGGTCACCGGGTCCGCCTGGCGGAGGACCCACGCGTACACGTACCCGATCGCGCTCTCGATGCCCGTCACCGAACCCCCCGGTCCGTCCGCACCTGACGTCGGCTCGGATCTGACGTCGGCTCACACCGTACCCGCCGCGCGCCCGGGGAGGGTTCGGACGGCGGAAGGATCTCCGAGGCCGCGCCCCAGGCGTCGCCCGTCGGTGCGCGGTGCGCGGTGCGCAGTGCTCAGGCCGTGGTGCCGAGCGGGGTGCGGGCCAGTGCGGCGGCGCCGACGAGGCCGGCGTCGGTGCCCAGGCGGGCGGGGGTGACGTGGAGGTGGCGGGTGAAGGGGAGGGTGGCGTAGGCGGCGAGGTGGCGGCGGAGGGGGGTGAAGAGGACGTCGCCGGCGGTGGCGACGCCGCCTCCGACGACGGCGACGTCGAGTTCGACCAGGGTGGCGGTGGCGGCGATGCCGGCGGCGAGGGCGCGGGCGGCCCGGTCGTAGGCGGCGAGCGCCAGCGGGTCGCCGGTGCGGGCGGCGGCGGCGACCGCGGCGGCGGTGGCGTCGCCGTCGGGCCCGGGCCGCCAGCCGGACTCGGCGGCGGTGCGGGCGATCGCGGTGCCGCTGGCCAGGCCCTCCACGCAGCCGCGTGATCCGCACGGGCATGGCCGTCCGGTGAAGTCGACGCTGATGTGGCCGAGGTGCCCGGCATTCCCCGTGGGGCCGGTGTGCAGGCGGCCGTCGAGGACCAGACCGGCGCCGACGCCGGTGGAGACCACCAGGCAGAGGGCGTTGCGGTACGGGCGGGCGGCGCCGCGCCAGTGCTCCGCCGCGGTCATCGCGACGGCGTCGCCGCCGAGCACGACCGGCAGTCCGCGGACCGCGGGGTGCTCGGCGACCGCGTCGCGCAGCGGGAACTCGCGCCAGCCCGGCAGGTTGACCGGGCTGACGGTGCCGGTGGAGATGTCGACCGGGCCCGCGCTGCCGATGCCGACCGCACGGACCTCGGCCCACCGCGGGTCGCGGGCCAGCTCGTCGAGGACGGCGTCGACGGCGGCCATCAGCTCGTAACGGTCGCCGGTGGTGGGGGTGGGGAGCCGGAACCGGCGCAGCAGCGCGCCGTCGGCGTCGACCAGGCCGCCCGCGATCTTGGTGCCGCCGATGTCCAGGGCGGCGAGCAGCGGCCGCGGTCCGCGCGGACGCCGCGCGGGCCCAGTGGATTCGTCAGCCAGGGCGGCACCGTGCAGGTGGTGACTCATCGTGATGGCTCCGGGGGTGGGGCGGGGGCGCGGCAGCCGCGCAGGGCGAGGCACCGCCCATGGTTCCAGGTGATTCTGACGTCCGATGACAACGTTGTCTACATCGAGCGTCCAGCGGCCCGGGAGGTTGGGTTCGCTCCGCTGGCTGCGGCTTTCCCCGATACGTAGACGATCGTCCGAAGGGTGAGCGAGATGCGCGGGGATGGGTGGCCGTCGCGGCCGCGACCATGGTCGTGCTCACGGCCGGTGGCAGAACCGGCGGCGAGAACTCCGCGCCGGCACGCAAGGCCGGGCAGGTCGGCCTGTGGCTGCTCCTGCCGCTGGTCAACAACCGGCCCGACTGCGGCGGCATGCAGCAGTACGTCGGCTCGTTCCTCGGCCTGACCGACGACTTTCCCACGGCCGAGCCGTCGACGGTGCCCACCCGTACAGCGCGTACGAGGGCGTGAACTGGCGTCGGCCCACCGCGTTGCCTGCCCTCGACAACGGCACCGTCCGCGTCTGCCCGCAGGACTGGGGCGAGATCGCCGGCAGCAAACCCGGCACCGACGCCACCAGCCGGGGCACCCGTTGGATCACCGAGCACCTCGCCGACGGTCGTGCGCTCGGGAAGCCCGTCGTCGTCGAGGAGTTCGGGCTGCGGATCGACGTCGGCCGGGGCATCCCCGACACCGCCGCCGCGCTGGCCGACGGCGCGGCCGGTGACCAGTTCTGGCTGCTCACCTCACGCGTCGACGACGGGTCCTTCTACGCGGACCACGACGGACACCGCATCGTGTGGAACGACGGCCCGGCCGACCCGCCCCGCACCGCCGCTCGGCTGTTCGTCGACCATGCCAGGGCGATGGCCGGCTCGTCGGCCGGCTGAGTTAACGTCAGCACGCTGCACGATCGTTGACACGTCCGGTGTCCCAGGCACGCCACGTGTGCGCCGCCAAGTCCCGCCCGCCGCCCGGGGAGCCCGCCCGGGCGGTGGCCCCACCTGCGAGGAGCCGCCATGTCGCCCACCCTGCCGCTCGGCGCCACCGTGCTGTTCCAGGGGGACAGCATCACCGACGCCGGCCGCGACCGCCGACTGGCCGCCGACCTGGGCCACGGCTACGCCGCCCTCGCCGCCGACCGCCTGCGCGCCGCCAACCCGGGCCTGACGGTGCTCAACCGCGGCGTCTCCGGCAACCGCATCACCGACCTGCGCGACCGCTGGGACACCGACACCCTCGCCCACCGCCCGCACCTGGTCTCCCTGATGATCGGCGTCAACGACACCTGGCGACGCTACGACTCCGGCCTGCCCAGCCCCGTCGACCTGTGGGAGGACGAGTACCGCCGACTGCTCACCCGCCTGCACGAGCACTGCGCGCCCCGGCTGGTGCTGATCGAGCCGTTCCTGGTCCCCGTGACCGCCGAGCAGTGGACCTGGCGCACCGACCTCGATCCCCGCATCCATGCCGTCCGCCGCCTCGCGGCCGAGTTCGGCGCCCTGCTGCTCGCCGCCGACGGACTGCTCAACCAGGCCGCCGTGGCCGCCGGCCGCCCCGAGGCGATCGCCGCCGACGGTGTCCACCCCACCGAGCGCGGCCACCGCCTGCTGGCCGCCGCCTGGACCGAGCTGGTACGCGCACTATCCTCCGGGGCATGACCAGCAGCGGGCGCACCGGATCCCGGCCCACCATGAAGGACGTGGCCGCGGCGGCCGGCGTCGCCCTGAAGACCGTCTCGCGCGTCGTCAACGACGAGCCCGGCGTCACCGCGGAGACCGCGGCGCGGGTCCAAACGGCCATCGACGCGCTCGGGTTCCGCCGCAACGACAGCGCGCGGCTGCTGCGCACCGGGCGGACGGCGAGCGTCGCCCTGCTGCTCGAGGACATCAGCGACCCCTTCTCCTCCGCGCTCTCCCGAGCCGTCGAAGAGGTCGCCGCCACCGAAGGGTGCCTGCTCTTCACCGGCTCCAGTGGGGAAGACCCATTGCGGGAAAGGGAGTTGGCGCTGGCGTTCTGCGCCCGGCGGGTGGACGGCCTGCTCGTCGTCCCGGCGGGCGACGACCACCGGTACCTGCTGCCCGAAATCGCCTCCGGCACCCCCGTGGTCTTCCTCGACCGGCCCGGCGCGCAGTTGGCGGCCGACGCGGTGCTCAGCGACAACGCGGGCGGCGCACGAGCGGGCACCGCGCACCTGATCGCCCACGGCCACCGGCGGATCGGCTTCGTCGGCGACCAGCCGGACATCCACACCAGCGCCGAACGCGAACGCGGCTACCGCACCGCCATGGCCGAGGCCGGCCTTCCCGTCGACGAGCGGTGGATCGACAGCGGGCCCACCGACCCGGCGAGGGTCGCCGCCGCGGTCAGCCGCCTGCTGACCGGGCCGGATCCCGTCACCGCGCTGTTCACCGCGAACAACCGGGTCACCCTCGCCGCCCTGCACCACCTGCCCGCCGGACCGCGACCCGCGATGGTCGGCTTCGACGACCTCGAACTCGCCGACCTCCTCACCCCCGCCCTCACCGTCGTCGCCCAGGACCCCACCGCCCTCGGCACCCTCGCCGCCCACCGCCTCTTCGCCCGTCTCACCGGCGACACCACCCCACCCGCCCGCCACGAACTCCCCACCCGGCTCATTCCTCGGGGCTCAGGCGAAACGCCGCCGGGGGTCTGTCCAGTGAACGGTGTAACTCGGTTGGGTTGAGTTAGCGGCGGCCGACGGAGAGTCGGCCGTCGAAGGCGATCTCGAAGGCGTTGAGTG
>NZ_JBFAQR010000083.1:0-26176 GCF_040678815.1 Kitasatospora sp. NPDC049285 | reverse complement strand
GACCTGAAGGTCACCGCCGACACCCTCGGCGGGTTCTCCGAGGTCTTCGTCGTCAAGGACGCCAAGGCCGCCGCCAACCCGGCGCTGAAGAAGCTGTCCTTCGCCACCACGGCCAAGGGCGTCGACCTGGCCACCGACCAGGCCGGCAACCTCACCGCCAAGGACAAGCACGGCAGGACGCTGTTCTCCGCGCCCGCCCCCGACCGCGGCGTGTGGGACTCGGCCGCCGACCAGGCCGCGCCGACCGTCACCGAGCCGAAGAGCGGCGCCAAGCTGGACGCCAAGTCCGGCTTCCCGGCGGCCTCCTCGCACGCCGAGGCGGGCGCGCACGCGCACACCGGCAAGCTGACCAGCGAGTACCGCGACGGCGCCGTCACCCTGACGCCGGATCAGGACCTGCTGTCCGGCAAGGACACCGTCTGGCCGCTGTACATCGACCCGTCGTACTCGGCCGGCGGCCAGCTCCTGAACTGGACGTACGTCGCCTCCGCCTTCAGCGGCACGAGCTACTGGCGCACCAGCGACAGCACCGGCCTGCGCGTCGGCTACAACGGCTGGCAGTCCCCGTACTACGTGGGCCGCGCCTTCGCCCAGATGACGGTCGCCCCGCAGCTGGCCGGCGCCCAGATCAGCGCCTCCACCTTCTACGCCACCGAGACCTGGTCCCCGTCCTGCAACGGCCGCAACGTCGAGCTGTGGGCCACCGACGACGGGATCGACTCCAACACCAACTGGAGCAACCAGCCGGCCATGAAGTACTGGCAGGACACCAAGTGGGAGGCGCACGGCTACAGCAGCAGCTGCCCCACCCAGTCCGTCGGCTTCAACATGACCGGTGCGATGCAGACCGCCGTGAACAACGGCAAGAGCGACCTCGCCCTCGGCCTGAAGGCCTCGGACGAGGGCGACTCGTACGGCTGGAAGAAGTTCCAGCCGTCCTCGATGTCGATCTCGACCACGTACAACCACGCGCCGACCGCGCCGACCAGCCTGTTCACCTCGCCGGGCACCGCGTGTGACGCGGCCACCCCGACCGTGGTCGGCAACGGCGACATCACCCTGTACTCGGGCGTGAACGACGCGGACGGCGGCAGCCTGAACGTGTCGTACACCGTCAGGGACAACGCGACCGGTGCGGTCGTCGCCTCGAACACGCTCGCCGCCACCGCCGGCACCAACGCGGCCTACGTCATCCCGCGCGCCACGCTGCAGACCGCTGCGGCCGGGAAGCTGACCACCTTCAACTGGACCGTGGTCAGCAGCGACGGCAGCCTCAGCAGCCCGGCCAGCGCCACCTGCCGCTTCTCGGTCGACCTGTCCGTCCCCGGCCAGCCGACCGTCACGCAGCAGGCCACCAGCTACAAGGTCGGCACGGACGCCTCGTTCACCGTCGCGGCGAACGCCTCCGCCGCCGCCCCGTCCAGCTACCTGTACCAGCTGAACGGCGGCGCGCCGCGCACCGTGGCCGCCAGCTCCGGCAACGCGACCATCACCCTCAAGCCGACCCGCCGGGTCAACACGCTGAACGTGACCGCGGTCTCGCCCGGCGGCAACATCGGCGACACGGCCGTGGTGAGCTTCGGCGCGGCCGCCCCGGCCACCGCGCTGGACGGCGACCTCACCGGCCAGGGCCGCACCGACCTCGCCGTGGTCGGCAAGCAGGGCACCCTGCCGTCCGGCCTGTGGCTCGCCTCCGGCATCACCACCGGCACGCTCAACTCGGCCGCCGACAACATCGGCGCCAAGGGCACCGGCGTCAACACCAACGGCGGCCCGGCCGACTGGAACGGCACCCAGGTGATCACCGGTCACTTCGCGACCGGTGACGGCTTCAACGACTACCTGGCCTACAACCCGGCCACCGGCTCCGCCAGCATCCTCTACGGCAACGGCGACGGCTCGGTCCTGAACCCGGTCTCCGGCTCCCAGGCCAACGTCGGATCCCCGGTCTTCACCGCCTCCGTCGGCGGCTCCAAGGCCTCCCAGATCGCCAACGCCGGCGCGCTCTACGAGACCGCCAGCGTCCAGACGCCGGGCATTCCCGGCCTGCTGATGCTCTTCAAGGGCCAGCTCACCCTGACCGGCGGCACCGGAAGCCCGGGCGCGTACGGCGCCGCCGACAACGGCACCATCCTGACCAGCGCCAACCCGGCCGGCGGCGCCGACTGGACCGGCTGGACCATCACCACCGCGCTGGTGAACAACCTGCCGGCCCTGTACGCCCGCAACACCACCACCGGCGAGCTCTGGTACTACAGCCCGACCGTCCTCACCAACCTGGCCACCAACCTGGTGCAGGGCACCAGCGCGACACCCACCGCGCCGGTCAAGCTCGCCGCGAGCGGCTGGACCTCGGCCGCCAAGCCGGTCCTGCAGGCCGCCGACATCAACCGCGACGGCACCGTCGACCTCTGGTCCGTCGACAGCTCCGGAAAGGCCGTCCCGAGCCTCTTCGACGGCACCACGCTGGCCTCGCAGACCGGTCAGAACCTGGTCGCCCCCACGCACGCCTGGCCGCTCGGCGACGTGCGCACCGAGGGCGCGAAGGCCGCCACCGCCGCCGACGTGATCGGCACCGCGCCGTTCACCGGCTCGGCCACCGGCGCGACCTTCAGCACCAAGGACCTGTTCAACCCGGACGTCCACCTGGACGGCGCGGCCGGCACCCTGACGGCCGGTCAGGCCGCCGCCCTGAACGGCGCCTTCACCGTGTCGGTGTGGGCCAAGGCCTCGGCCGCCGGCGGCACCGTGCTCTCCCAGGACGGCGCGCAGACCGCTGGCTTCACCCTGAACGCGGACTCCGCCACCAACCAGTGGACGTTCTGTATGGCCACCGCCGACACCGCGGGCGCCGGCACCGACTGTGCCCGACCCGGGCCCGGCAGCGGCACCGTCCAGGCCGAGGCGTGGACCCACCTGACCGCGGTCTACGACGGCGCCACCATGACGCTGTACATCAACGGCGTGTCGGCGGGCACCAAGGCGCACACCGCGGTGGCCGGCTTCACCGGCTCCTTCCGGGCCGGCGCCGCGCGGACCTCCGCCACCGCCGTCGGCGGCTGGTTCAAGGGCGCGCTGTCCACCGCGCAGGTCTGGGGCGGCACCGCGCTGACCGCCGCCCAGGTCGCCACGCTGTCCGGCACCCCCGGCTACATCCTGTCGCCCGGCGTGTCGGTCCGGAACAGCCTCAGCAGCCGCTGCCTGTACGTGTCCTGGCGCAACCCGGACAACGGCGCGCCGGCCCAGCAGGTCGACTGCGACAGCACCTACATCGACCAGCTGTGGAAGATCGAGCCGGTCGCCACCGGCGGCTACCAGCTGCGCGACGTGTTCACCAACCGCTGCCTGGTCGTCTACCACTGGACCCCGGACAACGGCGCCCAGGTCTCGCAGCACGACTGCAACCCGGGCTTCGCCGACCAGGTCTGGTACCTCGACCCGGTCTCCACCGGCGGCTACCAGCTGCGCAACGCCTACAGCAACCGCTGCGCGTTCGTCTCCTGGCGCACCCCGGAGTCCGGCGCGTACGTCTACCAGTGGGACTGCAACCCGGCCTTCGCCGACCAGGTCTGGATGATCTGATCGGCTGACCCCGGCACGCGCGAAGGCCGGGCCCGCCACACGGCGGGCCCGGCCTTCGGCGTCAGCGGGAGCGGACTCAGATGAGGCCGAGCTCCTGCACCGCGTCGCGCTCCTCGGCGAGCTCGCCGACCGAGGCGTCGATCCGCTTGCGGTCGAAGTCGGAGAGGTCCAGGCCCTGGACGATCTCGAACTTGCCGTCCTTGGCGGTGACCGGGAAGGACGAGATCAGGCCGGCCGGGACGCCGTAGGAGCCGTCCGAGACGATGCCCATCGAGGTCCAGTCGCCGGCCGGGGTGCCGTTGACCCAGGTGTACACGTGGTCGATGGCGGCGTTGGCGGCCGAGGCGGCCGAGGACGCGCCGCGGACCTCGATGATCTCGGCGCCGCGCTTGGCGACCTTCGGGATGAAGAAGTCCTCGACCCACTTCTGGTCGGCGCCCACGGCGTCGAACGCGGCCTTGCCGGCGATCTCGGCGTGGAACAGGTCCGGGTACTGGGTGGCCGAGTGGTTGCCCCAGATGGTGACCTTCTTGACGTCCTCGACCGTCACGCCGGCCTTCTTGGCCAGCTGGGCGACCGCGCGGTTGTGGTCCAGGCGGGTCATCGCGGTGAAGCGCTCGGCCGGCACGTCCGGGGCGTTGCGCTGGGCGATCAGGGCGTTGGTGTTGGCCGGGTTGCCGACCACCAGGACCTTGATGTCGTCCGCGGCGTTGTCGTTGATGGCCTTGCCCTGCGGGCCGAAGATGCCGCCGTTGGCGGACAGCAGGTCGCCGCGCTCCATGCCCGCGGTGCGCGGACGGGCGCCGACCAGCAGGGCCACGTTGGCACCGTCGAAGGCCACGTTCGCCTGGTCGGTGATGGTGATGTCGCGCAGCAGCGGGAAGGCGCAGTCGTCGAGCTCCATCGCGACGCCCTCGGCGGCCTTGAGACCCTGCGGGATCTCCAGCAGGCGCAGGTTCACCGGCACGTCGGCACCCAGCAGGTGACCGGAGGCGATGCGGAAGAGCAGCGCGTAACCGATCTGGCCGGCCGCTCCGGTAACGGTGACGTTGACGGGGGTGCTAGTCATTTCAACCTTCTCCTGCATATCGCCAGGCGCCCCAGGCGCACCGTCGCGCCGGAGCCGAGGATGATCTCTCGATATCGAGAGACCTGGGCAAGGCTATCGCAAGCCTCCGGTGCCCCGCGCGAGCGGTGACGTGGCGTCCGCCACCGCTCGAACCGCCCGCGCGGGCCGCCCTGTTCGGTGTACCGACGGAGCGGCCGGTACACCGACGGCCCGGTCAGTGCACCGGATGGCCGATCAGCCGGCCGATGTTCTCCAGCACCGGCAGCCGCAGCCACGGGTCGGGCTGGGCCACCAGGGTGAGCAGCACGATCGCGCCGCCCAGCACCAGCATCAGCGTCACGTCGGTGAACCTGCTGCGCACCGCGAGCAGGCCGACGTCGGGCAGGCCGAGCCGGAGCAGCGCGCCGAGCACCAGCGCGCCGCCGACCACCAGCAGGCCGGGCCGGAAGTGGCCCGCCCAGGTGACCAGCAGGCCGATGACGGCGACGGCGAGCACCACCGTGATCGGCCACTGCCGCAGCGGCAGGGTGTGGCCGCGGCCGAGCGCGGCGGCGGAGCCCTCCGGCGGGAGGGTGCCCTCGGTGTTCAGCGGTCGGCGCCGGCTGCGCCCCTTGATGCCGGGCACCGGAATCAGATGCCGGCGCGGCGCTCGGCCGCCTCGACGATGTTGTTGAGGAGCATCGCGCGGGTCATCGGGCCGACGCCGCCGGGGTTCGGCGAGATCCACCCGGCCACCTCGGCGACACCGGGGTGCACGTCGCCGACGATCTTGCCCTCGCTGCGGGAGACGCCGACGTCGAGCACGGCCGCGCCGGGCTTGACGTCCTCCGGCTTGACCAGGTGCGGCACGCCGGCGGCGGCGACGATGACGTCGGCGTTCCGCAGGTGGGCGGCGAGGTCGCGGGTGCCGGTGTGGCAGAGCGTGACGGTGGCGTTCTCGCTGCGGCGGGTGAGCAGCAGGCCGATCGAACGGCCGACGGTGATGCCGCGGCCGACCACGGCCACCTCGGCGCCGTTCAGCTGCACGCCGTGGCGGCGCAGCAGCTCGACGATGCCGAGCGGGGTGCACGGCAGCGGACCGTCGATGCCGAGGACGAGCCGGCCGAGCGAGGTGGGGTGCAGGCCGTCGGCGTCCTTGTCGGGGTCCATCAGTTCCAGCACGCGGTTCTGGTCCAGGCCCTTGGGGAGCGGGAGTTGGACGATGTAGCCGGTGCAGGTGGGGTCGGCGTTGAGTTCGCGGACGACGTTCTCGACGTCCTCCTGGGTGGCGGTCTCCGGGAGTTCGCGCTGGATCGAGGCGATGCCGACCTCGGCGCAGTCCTTGTGCTTGCCGTTGACGTACCAGCGGCTGCCCGGGTCGTCGCCGACCAGGACGGTGCCGAGGCCGGGGACGACGCCCCGCTCCTTGAGGGCCGCCACGCGGACGGCGAGTTCGGACTTGATCGCGGCCGCGGTGGCCTTGCCATCGAGAATCTGGGCAGTCATACCCCTCATTGTCCAGCACGCGCCCGGACGGCTCCGCACCCGTGTGCCCGGGTTGCGGTTGCGCCACAGTTGTGCACGCCACGCCGGAGCCGACTGGACATCCCGGACCGTCGCGCACGACGATGTGGCCTGCACATGTGCCGATCCGGCCGGTTGACCGGCCGTCGGACCGACGGGGGAGAGCACGGGGGAACCGAAGTGAGCAATCCGTACCAGACGCCCGACCCGTACGGCGGCGCGGGCGGCTACGGCCAGCCCCAGCAGCAGCCGCCCGGGTACGGCTACCCGCAGCAGCAGCCGCCCGTGCAGGACTACGGGTACCAGACGCAGCCCTACCCGGCGCCGCAGCCGGGCTACGGCTACCCGCAGCAGCCGGTGCCGGCCGCGCCGCAGCAGAACACGCTGGCCACCGCGGCCGCGGCGATCGGGCTGATCTCGGTGCTGACCAGCTGCTTCTACGGCGGCCTGCTGGGCCTGGTCGGGATCGGCGTGGGCATCGCGGCACTGAACAAGGCGACCCAGACCGGTCAGGGCCGCGGGGTGGCGATCGGCGGCATCGTGATCAGCACGCTGGGCGTGCTGATCAGCATCGCGCTGCTGGTGTTCATCTTCGTGGTCCAGAACAAGTGAGCACCGCCGGGCAGTTCGGCCTGGTGACACGCTGGCGGGAGTCGGCCGGCACGTTCCGCGGCCGGTGGGCCCGGGTGGCGGCGCGCGGGCTCGGCGCGACGGCGGCGGCGCTGGCGGTGGCCGCGCTGCACGACGCGCACGACCCCGGAGTGCTGTGCCCGCTGCGGCGGTTCACCGGAATCCCCTGCCCGGGCTGTGGTTCGACCACGGTCTTCATCGAGGCGGGCCACGGCAACTGGCTGGGCGCGCTGGCCGCGAACCCGGTGACGGTGGTGGCCGCGCTGGGCCTGCTGGTGGCGCCGCTGGGCCCCGGCCGCTGGTGGTGGGAGCTGTCCAACTCCCGCCGCAACGTGCTGATCTGGGGCGCCGCGGCACTCTCCTGGGTGTGGCAGCTGTACCGCCTCGGCATCGTCCGTCCGTGATCCGCCGCCCCCGCGTTGCCCACTGACCCACGACACCGTCAGGCCGCTGCGCTAATCTCCCGTTCCGGCCGGTCGCTCAACTGCTGTCCGTCCTCTGGGGTTTCCCCCAGCCCGTCCCCAACTCCCATTCTGCCCGGAGGCATTGAATGAGCTACCCGCCCGACCCGAACAACCCGTACGGCCAGCAGCCCCCGGCCCCGGGCTACCCGCAGCAGCAGGCCCCGGGCTACGGCTACCCGCAGCAGCAGGCCCCCGCGCCCGGCTACGGCTACCCGCAGCAGCAGGCCCCGGGCTACGGCATCCCGCAGCAGGGCTACGGCTACCCGCAGCAGGGCTACCAGGGCGTCCCGCCGTACGCGGGCTGGGGCAGCCGCTTCCTGGCGCTGCTGGTCGACTACCTGATCGTCGGCCTGCCCGGCGGCATCCTGTACGGCATCGGCATCGGCATGAGCGCCAGCGGCATCAAGTGCTCGACCGACTCGTACGGTTACAGCCGCTGCACCTCGTCGGCCTCCGGCGGCGGCACCGCGCTGATCATGCTGGGCGGCCTGCTCATCCTGGCCGGCACGCTGTTCCTGCTCTACCGGGTCGGCACCACCGGCCAGACCCCGGGCAAGAAGCTGCTGAACATCCGCCTGGTCCGCGAGGCCGACGGCCAGCCGATCGGCTTCGGCATGGCGTTCGTCCGCCACCTCTGCCACGCGCTGGACAGCTTCGCCTGCTGCATCGGCTACCTGTGGCCGCTGTGGGACGCCAAGCGCCAGACCTTCGCCGACAAGGTCATGAACACCGTGGTCGTCAAGACCCAGTGATCCGGCACCCCGAAGGGCCCGCCCACCGTCCGGTGTGCGGGCCCTTCGGCGTCACCGCGCCAGGGGCGCGTCAGTGGAAGAAGTGCCGGGTCCCGGTGAGGTACATGGTCACGCCCGCCTTCTCGGCGGCCGCCACGACCTCCTCGTCGCGGATCGAACCGCCGGGCTGCACCACGGCCTTGACGCCCGCGGCGAGCAGGATCTCCAGGCCGTCCGCGAACGGGAAGAAGGCGTCCGAGGCGGCGTAGGAGCCCACCGCGCGCTCGCCGGCCCGCTCCACCGCGAGCTTGCAGGAGTCGACCCGGTTGACCTGGCCCATGCCGACGCCGACCGAGGCGCCGTCCTTGGCCAGCAGGATCGCGTTGGACTTGACGGCCCGGCAGGCCCGCCAGGCGAAGGCGAGTTCGGCCAGCTCGTCGGCGGACAGCGCCGCACCGGTGGCCAGCGTCCAGGTCGACGGCTCGTCACCGGCCGCGTCGACCCGGTCGACCTCCTGCAGCAGCACGCCGCCGGAGATCCGGCGGACCTCCAGCGCGTCGGCGGGCGCCTCGGGGGCGACCAGCACCCGCAGGTTCTTCTTCTTGGCCAGCACCTCCAGCGCGCCGTCCTCGTAGCCGGGGGCGACGACGACCTCGGTGAAGATCGGGGCGATCTGCTCGGCCAGCTCGACGGAGACCGGGCGGTTGACCGCGATCACGCCGCCGTACGCGGAGACCGGGTCGCAGGCGTGCGCCTTGCGGTGCGCCTCGGCGACGTCCGCGCCGGTGCCGATGCCGCACGGGTTGGCGTGCTTGATGATGGCGACGGCCGGCTCGGCGTGGTCGTAGGCGGCGCGGCGGGCGGCGTCGGTGTCCACGTAGTTGTTGTAGGACATCTCCTTGCCCTGCAGCTGCTGCGCGCCGGCCAGGCCGCCCGTGCCGTCGGTGTACAGCGCGGCCCGCTGGTGCGGGTTCTCGCCGTAGCGCAGGACGTTGTCGCGCTCCCAGGTGGCGCCGAGGAAGGACGGGAACGCGTCCTCGGACTCGGTGTAGCCGGAGTTCTCGAACCACGAGGCGACGGCCACGTCGTACGCGGCGGTGTGCGCGAACGCGGCGGCGGCCAGCCGCTTGCGGGTCAGCAGGTCGAAGCCGCCGCCCTGAACGGCCGTCAGGACGTCCGCGTAGCGCGCCGGGTCGACCACCACGGCCACCGACGGGTGGTTCTTGGCGGCGGCGCGGACCATCGACGGGCCGCCGATGTCGATCTGCTCGACGCACTCGTCCGGGGTGGCGCCGGAGGCGACGGTGGCGGTGAACGGGTACAGGTTCACCACGACCAGGTCGAACGGCTCCACGCCGAGCTCGGCGAGCTGCGCGCGGTGCGACTCCAGCCGCAGGTCGGCGAGGACGCCGGCGTGCACCCGCGGGTGCAGGGTCTTGACCCGGCCGTCCAGGCACTCCGGGAAGCCGGTCAGCTCGGAGACCTCGGTGACCGGGACGCCCGCGGCGGCGATCCGCCCGGCGGTCGACCCGGTGGAGACGATCGCGACCCCGGCGGCGTGCAGGCCCTGGGCGAGCTCCTCCAGACCGGTCTTGTCGTACACGCTGATCAGCGCGCGGCGAATCGGGCGCACGTTCTCGGAGACGGGGGCGTTGGTGGAGGCGGCGCTCATGCCGGAATCCGTACCTTTCGGTCCTCGATGCGATGTCCTTCGCGGGCCAGCCGGCCCACGGCGTCGACGAGCAGCTTGCGCTCGACAGTCTTGATGCGTTCGTGCAGCGCCGCGCCGCCGTCGGCGTGGTCGGCGTCCTCGACCTCCACCACGCCCTGGGCGATGATCGGCCCGGTGTCCACCCCGGCGTCCACCAGGTGCACCGTGCAGCCGGTGACCTTCACGCCGTACGCCAGCGCGTCCGGGACGCCGTGCGCGCCCGGGAAGGACGGCAGCAGCGCGGGGTGGGTGTTGACGATCCGCCCGGTGTAGGCGGCGATGAAGTCCGGGCCGAGGATCTTCATGAAGCCGGCGGTGACCACCAGGTCGGGGGCGTGGCCCTCGACGGCGGCGAGCAGCGCGGCGTTCCAGGCGGCCCGGTCCGGGTGGTCCTTGATCCGCTCCACGAAGACCGGGATGCCCGCGGTCTCGGCCCGGGTGATCCCGGCGATGCCGTCGCGGTCGGCGCCCACCGCGACGATCTGCACGCCGTACGCGGGGTCGGCCGCGGCGTCGATCAGCGCCTGCAGGTTGGTGCCGGAACCGGAGACCAGCACCACCAGTCGAGCCGGTCCGGGGGTACGGGGCGGGAAGACTTGGGCGGAAGCGGCGGCCACTGCGCGATTCTCCGTACGTCGGGTGTCGCCCGCTGGTACATCCACCGTCGGTGGGGCCACTACGGGCGGCGGCGGGTCGCCAGCCGGGTCGCGGAACCGGGGTGCGCCGCGGCGCTGCGGGTCCCCGGGAACCGGTCCGGGCTGCCGACCGTCACCACGATAACGGCTGGTAGGAGGCCGCTCGTCACCACCCGGCAACGCTACGCGCGTAGTTGAGACGGGGATCTCGCCCGCCCACCGACCGCGGACGGGCGGGGTGCCGCACGGCCGCGAACCGGCTGAGGGATCATTGACCGACCGCCCACTCCCCCACCGAACCGGGCGGCGCCCCCGCCCGACGAGAAGAAACGGCCGACACATGAGCAGCGGCGAGGAAAGCGGCGAGCGCAACCCCTTCGCGGCGCCCCCGCCGGACGCCCCGGACCAGCCCTGGCGTCCCCGCGGCCCGCACGCCTCGTCCGCCGACGGCGAGCAGCCCGACCAGCCCGGCGGCGACCGCCCGCAGCTCCCCCCGCCGTGGGCCGACCCGCAGCGCCCCGCCCCCCAGCAGCCCGCCCCGCCGCGCATCGACCCCGCCGAGCCCGGCCACCGCAACGCCCGCAACGCCCTGCTCTGCGGCTTCGCCGCCCTGCTGTCCGCGCTCTTCGGCCTCTTCTACTTCGCCTTCGCGCTCGGCCTGCTGGCCGCCTGGTACGCGATCGCCGTGCTGCGCGCCCCCGCCGAGCCGCCCGCGCACCCGTACCAGTCCCCCGCCGTCCGCCCGCAGACCCCCGCCGCCCTCAGCGGCCTGCTCACCGGCGGCCTGGCCCTGGTCATGTCGATCAGCGCCTTCACCATCCAGTTCGTCTACCACGACTACCTGGACTGCGTGAGCCAGTCCATCACCGACGCGGGCACGGGTTCCTGCGCCAAGGACGCCCCCGCCTGGCTGGTCAACCTCTTCGAGGGCCAGGACGGCTGAACCGGCCCCCTCACGCCGCCAGGCGGCACACCAGCCGGTAGACGCCGACCCGGACCTGGATCGCCAGGGAGGCCGCCCGGGCCTCCCGGCGGGTGTGCCACCAGCGGGCGAGGAGTGCGCCGGGGACCGCCAGAAGCAGCAGCCAGCCCGTCTGGGCCAGGCCGAACTGCCAGGCGACGGGGCCGAGTCGGGACATCCGGCCGGAGGCCAGCGCACCGCCCGCGGACCACGCGGCGAGCAGGCCGAGCGGGGCGGCGGCCAGGGCGGTGCAGCCGGCCACCGTCGCGGCCTGGGCGAGCGTCCAGCGCCGGGCGGCGCGGCCGAGCAGCAGGGCGGTGAGCACGGCGGCCGCGAGGGGGGCGGCGCAGGCCAGCAGGTGCCAGTCGGGGCCGCCGTCGGCGGGCAGCACCGCGAGCAGCGGGAAGTCGGGGACGGCGCCGATCCGGGTGTGCAGCGGGCCGGCGAGGCTGCCGGTGCCCAGCTCGAAGCCCGGGCCGAGGGTGTAACCCGCCGTCCAGGTCAGCGCGTTGGGGAGCAGCGCCAGGCAGGCCAGCAGCATGCCGAGCCAGCCCGCGAGGCCGCCGCCGAGGCGCTGGGCGCTCTGCCCGGCGGAGCCGAGCAGCACCGCCGTGGTGAAGACCGCCCCGCCGCCGGCCAGCAGCGCCAGCGACCAGCTGCCGAGGGCCCGGCCGAGCGCCCGGCCAGCCCCGTCCGGCCAGAGCGCGGGCGGCAGCGGCAGCCGCCCGGACGTCCACGGCCGGCCGTGCCCGCTCCACACCCCGTAGCCGAGCGAACCCGCCGTCAGCAGCACGACGGCCGCCAGGTCGGCGACCGGGCGGGCGCGCAACTCGGCCCGCACGTCGGCGCACTGGGCCACGGCCGCCGCGGCGACCAGCAGGTATCCGGCGCACAGGGCCAGCGGGGAGCGCCAACGGGGCCGCCCGCGCCCTCCGGAGCGCCGGGCCACCCGCCGTCCGGCGCGGGCGAGCACCAGCGCGACGACGGCGGTGAGCAGCAGCGGGGTGACCGTCACCGGCACCCCCTCGGGGCCCCGGGCCAATGGCGCGCCGTGCCCGAGCAGCCAGAGCGCGAACGCCAGCCGGGCCGCGCCCTGCGCCGAGTCGTCGCCGTACGGGGCCAGCACCCACAGGCCGAAGACCGGGACGGCGACCACGGAGAAGGTGAGCAGCGCGGTGCGGACTCCGGTCAGCAGGTCGGCGAGGGTGGAGTGGCTGTCCAGTTCGCTCGGCAGGCCCAGGATCGGACGGCCCATCAGCTGCGTCATGGCCTTCATGCTGCCAAGGCCACCCGTTGCGCGGTGTCAACGGGCGAACCTTCGCCGTGTCCCGGATTATCGGATTATGTGCCTGTTTCTGCGACGGACCCGCAGCGGAGGACTTCGGTGACCACACCTTCGACCGCCGAGCCCGAACCCACCACCGGACCGTCGCCCCGGGCCCACGAGGACGCCGCCCTGCTGCTGCGCAGGCTCGCCCCGCGCGAGGCCCAGGTCCTGGCCCGCCTGGTCGCCGGCGACGACGCCCGCGCGATGGCCGCCCACCTCGGCATCGCCCCCGCCACCGCCCGCGCCCACCTCAACCGCGCGATGCGCAAGCTCGGCGTCCAGACCCGCGAGGAGGCGATCGCCCTCGCCGCCGCCCTGGCCCCGGCCGACACCCCGTCACCGGCCGAGCCCGCCGAGCCCGACAGGCCCGCCGAGCCGGCCGAGTCAGCCGCCCCGGCCCACGCGCGGCACCCCGACCCCGTCCACCCGGACCCCGTGCACCCCGATCCCGGGCACGCGCACGCCACCGTCAACGCCGCCGACGCCCCGTCAGAGCCCGCCGTCGTCGCCGACTTCGCGGACTTCTGCGCCCGCGTCCACACCCGCCTGGTGCAGCAGACCTTCCTGCTCACCGGCAGCCGCCACCGCGCCGTCCACTGCGCGCACCTGGCGCTCGGCGCGGCCGCCCGCCGCTGGGCGGAGGTCGGGACGCTGCCCGACCCGGAGGCGTGGGTGCGCGGCGAGTCGTTCGAGCTGACGCTGTCGCCGTGGCACCGGGGCGGGCCGCGCCGCGCCCACCTGCGGGGGTGGCCGCACCGGCGGATCCGGGTCGGCGGCGAGCCGGCGGGTCCGGAGCCGGAGTCCGGGCTGACGCACCGTGACCGGGCGCTGCTGAAGGCGCTGCGTCGGCTGCCGCGGCCGCAGCGGCGGGCGCTGGTGCTGCACGACACGCTGGGGCTGCCCGTCGAGCGGGTGGCGGTGGAGGTGGAGTCGAGCACGGCCGCGGCGGCGGGGCGGGTGCGCGCGGCGCGGGCCGCGCTGGCCGCGGCGGTGCCGGAGCTGGTCGGCGCGGACCCGGACGATCCGGCGTTCGGTGAGCGGCTGGGCGGCCTGCTGCACCGGGCGGCGACCCGGGCCTGCCCGCAGCCGCGCCTGCCGTCGCCGTCGGTGCTGGTCACCGACAGCCGGCTGCACACCGGGGTGGCGACCGGCGCGGCCGCGCTGCTGACCACGACGGTCGGTGCCGCGATAGCCACCACGCTGTTCGGGGTCGGCCCGTCCGCGCTGGTGCGCCCGGAGCCACCGGTGCCGACGGCGTGCACGTCGGCCGTGACGGGCAGCGCCGGGCCCGCGCTCGGCAACGCCGCGCCCGGCCTGCAGACGCCGTGGTGCAGCCCCGTGCCGGGGGTGCCGGCGGTGCTGGTCGACCCACCGGGCGGCCCGGCGCTCCCCGCCGCGCCGGGTGCTGACGCCCCGTCGGGCGGCACCGGCGCCGCGGGCTGATCGCCCGCGGCCGCGGGAACGCCGAAGGCGCCGCCCACCTCACGGTGGGCGGCGCCTTCGACCGGTGCGTCAGCTGCCTTACTCGGCGGCGGCGATCAGCTCGCGGGCCAGGCGGGCGGTCTCGGACGGCGTCTTGCCGACCTTGACACCGGCGGCCTCGAGGGCCTCCTTCTTCGCCTGGGCGGTGCCGGAGGAGCCGGAGACGATGGCGCCGGCGTGGCCCATGGTCTTGCCCTCGGGCGCGGTGAAGCCCGCGACGTAGCCGACGACCGGCTTGGTCACGTGCTCGGCGATGAACGCCGCGGCACGCTCCTCGGCGTCGCCGCCGATCTCGCCGATCATGACGATGAGCTCGGTCTCCGGGTCCTCCTGGAACGCCTTGAGGGCGTCGATGTGGGTGGTGCCGATGACCGGGTCACCGCCGATGCCCACCGCGGAGGAGAAGCCGATGTCACGGAGCTCGTACATCAGCTGGTAGGTCAGGGTGCCGGACTTCGACACCAGACCGATCTTGCCGGCCTTGGTGATGTCGGCCGGGATGATGCCCGCGTTGGACTGTCCGGGGCTGATCAGGCCGGGGCAGTTCGGGCCGATGATGCGGGTCTTGTTGCCCTTGGCGCCGGCGTGGGCCCAGAACGAGGCGGTGTCGTGCACCGGTACGCCCTCGGTGATGACCACGGCCAGGCCGATCTCGGCGTCGATCGCCTCGACCACGGCGGACTTGGTGAACGCCGGCGGCACGAAGATGACGGTGACGTCGGCACCGGTCTTCTCCATCGCCTCGACCACGGTGCCGAACACCGGGATCTCGGTGCCGTCCACGTCCACGGTGGTGCCGGCCTTGCGCGGGTTCACACCGCCGACGATCTGGGTGCCGGACGCGAGCATGCGGCGGGTGTGCTTCATGCCCTCGGAGCCGGTCATGCCCTGGACGATGACCTTGCTGTCCTTGGTAAGGAAGATAGCCATGGTGTTGAGTCCCCTTCCTTACTTGTTGGCCAGCTCGGCGGCGCGGTCAGCGGCGCCGTCCATGGTGTCCACCTGCTGCACCAGCGGGTGGTTGGCGGCGGTCAGGATCTGGCGACCGAGCTCCGCGTTGTTGCCGTCCAGACGGACGACCAGCGGCTTGGTGACCGCCTCGCCCTTGCTCACCAGGAGCGCGAGGGCCTGCACGATGCCGTTGGCGACCGCGTCGCACGCGGTGATGCCACCGAAGACGTTGACGAAGACGGACTTGACGTCCGGGTCGCCCAGGATGATCTCCAGACCGTTCGCCATCACCTCGGCGGACGCGCCGCCGCCGATGTCGAGGAAGTTGGCGGGCTTCACGCCGCCGTGCTTCTCACCGGCGTACGCGACGACGTCCAGGGTGCTCATGACGAGGCCCGCGCCGTTGCCGATGATGCCGACCTGGCCGTCCAGCTTGACGTAGTTGAGGCCCTTGGCCTTGGCCGCGGCCTCCAGCGGGTTCGCGGCGGCCTTGTCCTCGAGCGCCTCGTGCTCCGGCTGGCGGAACTCGGCGTTCTCGTCCAGCGAGACCTTGCCGTCGAGCGCGATGATCTTGCCGTCGCCGGACTTGATCAGCGGGTTGACCTCGACCAGGAGGGCGTCCTCCTTGACGAAGACGACCCAGAGCTTCTGCAGGACGTCGGCGACCTGGTCCGCGATCTCGGCCGGGAACTTCGCGGCGGCGACGATCTCGGCGGCCTTCTCCGGGGTCACACCCTCGTTGGCGTCGACCGGGATCTTCGCCAGCGCGTCGGGGTTCTCCTCGGCGACGACCTCGATCTCCACGCCGCCCTCGACGCTGGCCATCGCCAGGAAGGTGCGGTTGGTGCGGTCGAGCAGGAAGGAGACGTAGTACTCCTCCTTGATGTCCGCGGTCTGAGCCAGCATCACCTTGTGGACGGTGTGGCCCTTGATGTCCATGCCGAGGATGGCCTCGGCCTTGGCGACGGCGTCCTGCGGGTCGGACGCGAGCTTCACGCCACCGGCCTTGCCTCGGCCGCCCACCTTCACCTGAGCCTTGACGACGGCGCGGCCGCCGAAGCGCTCCGCGATGGCGGCAGCGTCTGCGGCGGTCTCGATGACATCGCCGTCAAGCACGGGTACACCGTGCTTGGCGAAGAGGTCCCTCGCCTGGTACTCGAACAGGTCCACGTGTTTGTCCTTGTTCGTGGTCGCGGAATGTGTCTCTACGAGCGTGCCACGGCAGGATCTTCGCTGCGGGTCGTCGGTGCTGAGCGGGTACGCAGAAGTACGGCCTTGCGGCCCACGCAGCGAGCCGGGCGCATCGTCAATCAACACGCGCGTCACGTCCGCATGGCAGGTTATCCCCGGACGACCGGCGTGTTTCGCCCGGGACCCGGTCCGCGTTGGTGAGAACCGTCACAACACGGTGCCCGCGGCGTGTCGCCGGGCCGGCTCACCCCCTCGGGCGCGCGACGGTGAGCCGCACCACCGAATCACCCTCACGAGTGTCATCCCCGCCCATGGACACGCCCCCGCCGGCGCTCACCCGCGCTCGGGCACCGGCAGCGGACGCTTCTCGATCGCCGCCGCCATGATGTCCGGGAACGCGTCCGGCGTGCACGCGAACGCCGGCGCCCCCAGCGCCGCCAACGCCTGCGCGTGCGCGTGGTCGTAGGCCGGCGCGCCCTCGTCCGACAGCGCCAGCAGCGCGATGAACTGCACCCCCGACGCCTTCATCGCCGCGACCCGCTTCAGCATCTCGTCCCGGATCCCGCCCTCGTACAGGTCGCTGATCAGCACCACGACGGTCTCCGACGGCCGGCTGATCTTCGACTGGCAGTACGCCAGCGCCCGGTTGATGTCCGTCCCGCCGCCCAGCTGCGTCGCGAACAGCACGTCCACCGGATCGCTCAGTTGCTCCGTCAGGTCCACCACCGAGGTGTCGAACACCACCAGCCGGGTGTCCAGGCTCGGCATCGACGCCAGCACCGCGCCGAACACCGCCGAGTGCACCACCGACGCGGCCATCGACCCCGACTGGTCGATGCACAGGATCACGTCCTTCTTCACCGCCCGCTGCGCCCGCGCGTACCCGACCAGCCGCTCCGGGACCACCGTCCGGTACTCCGGCAGGTACCGCGACAGGTTCGCCCGGATCGTCCGCCCCCAGTCGATGTCCCGGTGCCGGGGCCGGTTCACCCGCGCACTGCGGTCCAGCGCCCCGCCGACGGTCGAGCGGGTGCGGTCCGCCAGCCGGCGCTCCAGCTCGGCGACCACCTTCCCCACCACCATCCGAGCCGTCTCCCGGGTGGTCTCCGGCAGCGCGTGCTTCAACGAGAGCAGCGTCCCCACCAGGTGCACGTCCGGCTCCACCGCCGCCAGCATCTCCGGCTCCAGCAGCAGCCGGTCCAGCCCCAGCCGGGAGATCGCGTCCTGCTGCATCACCTGCACCACGCTCGAGGGGAAGTACTCCCGGATGTCCCCCAACCACCGCGCCACCTGCGGCGCCGACCCGCCCAGCCCCGCCGAGCGCTGCTTGCCCTCCCCCCGGTACAGCGCCGCCAGCACCCCGTCCATCCCGGCGTCCCGCCCGGACAGCCGCACCCCCGTGCCGTCCCCCTCACCCCCGAGCACCAGCCGCCAACGCCGCATCCGCTCATCGTCCTGACGGACGGTCATCTGACACCCCTTCGAGTAGTGGGACGGCACCCCGACAGGGGCGCGGGGAACTGCGCGAGGCGGAAGGCGCCGACGGCAACGTCCGGCCCCCGACGGGTCTCACCCGGCGCGGCGGTCGATCTGACGGGGGATCCGCAGCGGCGGAGCCGACAACCCCAGCAGCAGCGCCAGGGTCGGCAGCACCGCGTCCGCCCGCGTCACGTCGAGCGCCACCGCGTCCGCGACCGTCGCGACGGGAGCGCCGAGCGGTCCGGAGGCCACCCGGGAGCCGATGGTGTGGCGGACGCCGGTCTCCAGCGAGGAGAACGTCCGGCGGAGGATCGGCAGCAGGTCGGTGAAGGTGTCGGCGGGGACCCGGCAGAGCCACGCGTCCAGCAGCCCCAGCAGGGTCGGGTCGTGCAGCAGCAGCGCGCCGCCGCCCGACAGGAAGCCCTCCGCCCACCCCGCCGCGTCGGCCGGTTCGGAGGCGGGCGAGAGCACCAGTCCCAGCCGCAGGCCGGCTTCGTCGGCCGGCAGCCGTCCGTCGTCGAGCAGCAGTCGCACGGCCCGCCCGCGGAGCAGCCCCGGCGCCCCGGTGGACGGCCCGCCCAGCGGCTCGCGGGCGGCGATCGACCGCAGTGCGTCCGCCCACAGGTCGCCGGTGGCGTCGGAGCCGAGCAGCGCGACCGCCTGGTGGACGGAGTCCAGCTCGCTCCGGCGGGCGTTCGCCCCGTCCGCGTCCAGTCCGACGCAGGCCGCGGGCAGTGCCACGCAGAGCCGCTCGGCGAGGCCCACCGCGACCGCGCCGAGCGCCGTCGCGTCGGTGGCGCGCACGTCCCCGTACCGCAGGGTGCGGACCAGGGCGGGGAGCGCGGCGGCGAGGTGGCCGGCGTCGGTGTCGAGCGCCGCGCGGTCCGCGAGGGCGTGCATCACCGCGGGCAGGGCGTCCGGCAGTCCGGCCAGCAGGCAGCGTTCGGCCAGCGAGGTGAGGACCGCCAGCGACCCGCCGGCGGCGTCGGCGACGGCCTTGGCGGTGGCCGCGCCCTGCACGGTGGTGCCCCACTGGCCGGCCTCGATCAGGCGGATCGCGAACTCGGGCTCCCAGGCGAGCCGCCAGGTCTCCCGGAAGGTGCCGGTGGACTGGACGGCGTCCCGGGCGGGGCGGCCCCAGTCGAGGCCGAGCAGCCGCAGCCGGTGGAGCAGGCGGGAGCGTTCGGCGTCGAGGTCCTTGCGCAGGTCGAGGACGAGGTCGCGGGCGTCGGGTTCGGGCCGCAGCCGCAGGGTGCGCTGAAGGCGGGTCAGGTCGCGCTGCAGCGGGACGGCGGGGGCGTCGTCCGGGACGGTGCCGAGCGCGTCGCCGATCACCAGCCGTTCGCGGACCAGCCCGAGGGCGACCTCGGAGCCGTCGCACATCACCGCGCGCACCGCGTCCAGGGTCTCGGTCAGGCCGGGCAGCGGGCGGCCGCGCATCGCCGCGAGGGTCTCGGCGAGCCGGACCGACTCGATCACGTGGGCCGAGGAGACCGGGTGGTCCTCGGCGCGCAGCAGCTCGGCGACCCGGGTCATCCAGTGCGCGAGCGGCTGGTCGGCGGTGGTGAACAGGTGGTGGTACCAGCCGGGCGAGTCGATGCCGGCGCCGTAGCCGGTGTGCTGGGAGAGCCGGCGGTGGGTCCACGGGACCCAGGTGAGTTCGGTCCGCAGCTTCTTCGGCAGCTCGGCGAGGAGCGCCCGGTCGTGGGCCACGGTGGGCAGTTCGGCGAGCGCGGGCACGTGCCAGGCCCCGCAGACCACCGCGATCCGCTCGAAGCCGGCCCGCCGGGCGGCCCGCAGCTGCTGGCGCATCGCGGCCTCACGGACCAGGTCGCGCCGCTCGGCCGGGTGGTGCTCGCGCAGCGCGGCCATCGCCTCGGCGAGCGCGGCGAACGGTGCGAGGGGGTCTGCGGAGGGGCCGCGGTGCTCGACCGCGTCCTCCCACCAGGCCTCCGGGTCGTCGTGCCCGGCGGCCGTGGCGAGTTCGGCGATCGGGTCGACCGGCGCCGGACCGGAAGTGCCCCCCGGCACTCCCGACCCGCCGTCAGCCGACCCACCGTCAGCATCGGTATCGGTATCGGCCTCCCGCCCCCGGGCGGGCAGCGTGAGGCTCTGCCCGGCCGGCAGGTCGATGAACCGGACCGGCACCCCGGCGTCGACCGCGTACCGCAGCGCCACCCACTCGGGGGAGAACTCGGCGAACGGCCAGAACGCGGCCCGCGCCGGGTCGTCGACGACGTGCGCGAGCAGGGCGACCGGCGGGACGAGGTCCTTCTCGCCGGCCAGCGCGACCAGCTCGTCGGCCTCCGGCGGGCCCTCGATCAGCACCGCGTCGGGGCGCAGCGCGGCCAGCGCGGCGGCGACCGCGCGGGCCGAGCCGGGGCCGTGGTGGCGCACCCCGAGCAGGGTCGTCCCCGCCGTCATGCGCCCACCTCGCGGGCGGCGCGGTAGAAGTCCTTCCAGCCGTCGCGGTCGCGGACCACGCCCTCCACGTACTCGCGCCAGACCTGGCGGTCGGCGACCGGGTCGCGGACCACCGCGCCGAGGATGCCGTCGGCGACGTCGCCGGCCCGCAGCACGCCGTCGCCGAAGTGGGCGGCCAGCGCCAGGCCGTTGGTGACCACGGAGATCGCCTCGGCGGTGGAGAGGGTGCCGCTGGGGGTCTTCACCTTGGTGCGGCCGTCGGCGGTCAGGCCGGAGCGCAGCTCGCGGAAGACGGTCACCACCCGGCGGATCTCCTCGGCGCCGCCCGGGAGTTCGGGCAGGTCGAGGGAGCGGCCGAGCTGGCCGACCCGGCGGGTGACGATGTCGACCTCCTCCTCCAGGGTGGCGGGCAGCGGCAGCACCACGGTGTTGAAGCGGCGGCGCAGCGCGGAGGAGAGCTCGTTGACGCCGCGGTCGCGGTCGTTGGCGGTGGCGATCAGGTTGAAGCCGCGCACCGCCTGGACCTCGCTGCCGAGTTCGGGCACCGGCAGGGTCTTCTCGGACAGGATGGTGATCAGGCTGTCCTGCACGTCGGCGGGGATGCGGGTGAGCTCCTCGACCCGGGCGATCTGCCCGGCCCGCATGGCCCGCATCAGCGGGGACGGCACCAGCGCGTCGGTGCTCGGCCCGTGGGCCAGCAGCTGCGCGTAGTTCCAGCCGTACCGGACCGCCTCCTCAGGGGTGCCGGCGGTGCCCTGGACCAGCAGCGTGGAGTCGCCGGAGATCGCCGCGGCGAGGTGCTCGGAGACCCAGGTCTTGGCGGTGCCGGGCACGCCGAGCAGCAGCAGGGCGCGGTCGGTGGCCAGGGTGGTGACGGCGACCTCCACCACCCGGCGCGGGCCGATGTACTTGGGCGTGATCACGGTGCCGTCGGGGAGTTCGCCGCCCAGCAGGTAGGTGGCGACGGCCCAGGGGGACAGCCGCCAGCGCTCCGGGCGGGGGCGGTCGTCCTGCCGGGCGAGCGCGGCCAGCTCGGCGGCGAAGGCGTCCTCGGCGTGCTGCCGCAGGACCTCGCTGGTCGTCTCGGTGGTCATCGGCTGCTCCGTTCGTGACGGGTCGTCGAAACGCTGCGCGCACAACGGCGCGAGAAGCGTGCGGCACGGCGCTGACCTGGGAGGACGTACTCCCGTTCGGGCCGTGCAGGTTCCACTCTGCACCCCGGCACCGACAATTCCGTCCGTCAGCTCCGGAGCGCCGCACGCCGGTTGGCCGCCCGCCACGGCCACAGCTGGGCGGCGCCGAACGCCGTCTCCACCACGAGGAACCCCCACAGCAGTCCGGTCGCGCCGTGCGCCAGCGCCCAGAGCTGCCAGCAGGCGAACAGCACCCGGGCCGCGCCGTCGTACAGGCCGTGCACCGGCTGCGGGCGGCGCAGCCGCAGCAGCGCCCAGACCACCACCACCGACCCCATCAGGTTGGCGAACAGCGTCAGCATCGGCTCCTGGGGCGGCAGTTGCCCCAGGCCCAGGGCGGTGCTCGTACCGTCCAGCGCCCGGTGCGCGAGGGCGTACGTCCAGGGGGTGGCGAACGGGGCGGTCACCAGCAGGTCGTACCAGGCGCTGGCGCGGACCAGGCGGGCGTAGCGGTGCATCGGGCGGGCTCCTTCGGGCTCTCGCGGCGGGGACCGCCCCATGCTCGACGGTGGAGTAGGGTCCAAGGTCAAGTCACCGACGGGGGTGGGGACATGCGCATCGGGGAGCTGGCCGCGCAGACGGGCCTGAGCCGCGACACCGTCCGGTTCTACGAACGCACCGGGCTGCTGACGGCGCGCCGGCTGCCCAACGGCTACCGCGACTTCCCGCCCGAGGCGGTGCCCTGGCTGCGGTACGTGCGCACCGCGCAGGCGCTGGGCTTCTCGCTGGCCGAGATCGCCCGTACCGGCGAGGAGTTGAGCGGCGTACCGGACGCCGCCGGGGCGCTGTCGGAGCTGTTCCGGGAGAAGATCGCGCTGATCGACGCCCGGATGGCCGAGCTCGCCGGGCTGCGGGCCGACCTCGCGGCCCGGGTCGGCGCGGGCTGTCCGCTGGCCCCGGCCTGACCGGTCCTCAACTGTCAGTAGCGCCTCCTAGCGTCGGAGCCATGGAGGAACGCTGGAGCACCGAACACGTCCTTTCCCTGGCGCCCGACCCGGCGTCCCTGAAGGCCGCCGGCAAGCTCGCCGGGCCCGGCCCGTGGAGCGCGACCGGGACCGGCCAGGGCGCGCTGTGGGGCCTGTGCAAGGGCAGCGGCAGCACCCCGTACCGGACGGCGGTCGAGCTCGGTACGCCCGCGTACAAGTGCAGCTGCCCGAGCCGGAAGTTCCCGTGCAAGCACGCGCTCGGCCTGCTGCTGCTGTGGGCCGGCGACCGGGCCGCCGTCACCGGGCCGGCCGAGCCGCCGGAGTGGGTCGCCGAGTGGCTGAACGGGCGCAGCGAGGCCGCCGTGCAGCGCGCCGCCAAGCAGCAGGCCAGGGCGGCGGAGGCCGACCCGGAGGCGGCTCGCCGCCGGGCCGGCAAGCGCTCCGCCCGGGTCGCCGCGGGCGCCGCCGAACTGCGGCTGCGGCTCGCCGACGGGGTGCGCCGCGGCCTGGCCGACCCGGTGCCCGCCGCGGCCTGGGAGGAGGTCGCCGCCCGGATGGTCGACGCCCAGGCCCCCGGCCTGGCCACCCGGGTCCGGGCGCTGGCCGAGACCCCGCAGGACACGCTGCTGGAGGAGTTCGCGATGCTGCACCTGCTGGCCGGCGCCTACGGCCGGATCGACACCCTGCCCGAGGCGCTGGCGGCCACCGTCCGCACCCGGGTCGGCTTCACCACCGACACCGCCGAGCTGCTGGCCGGCCCCACCGTCCGCGACCGCTGGCAGGTGCTCGGCAGCCGCGACACCGCCGACGATCGGCTCACCACCCGCCGGGTGTGGCTGCGCGGCGCCAAGACCGGCCGCGCCGCCCTGCTGCTCGCCTTCGGCCGCCCCGGCCAGGCCCCCGACCTGGCGCTGCCCACCGGCCGCGTCCTGGAGGCCGACCTCGCCTACCACCCCGGCGCCCGCCCGCTGCGCGCCGTCCTCGGCACCCGCTACGGCGCCCCCGAACCCGGCCCCGCCGAACCCCCCGCCGGCCTCTCCCCCGCCGAGGCGCTCGCCGAGTACGGCACCGCGCTCGCCGAGGACCCTTGGCTGGACGCCTGGCCGACCGTCCTCGCCGACGTGGTCCCGGTGCTCGGCCCGGACGGCTGGCGGCTCACCGACGGCCGGCACACCCTGCCGATCCGGAACGGCGCCCTGCCCGACACCGCCCTGTGGCGACTGACCGCCGTCTCCGCCGGACACCCCGTCACCCTGTTCGGCGAATGCGGCCACGCCGGCTTCACCCCGGTCACCGCCTGGGACGCCGACGGCCACCCCGTCGGCCTCACCAGGTGACGAACTGACGCCCCCTCACCAGCCCGGAGGCCATCCCGTGACCCGCACCCCCGTCCACCGGCCCACCGCCCCCTCCGCCGACTCCCGCACCGCCGTCCAGCGCATCGCCCTGCACCACGCCGCCCGCCGCGCCGCCACCGCCAGCGGCTGGAGCCGCCGCCGGCGCACCGCCCACCGTCCGAACGGAGCCCGGGCTTGACCGTCCCCGCCCTCGACACCGCCGCCGACCACTGGGCCGAACTGCAGGGCGCCGCCCTGCTCGGCACCGACCGGCGCCCGCTGCCCGACACGCCCGGCACTCCGCTCGCCGAGGCCGTCGACCGCGCCGACCCGGCCGCCGCCCTGCTCGACCTGGCCGCGCTCACCGTGGTCCGCCGCCGGGCCGGCGCCCTGCCCGCCGCCGCGCTCCAGCCGCCCGCACCCGCGCCCGCCGACCAGCGGCCGCCGCTGCCCGAACCCGCCGCCCGCCGCCTCGACGTGCTGCTCGGCACCCGCACCGGCCACGGCAGCACCGCCAACCTCGCCGAACTGCTCCCCCAGTGGCTGACCGCCGCCCGCGCCCACGGCTACCGGCTGCCGCCCGCCCTGGTCCCCGCGTTGCTCGACGCCGCCCGGGCCCGCTCCGAACTGCGCGCCGACGCGGTCGCCCTGGCCGGCCCGCTCGGCCGCTGGCTCGCCCCGCAGAATCCCGACTGGAAGTATGTCACCCGCACCGCGGTCGCCGACGCCACCGGCCAGGACGGCGAACTCGTCTGGCAGGAAGGCCTGTTCGCCGAACGCGTCACCCACCTCACCCGGCTGCGCCGCACCGACCCCGCCGCCGGGCTCGCCCTGCTCGCCACCACCTGGACCACCGAACGCGCCGAGGACCGCGTCCTGTTCGTCGACGCCCTGCAGGACGGCCTCTCCCCCGCCGACGAGGAGTTCCTGGAGGCCGCGCTCGCCGACCGCTCCAAGAACGTCCGCGCCACCGCCGCCGAACTGCTCTCGACCCTCCCCGGCTCCGCCCTCGCCGACCGGATGGCCGCCCGCGCCCGCGCCGCCGTCCACTACGACGGCGCGCGACTGACCGTCACCCCGCCCACCGCGTGCGACGCCGCCATGCAACGCGACGGCATACCCGTCAAGTCGCCCACCGGGCGCGGCGAACGGGCCTGGTGGCTCGGCGAGATCGTCGCCGCCGCGCCGCTCTCGCTGTGGACCGCCGACACCGGCCTGACGATCGCTCAACTGCTCGCGCTGCCCACCGCCGAGACCGCCGCCGACGGCGGCGCCGAATGGGCCGAGGACCTCCGCGAGGCCTGGGCCCGCGCCGCCGTCCGCCAACGCGACACCGCCTGGGCCCGCGCCCTGCTCGGTGCCGCACCCCGGCCCGGCCGCGACACCCGCACCCCCGGCTCGCCGGCCCGCCTGCTGGCCGTCCTGCCGCCCGCCGAACGCGCCGTGTGGACCGCCGCGTTCGTCCAGACCCACGGCCTCGGCGACGCCTTCCAACTGCTCGGCGCCTGCGCCACGCCCTGGACCCCGCCACTGTCCACCGCGGTGGTCGCCGCGCTCAAACGCGCCGCGGAACTCGGCGCCTACCCCTGGAGCCACAGCGGCGTCCTCGGCATGACCGAACGCGCCCTGGCCCCCGAGACCGCCCCCGCGGTCGAGGCCCTCGCCGCCGAGACGTCCCCCGACACCGCCTGGTCCGACACCTTCACCCGCCTCGCGGGCACGCTGAGGTTCCGCCAGGCGATGCTCGCAGAGCTCGGCGGGTAGGGGCCCGGGGAACGGCGGGGGTGCGTGGCGGTCGAGTGCCGGAGCGCTGCGGGTCTGGGCGCATGGACGTCTCCGAGACCTGCAGCCGGACCAAGACCGCCAGGCACTCGCCTCGCAGTTCCCCGAGCCCCTGTTGTGGTGCCCGATTGCCTCAGCTGGCGGAGCGCAGGTTGGTCTCGACCCAGGTGACGACGTCCTGGGTCGGGGTGCCCGGGGTGAAGATGTCGGCGACGCCGAGGGCCTTGAGTTCGGTGATGTCGGCGTCGGGGATGATGCCGCCGCAGAAGACCTTGATGTCGGCCGCGTCGCGCTCCTTGAGGAGCTCGATGACCTTCGCGCAGAGCGTCATGTGCGCGCCGGAGAGGATCGACAGGCCGATGCCGTCCGCGTCCTCCTGGATCGCCGTGTCGACGATCTGCTCGGGGGTCTGGTGCAGGCCGGTGTAGATGACCTCCATGCCGGCGTCGCGCAGGGCCCGCGCGATGACCTTGGCGCCCCGGTCGTGGCCGTCGAGGCCCGGCTTGGCGACCACCACTCGGATCGGCCCTGACACACCCATCACTGCCTCCTGGACCACGTCGTCCACACCGCCCCGCGGACGGTGTTAACCACTTCTAACAGATCTGAGGGGAGGGTAGCGCCCGCCGGGGCCGCCGACCGTTTCCGCCGGTCGAGAGGAGGGGAATATCACAACCCCTCCGCCCGTCCGGCGGACCCGGTGCAGCGCCGTGGAGCCCGGTCGGGGCCCGGTCGCGGCTAGAGCTTCTCGACGGGGGCGTACCGGAGCAGCAGCTCCTTGCGGCCGGTGGAGCCGAA
>NZ_JBFAQR010000082.1:0-27397 GCF_040678815.1 Kitasatospora sp. NPDC049285 | reverse complement strand
AGAAGATCTACCCCGACAACCCCGGCCTCGACGAACTCCCGTCTACTTCATGACCGTTGGCGCACCACCACTACACCACCCCACGGGACACGACCACCGGCTGGCGGCGCAGCTTCGCAGAGCAGTCAGGGACGGCACGCCGAGCGCGCCCCTCGGGCTCGTGACTGCGGCCTGCGGGACGCCGATGGTCCAGAGCGCACTCTCGGAGGCCTGGACGCTGGCGGTCAGCACCGGCGGCCGGCCCCGGGCACGGTCAGCCTTGCGTCGCCGCCTCATTCTTCCGCTGCCGGCCGCAGAGGCCGCGTGCCTGCTCGATCTGGCGGATGCGCACGCTCTTTGGCCGTTGACCGCCGCCGAGTGTGCCGGCCGCGCACGGAGCGGAGATCCAGGCGAGCGGCATGCGGCCTTGCGTTACCTCTCCGGAATCCCCGGCGGACGCCACGTGCTGCCGAGACGCCCGCACAGTCCGTCGGACCCGTACGAGCTGCTGCTGCTGTCGGCGGCCTGGGAGCGGTGCGAACCCGGCACCGCGCTGGGTGCCGATTTCCGGAGAGCCGTTCGAAACCTGCCCGCGCGTCCCGGCGGCGGCCTGGTCGCAGCGCAGTCGATGCTGATGGGGCAACTCGGCGAGCCAGGCGTCGGCCTGAGCGGCGGTATGAGCGTACTGATCGCTGGGCTTGGCGATGCCATGGCGCAGACCGATCACGTCTCGCGAGTCCTCACCGTCGTCCTCATGGACTCCGCCGGCCTTCACGGATCCGACGCGCTGGTTCAGCAACTCGGCACCGGCCACTGGGCGATCAGGATTCCCGTGCCCGATGCCGAGGCAATGGAACCGGCGACCGCGATCCGCCACCGTGCTGCGATTTCGTGGTGGTCGAGCCGCCTGCTGGAACTGCCTGGCGCTGCTCCGGACCTCCTGCACGCACGCTTTGCAGACGACAGCTCCCTTGCCATGGCGGACGCGGCTCGCCGCTGCGGCTCGCGGTTCGTGTTCACCGTGACGCCAGATCCCCACCGGACCATGGCAGAGCGGCATCACGGCGTGCCGGTTGCATCGGGCGACGAACCCGCCTCAGCCCTGAGGCTGGACCTGCACAAAATCTTCGTCGGCGACCGCCTCGTTGCCCGCTCAGACCTCCTGGTCACGATCCCCTCTCGTACGGACTCTCCTGCGCTGTCGGGCTACTTTCCCGAGCTGGCCAAGACGTTCGGCGCAAGAAGGATCGCTGCACCCCCCGAGGGGATTCCTCCTTTTGTTCCTGGCGCCGGCGACGACGAGATCACCGATTCCCTCATGACTCGGCTCTTCTGTGGCGGCAGCCACCCGGAGGGCATCGACCACACGGCGCGCGCCATGCGCCTGATCCTCAACGTCGGCCGCCTACACCCTGTCAAACAGCAGGACCTGCTCGTAGAAGCCTGGCTCGAGTCAGGCCTTCACCGATCGACCACGATCCTCCTTATCGGAGGGTCGGGCCGTGAGGCCTCCACACATGTCGAGAGGGAGATGCGAGCCAGAATCAGCAAGCTGCTCTCGCGCGAGCCGGATGCCCGCCGCCACATCGCCATCTGGCCGGCCCTGCCCAACCGCCACGTCCGGATCCTCGAACGGGCACTCGCCTCCGGCCGTTGGACCGGTCCCGCCCTGTATGTCTGCCCCAGCACGAAGGAGGAGTTCGGCCTCGCCCTGCTCGAGGCCATGGACTCCGGGCTGGCTGCCGCCGGACCGCTCCGCGGTGGCGTCTCCTACTACATCGAGGACGGTGTGAACGGCTTTCTTCTTCCCACGGACTCCGTCGGCACCCTGGCGGACCGGCTGACGAAACTCCTCGGCCTCCCATCCAGTGGGCTGGCGGACATCGCTGCCGCAGGACAGAAGAGTGTGACCGCCCGCTTCTCGGCGTCGGCCATGGCCGAGTCCCTCGCTGCCGAGTACCACGAACTCATGCGGGCTTCACCATACCCACGGCAGTCCACGGGCCGACGATAAGAGGCATCCACCGACCTCTCCCTCGCCTGCGCACAGCTCGTCCAAGTCCTGACTTCGCGTCAGCTCTTGCTCCGTACGCCTCGGTTGACGTCGGCACAGAACCCGACGTTCGGTCAGGACGGCGCACATATCGATGCCCTGCCGGGCCCTGGGCGCAGCCCCCACAAGGCCGGCAACAGGCACCGTGTGATGGCCTCGATGCTGACCTGTCAAAGAGCTCCGGCCCCGGCATAAGCCCTTGGGTAAAGCTTTGCGACGTGAATGGAAATTACATCTGTTGCACGCAACGAGGTAGCTGTAACGTCCGGTACGCGCAGCCTCCCCCGCGGCTGCGCTGCCCCACACACAGGAGACTCGTATGCGCCCAACCCTGTCCGGACTCCGGTCCGCCAGATCCGCCGCCTTCCTCTCGCTCGCCCTCACCGCTGCCGGGGTGAGCGCAGTCGCAGCGCCGCAGCACGCGCACGCTTCGGTGACCCGCATCCGCCTCGGCAGTTCCACCGACGTGTCCCGCACCTCCTGGAACGGCCCCGCGTTCACCTTCAACGGCGACGGCGCCGTGGTTCCCGACACCGCGACAAAGGCGATCGCCGCCATCACGGGCGGAAGCGGAAGCATGGACATCACGGTGCTCGCCGACTCCGCCGCCACCGGCACGAGCCAAAGCCCCGAGTGCGATGTGTTCATGGGTCTGTCCGGCGTCAACTCCTGCACCACCGACGTCGTCGGTTCCGCCGCCGACGGCAACAACTCACAGGTCAACGCCGACGTACGCAACGCCGAGTTCGTGTACTTCGCCGGCGGCAACCAGTGCGTCTACGCCTCCTGGAAGGGGACCTCGCTGCAGGCCTCCGTCCAGTCCGTCATCACCAAGGGCGGCGGCTCCGGCGGTGGCAGCGCCGGACACCACATCAACAGCGCCATCGTCTACGACGCCTGCAACGCGAGCACCGACTCCCCCACCGCCCTCGCCAACCCCTACGACAGCAGCGTCACCTTCACCACCGGCATGTTCACCTGGCCGAACTACGCCGACACCATCAACGACTCCCACTTCGTCACCCGCGACCGCATGGGCCGCACCATGGCGTTCGTCGCGCGCGCCGTGAAGGACGGCCTGACCACGTCCGGCAAGGCATGGGGCGTGGGCGTCGAGCAGGGCGGCGGCTCGCTGTTCCTGGACAAGAACGGCCTGGCCACCCTCTCGGGATCGGACGCCTACGTCGTGCTCGGCGACCACCAACCCGAACAGGCCGCATCCGGCAAGCCGCTCACCTACTCGAACTTCAAGATCTGGCACCTGACCGCCGGACAGACCTTCGACTTCAAGAATCGCCCCTCCTGCGGCTACTACACCCGCAGTGTGCACAGCGGCACCCCCGACGCCAACCTCTACTCCGGTACCCCGATCACCGATTGCGGCGGCGGGGGCGGCGGCGGCACGGGCTCCTCGTACACCGAGGCCGAACCGAACGACAGCACCAGCGCCGCCGACGACATCACCGGCCTCACCTACCCCGCGACCGTCACCGGCAGCATGAAGTCCACCTCTGACCGCGACTACTACAAGCTGTCCCTGACTGCAGGCCAGACCGCCACCGTGACCTGCACCATCCCCGCCGCCTACGACGCGGACCTGTACTTCATGAACTCGAGCGGCAGCACCCTGACCCGCTCGGTCAACAACGGCAAGGGAGTCGGCGAGTCCCTCAGCTGGACGGCAACCAGCAGCGGCACGTACTACGCGGACCTGGAGGCCTACAGCGGCGCGGGCAGCGCGACCTACTCCTGCAGCATCGTCAAGAACTGACTCCCAGCGAGCAGGGAGACCGCGGCTGCTCGGCCGTCAGCGTGACCCGATGGGGGCGTCGAGGCGGGACGAGGAGCAGGTTCGGGTCGGTGTGGGTCTTGTACGCGGCGCTCGCGACGTACACCGTGCCGGCCCTGACCGCGATCGAGGTGGGGTTCTCCAGGCCGTGCTCCGGCCCGAGCACCGTGCAAACCGTCCCGCCGGAGTCGACGCGGACCACCTGTTCGCCTCGTTGAGTACAACCAGGACCTCGTCGCCCCGGCCGGTGAAGTCGAAGTCGTCGACCTTGGTCAGCCCGTCCGCCCTCACCCGCTCGGACCCGAACACCAAGAGCCGGCGGGACAAGCTGACCCCCGATCAACTCGCCGCCCTCGCCGAACACGGCATCCAGTGGGCGTGAGCGGGCTGGGTAGGGCTGTTTCGGGTGGTGCCGGGGATGGTGGGCAGTCCGGCAGGGGCGTTGCCGCGAAGGGGTTGTGTGCGCGTGGCGATCCGGCGGCGCGCACACCCGGGGGCGGGGCCTGCAGTGTGGTGCACCAGGGTCCCGTCCCCACTCGCTGGGTGGCCGGTGTTCAGGCCGTTGTGGCGGGGTGGTGCCGGGTCAGAGGATGACCAAGCCCGCGCCCGAGCAGGCCGTGGCCGAACCCGCTGTGGTGGCGGCCGTAGGCGGTGGGCTCCCGGCCCTCGTCCTCGCTGCTGTAGCAGTAGTGCTCGCTCTCCGAGTAGGAGACGTGCTCCGTCGAGGCGGTGACCTCGTGGTCGTAGGACTCGGAGACGCTGCCGGCCGAGGCGGCCGCGGCGGAGACCGCGACCAGGGCGGCGCCCGTCACGGCGACGGCGGACAGACGGGCGGTGCGCTTGGTCATCGTCGACCTCGTCCATCGGTTGCGGGCGGCACCATAGCGCCCGGGGCCGCGGTCGGGCGGAAGTCGACGCTGATGTCCTCGCAGGTCTTGAAGGCGGCCGCGGTGGCGTAGGACGTGTAGGCGCGGCGGTCCGCACCGGTGAGCGGCATGTCGTCGGCGAAGGGGGCCGCAATGCCGCGCGGCCACAGGTGCCGGGTGCGGACCGCAGCGCTCTCCGCGCAGACGACGAGGGTGAGGGCGCCCAGGTAGATCCAGGCCATCAGGCCCAGCACGATGCCGAACAGCCCGTACGTGGCGGTCGCCCCGCGCAGCACGTGCCCCACGTAGTAGGCGCCGACCGCGAGCAGCGCCTGCCAGGCCAGCGCGGCGGCCAGCGCCTCCGGCCACAGCAGGCGAACGCGGAGGTGGCGCCGGGTCAGCAGCTTGAAGCCGAGGAGCAGGAGCCCGGTCTCGAGGGCGACCGACGCGGGGACACAGCCGACCCGCACACCCCACTCCAGCCGGGCGGACAGGCCGTGCGCCGTCGCGGTGACGGCGGCAGAGACGCTCGAAGCGCCGACCGCCAGACCGAGCAGCCCCAGCAGGGCGAGCCCGCGCAACCGTGCGGCCACGGCCGTGGGCCGGCGATGCTCCGGCACGGCCCACACCGTGTTGAAGGCGTTCTGAACGGCCTGCGCCACGCCCAGTGCCCCGTACAGACTGCCCGCGGTTCCGACGCCCAGGGCGAAGCCACTGCCGTGGAACGAATGGATGTTGTGCGCGACCTGGTCCCCGATGACGGGGAACTGACTGAGCGCCGAATGCAGCACCTGCTGCTGCAACTGGGCGTCGCCCCGGAGCGAGAACCCCAGCACGGTGACCAGCAGCAGGAGCATCGGGAACAGGGAGAGGAAGCCGTAGTACGTGATCAGGGCCACCAGGTAGGTGCCCTTGTCGTCGATGAACTTGTAGACCACGCCCAGCGTCATTGCCACCCAGCGGTGGTGCCGTTGGAAGGCGTCGAGTCTGCCGAGCACGCTCATGGACCACCGTTCCCGAACGAGGGCCGAAACGCCGTCACGCCTCGGTGGGCGAACCGGACACGGCGGCCGCCCTCGCCGCAGAGCCGAGGGGCGCGGGCCCGACCGGCCTGACCGGCCGGTGGGGCTGGCGGGTGTACTCATGGCGGCTGACTTCTTCCGGTGGAGAGAGCGCGGCCCTGGGCGCATCGGGACGATGTGCCCAGGGCGGTGGCAGCTCAGGAGCGGGCGTACTACCAGCGGTACCAGCGGCTGCGGCTGCCGGAGGCGTTGGTGCCCCGGGCGATGAAGCCCAGCAGCCAGAGGACGAAGACCACGATGGCGACCCACCAGAGGATCTTGAGTGCGAAGCCCGCCCCGAACAGGAGCAGGGCCAGCAGGAGAACGAGAAGAACGGGAACCATGTGAGTGACCTCCACGTCGTGTGATGGCCTTCGGCTTCCCCGTCTTGGCGCGGGCATGCACACGCGTTCACCCGACCGTTCGCCACGTGCGCGGCATCCCGCCGGGCCAAGGCGGCCTGGCTGTACCCGAGGCCGTCCCGGCCGGCCTGTCGTGCGACTGTCGGTATCGCTGATCCATGGTCAGGAGGGCTCACCTGGCGGGCGCAGCTCGACCTAGGGCGCAGCGGCGGGTCCAGCCGGTCCGGCGGAGCGGAGGGACCGGGCGGACGTCGCGTGCTCGCCGGGGTGCCGTTGGTAGCTCGACCTCACGAGTTGTCAGTGCGGGGGAAGACGTACTCGTCCAGGATGAGACCGAGGGCTACGGCGACGGGCACCGCGACCAGGGCGCCGACCAGCCCCAGGAGCGCTCCTCCAAGCAGGACTGCCACCACCGTCACGATCGGGTGCACGTCCACCGCGAGCTTCATGGCCCTGGGCGTGATCAGGTAGTCCTCCATGAGCCGGAAGGCCACGTAGAAACCGGCCGTGGCGAGCGCGACCGGCAGCGAGACCGACAGGGCGACCAGGCTGACGACGACGCCACCGATCGTCGAGCCGACCATGGGGACCAGGTCCATCAGCGCGACGAAGACACCGAGCGCCCCCGCGTAGGGCACTCCGGTGGCCGCGCACCAGGCGAGGGTGGCCAGGCCCGCGAGGGCCGAGGTCACCACGTTGCCCAGCATGTAGCGGCCCGTCCGGTCGAGGATCTCCTCCGTGATCTCCTCGACGCTCCGGCGTCGGCTGCGCGGAACGAAGCGGTAGCAGAACGCCTTGATGGCCGGCAGCGCCGCCATGACGTAGAGCGTGACGCTTGCGACGACCACCGTGGCGGTCACGGTGCTCAGCAGCAGTCGGCCCGCGCCGAGAGCACCGTCGAAAAGGCCCGAGGCCGAACCGCCGCCCGAAGCGAGGCTCTGTTTCGCCCGCTCGACCAGGTGATAGCGGTCCTCGACCCTGCCCAGGGTCGACTGGTGGTCGTGCAGTTGCTGCAGCCAGGCCGGCACGGCGTCGGCCAAGGCGTGTGCCTCCGCAGTAATCGCGGGGAACACGACGGCCACGAGACCGGCCAGCAGCAGGGCGAGTGAGGCCACCACCGCCGTCACCGCCCAGCCGCGGGGCAGTCCGCGCCGCTCCAGCCCCGCCACCACCGGCTCCAGGCTGACCGCGATGAACACGGCGAGCAGCAGCAGGGTGAGCAGCGAGGCGAGTTGGAGGACGGCGTCCACCAACTGCCATGCCAGCAGCGCTCCTACGCTGAGTGCGAAGCCCGCCCGGAACCACGACGTGCCCTGAGGCAACCGCCGGTGCACGGCCGAAAGCCGCGTCCGCGGCCCGCCGGCTCGTCTGGCCGGCGACAGGTCGCCGGCGGTGTTCGCTGCATGCTCCTCGGGCTCCACCGTTGCCCTCGCTTCCTCATTCGGGGAGCGACCGTGACCGCCATCGGCCGCCGTCGGCCGTCTGCCCCGCAACTGCCGACGGAAGCACAGCCACCCCCGGCCGACCGTCCCTCCCGCGGCTCGGGCACCGTCCCAGACCCGACGACGACGCGGAACGAGCCGACATGCTCATCTCCCGGCCACGACGGTGCGCGGTGCGGTCACCGACCAGGTCGGTGCGACGGGTGGTGGACGGCCTCTGCTTCGTCGCCCGGCCGCTACGGGCTCATCCGGGCCGGCCGAACACAGTTCCTCGTAGGCGGCGCCGGCGCGGGCGTCGGTCGGCGGCTACCAGCTCGGCACGTGGTTGGTGCCGCTGAGGGCGGCGGCGTAGGTGCCGGAGGGCGAGCCGGGCGCGCTCGCGCCGGAACGCCGGCGGGCGCTGGAGGAGATCGACCCGTGGTGGTGCCCCACCTGGCCGATCACCTGGCAGCGCGCCTACGCCGCCGCCCGGACCTGGTGGTTGGAGTGCGACGGCGAGGTCGACTGGGCGCACCTACCCGAGTCGACCGTGTTCGAGGGCGAGAACCTCGGCCGGTGGGTGGTCGCCCAGCGGGCCGGGCAGCACCCGAACCTGGCGGAGGAGCAGCAGGAGCTGCTGGCGGCGATCGGAATCGAGGCCGAGCCGGAGCTGGTGGCCGCGAAGGCGGTCGCGGACGAGCGGAAGGCGGCGGCGCGGCCGCGGGTCTCCCAAGCCGACCGGTCCGCCCAGCGCGTAGCCGCGCTCGCGCAGTTAGCCGCCCGGGAAGGCCACATCCGGGTACCCCGCCCCCACAAAGAACACCTCACGCTCTCCGGCGGCGGGACCAAGTCGACGTCGGGCTGGGTGCGTGGCTCACGAACACCAAGAGCCGGCGGGACAAGCTGACCCCGGATCAACTCGCCGCCCTCGCCGAACACGGCATCCAGTGGGCGTGAGCCGGCTGCCGGGTCGATAGGCTCCGGGACGCCCTGAGAAAGCGGCGGGCAGTGGTCTCCCGGTCGAGCGGCACGGGGCCGCTGGTGCGTCAGGAGCGGAAGGTCTCGGCGGTGTGGCGCGGCAGCGTCCCGGTCAGGGTGGCGGGCAGCATGTGCTCGGCGTCGTCGCCGTTGCGGTGCGGCACGAGGGGGAAGGGTTCCGAACCGCCGCTCCCCCGGCGGTGCCCGGGGACGGCGACAGCGCGCGGCGGCTCCCCCTCCGGGAGGGGGAGCCGCCGCGCCTCGGGGGTGGTTCGGTCAGGCGTGGTGGTGCCTGTCGCCGGTAACCAGGCGGTAGCCGATCAACAGGATGATCGAGCCGGCGATGGCGGCGACCCAGGTGGACAGGTCGAAGAACCCGTCGATGGAGTCGACGCCGAAGACCACCTTGCCCAGCCAGCCGCCGAGCAGACCGCCCGCGATGCCGATGAGCATGGTGACGATGATGCCGCCGGGGTCGCGGCCCGGCATCAGGGCCTTGGCGATGGAGCCCGCGATCAGGCCGATCAGTATCCAGGCGATGATTCCCATGTGCTTCTCCTGTCTCGGCGGGACGATCGGTGCTGGAGGTCGTCTTCTCCTCGGCCGGATTTCCAAACCCCGGGTTTCCGACGAGTCGTCAGGAGTCGTGCGGCCGGAGGATGAGCCGGCCGCGGCAGCGGTGGGGCAGACCGGTGCCGCCCCACGAGCGGGTCGGCGCGGGCCCGGGCCGCCAGGCCCGGGTGGCGGGGCACTCCCCCAGAGTGGCGGCGGGGCACTCCCCCCAGAGTGGCGGCGGGGCACTCCCGCCGTGTGGTGGCGGGGCGTCAGGCGCCCGGGGTGTCGAACTCCGCCCAGACGGTCTTGCCCGCGCCGTGGGCCTGGGCGCCCCAGCGGCTGACGGCCTGCTGGACGATGAAGAGGCCGTGGCCGCCGGGGAGGGCGGGGTTGCGGGGGCTGCGCGGGACGGGGAGGTCGGTGCAGGTGTCGCTGACCTCGATCCGCAGGCGGTCGGGGGACGCGTCGAGGATCAGGTCGACCGGGCCGTCGGCGTGGAGTTTGGCGTTGCCGACGAGCTCCGCGACCACCAGGACGATGTCCTGCCGGTCGCGCGGGGTGGGCCAGCTCCAGTCGGCCAGGGCCGTCTCGGTGAATGCCCTGGCGCGGGCGACGGGCTTGGCGAGGGCCGCCATGTGGAGTCGGCGGCGCTGACCGCCGGGGGGCAGGACGGGCCCGGCGGTGACCGGGTCGGTGCCAAGGGTGTCCCGGCTCGTCTCCATGGGCGGGGCCCCCTTCCGTTCGGCGCTGTCTTCGGCGGTCGGATTCCCGGCCGCGGGCGACTTCATGCGCCGGGTCGGGATCGTGCGTGCGGGTGGTCGGCATGTCGGGCGGTGTCGGCCGCGGGTCCGCCGGGTGGGGCTGCGCCCTGGTCGGCGCCCCCGTCGGTGTCCGCGGTCAGCGGTCGTCGGCGAGTGCCGCGTCGACCGAGGGGTGGACGGCGAACACGGAGTCGGCGCCGGTCAGCTCCAGCAGCCTCGACACTGCGGACGAGGGCGCCGCGAGCCGTAGCCGGATGTCGGCGGCGACCGCGGCCATCCGGGCCTTCAGCAGCAGGTTGAGGCCCGAGGAGTCGCAGAATCCCACCGCGCCCAGGTCCACCACAAGCGTGGACGGGTGCCCGGCGATCGTCTCGTCGAGGGCCGGCCGGGCCCGGCCGAGTGTCTCGATGTCCAGGTCGCCTTCGAATGCCAGGACCACGGCCCGTCCCCTGGCGGGCCGCAGCCGGACGGTCAGGCCGGTGGCGGCACCGTCGCCCATGGTGGGCACGGAGTCGTTCTGGGTCGGCATCCTCAACCCCCTCCACTCGTGTTGCCTTCGACCTTACGCACGCTCGCACCGTCGGCCAAGATCCGGGTGACGCACCGTCGGCCCGGCCCCGGGTGGCGGGCCGTCGCCACACCGGGGGTTGCCCTGCCCTCATTCCTCGGCGAGACCCTCGCGAAGGCGCTTGAGCGCGCGGGACAGGAGTCGCGAGACGTGCATCTGCGAGACGCCGAGACGCTCGCCGATCTGGGACTGGGTGAGGTCCTGGGTGAAGCGCATGGACAGGACCAGCCGGTCCCGCTCGGGCAGCGCGGCGACCAGGGGCTTGAGCGCCACCAGGTTCTCGACCAGGTCGAGGCGGACGTCGTCGGCGCCGATCCGGTGCGCGGGCAGCGCAGGGCTGTCCTCGTCGCTGGGGGTGTCGAGCGAGCCGGCGGTGTAGCCGTTGGCGGCGGTGAGTCCCTCGATGACCTCCTCCTGCGGGATGCCGAGGTGCTCCGCGAGTTCGGCGACGGTGGGCGCGCGGTCCAGTCGCTGGGAGAGGGCGTCCTGGGCCTTGGTGAGGCTGAGCCGCAGTTCCTGGAGGCGGCGCGGGACGTGCACGGCCCAGGTGTGGTCGCGGAAGTGCCGGCGTATCTCGCCCAGGATGGTCGGCAGCGCGTAGGTCGTGAACTCCAGGCCGCGCTCCGGCTCGAAGCGGTCGATGGCCTTGATCAGGCCGATCGAGCCGACCTGGAGCAGGTCGTCCGTCGACTCGCGGTGCGAGCCGAAGCGGCGTATCGCGAACCGGACCAGGGAGAGGTTGAGCTCGACCAGGGTCGAGCGCACGTAGGAGTACTCGCGGGTGCCTTCTTCGAGCGTCGCGAGTCGGGCCAGGAGGACCTTGGTGAGTTCGCGGGCGTCGGCCGGCGCGACCCGCCGCGGATCCTCGGTGCCGGCGAGCTCGGGCAGCGGCGGCGGGGCCGTGGGTGCGTCCACGGGTGCGGCGGGCACCGCCGACGGTGCGTCAGCCGACCCCGGCCGGGAAGGGGTCGTCCGCTCACCAAGGAGTTCGTCAGTGGTCACGGCCATGTTGTTCCCTTCCCTCGGCACTACGGTCCGTACCCCCGCTACCCGCTGCGGCCGGACCCATGCCACCTCGAATCGTGAAGGAATCGTGTGTTCTTGACGGCGGTTCAGTCTCCGGTGTCCCCGCGGCCGGTGGGGATGCTGCCGGTGGAGATGCTGATGCCGACCAGGCAGGTGTCGTCGTCGGTGTCGGCGGCGCTGTAGCGCAGCAGGTGGTCGAGGTGGGCCTCGATGTCGGCGGCGCCGTCCCCGCGGGCGCCGCGGGACTGCTCGCTGAGGGCGAGCAGGCCGGACAGCGAAGCCTGGAGGGACTCGTCACGGCGTTCGATCAGGCCGTCGGTGTACATCACCAGGACGTCGTCGGGCCGCAGGTCGATCTGCTCCTCCTCGTAGTCGGCCTGGTCCAGGGCCCCGAGCAGGATGCCGCCGGGCTGGGGCAGCGTGCACGCCCGGCCGTCGCGCAGCAGCACGGGCGGCAGGTGGCCGGCCCGGGCCCAGCGCAGGCGGCGGGTGCCGGGGTCGTAGAGCCCGCAGATCGCGGTCGCGGTGACGCTGTCGGTGAGGTGGTGGGTGACGCTGTTGAGCCAGGTGAGCAGTTGGCCCGGCCCGGCCCCGGTGGCAGCCAGGCCGCGCAGCGCGTTGCGCAGGGCGACCATGCCGGTGGCGGCCTCGATGCCGTGCCCGGCGACGTCGCCGACGCACAGCAGCACCTGGCCGGACGGCAGCGCGAAGGCGTCGTACCAGTCGCCGCCGACCAGGTGGTCCTTCTCGGCGGGCCGGTAGCGGACCGCGGTGCGCAGGTCGTGCAGGACGAACGGGCCGCGGGCGGGCGGCATGATGGCGTGCTGGAGTTGGAGGGCGAGGCGGCTGCGCTCGGCGGCCTGCTGTTCGGTGTGGGCCAGTTGGTCGCGGGTGGCGGCGAGAGCGACCTCGGTCCAGTGCTGGGCGGAGATGTCCTGGTAGGCGCCGCGCAGCGCGATGAGCCCGGCGGCCGGGTCGCGGACGGGTTCGGCCACCACCCGGATGTGCCGGGTCACCCCGTCGGGCCGCAGCAGCCGGAACGCGGTGGAGGCGGGTCGCTGGTGGTGGAGCAGGGTGCGCAGGAACCGGCTGATGGCGTGCCGGTCGTCGGGGTGGGCGTGGTCGGCGAGTTGGTCGAGCGGGATCGTCCGGGCGGTGGGCGGCAGGCCGTGCAGTTCGTACAGCGTCTCGCTCCAGACGACCTCGCGGGAGTGGATGTTCTCCTCGAAGCCGCCGATCCGGCCGAGCCGCTGGGCGTGGTGCAGCAGGCGCGCCACCCGCGGGGTGCCGTCGTCGAGGCGCCAGATGACGAGGATGCGGGTGCCGTGCCGGCTGATGCTGACCTGGGCCGACGTCTCCAGGGGCACACCGTCGACCGTGGCGGCCAGCCGCATCGCCGGGGTGCGGAAGGGCTCGCCGGTGGCGAAGACGTGCTCGATCTTCTCGGCGAGGCCGCCCGGTTCGGCGGCCAGCGGGTAGGTGTCCAGCAGGCGGGCGCCGAGGACGGCGCTGGTGGGGCGGCCCGCGAAGTCGACGAAGGCGGGGTTGACGTGCCGGACGGTGAAGCCGAGCCGGGGCTCCTCGCCGGCCGGCGTGACCTCCAGCACGAGGCAGGCGTCGAGGACGCCGTCGGTCAGGTGGCGCAGCTCGTCCAGCTCCGGTTCGCCGCCGCCGGCCGTGCCGTGTTCGGACCAGGTTTCCAGGGTGGCGGCGCAGAGTTGGGCCAGCACCTCGAACTGGCGTTGGAGCGGCTGGGGTTGCTCGGGCAGCGCGTGGGTCCAGCAGATCTCCAGGACGCCGACCAGGCGTCCGCCGATCCCGGCGGGCACGGCGATCCGGCCGCCTTCGAACTGGTGCTGACCGATGGACGGGAGGCTGGCCTGGGCGAGTGACGGGTAGGCGACCGGGCCGCGTTCGGCGAGCGCCCGCCGGGCCGGGGTGGGCACGCCGGGCGGTACGTGCCGCCAGCGGTGGGCCTCGGCTTCGTCGAAGCCGGCGCTGCCCTCCAGGGACAGCGACTGGTCGGGGTGGGCCGCCCAGATCGCGACGGCCTCGGCCCCGAGCGGGCGGAGCGCGTGTTCGAGCATCGAGCGGGCCGCGGCCGCGGTGTCCCCGGCCGCCAGGGCTCGGGCCTCGGTGCGGCGCAGGCGCAGTGCGACCGGTTCGGCGGGGCCGGCGGACGTGGTGACGAATTCGCGGGCGATGGCGGTGATCCGGTCGCCGGCGGCCTGGTTGACGAGGTCGGCGGCGATCTCCAGCACCGGCAGGTCGGCCTGGTCGGCGAGCATGGCGAGGTGCGCGGCGGCCTCGGTGGGCCCGCAGTGCAGGCGCTCGACGAGGACGCCCGCGGCCATCTCGACGAGTGAGCGGCCGGCGGCGTCGGCGTCGCTGCGGGCGAGTTCGGCGCGCAACCGCTCGACCGTCGCCGCCAGCCGCTCGAGGCTCTCGGCCGGGGACGGCGACCCGCCGTCCCCGGGCCGGGCCGCGGGGACCGCGGGCGCGGTGGCGGGGCCGCCCGGGATCGGGGCGGACGACTCCTGCACGAAACGCTCCTGACGGCTCATCAGTTCTGGCCGCCGTCGGCCGCGGCGGCCAGCTGGGCGGTGATCCGACGGACCAGTTCGCCGGCGTCGACGGGCTTGGTGATGTAGTCGCTGGCTCCCGACGCGAGGCTCTTCTCGCGGTCGCCGATCATGGCCTTGGCGGTCACGGCGATGATCGGCAGGGTGGCGTGCTCGGGCATTGCCCGGATCGCGGCGGTGGCGGTGTAGCCGTCCATCTCGGGCATCATCACGTCCATCAGGATCACGTCGATGCCGGCGTGCTCCTTGAGCACCTCGAGCGCGGCGCGGCCGTTCTCGGCCTGCAGGACGCGCATGCCGTGGAGTTCGAGGATGCCGGTGATGGCGTACAGGTTGCGGTCGTCGTCGTCGACGACCAGCACGGTGCGGCCGGTCAGGGAGGGGTCGACGGCGGCCTGGCCCGCGGCCTCGGTGTGGCGCAGCAGCGGCAGGACGTCGCCGGCGCCGTCGGCGCTCATGTGCAGGGCGATGCGCTCGCGCAGTTCGTCGAGGCTGGAGAGCACCTCGACCGTCCGGGCCCGGCCGCTGTCGTGCCGGGCGAGTTCGTCGTCGGCGCCCAGGCCGCGGCTGCGGTGGGCGAGGACGGGCAGGGTGTGCAGCGCCGGGTCGCCCTCGATCTGCTGGAGCAGGACACGGGCGGCGGCGTCGGGCAGGTCGAGGTCGAGGACCACGCAGTGGCAAAAGACGGTGGCCAGGGTGGCGGCGGCCTCCTCCGCCCCGACCGCGGTGATCATCTCGACCTCGCGCTCGGCCCGCGAGAGGTCGCCGAGGGCGTTCTCGGTGACCAGGCTCAGCAGGCCGTTCGACCGGGCCTCCACCACCAGGACCCGCCGCAGGTGCCCTGGCGGGCGGACGTCGCCGCTCGGCGGGACCGCGGCGGCACCGACCGCGGCCCGGCCCGACGGCTGGTCGGCCTCGGCCGGGCCGGGCCAGCTGACCGGCACGTACAGGGTGAACGTGCTGCCGGAGCCGACCGTGCTCTGGACGGTGATCGCCCCGCCGAGCAGGTAGGCGATCTCGCGGCTGATCGAGAGCCCGAGGCCGGTTCCGCCGTACTTGCGGCTGGTCGTGCCGTCCGCCTGCTGGAACGCGCCGAACACGGTCTCCAGGTGCTGCGGGGCGATGCCGATCCCGGTGTCGGTGACCCGGAAGGCCAGCACTGCGTCCTCCCTGCGGACGCCGTCGGGCAGTTCGGACTCGACGGCGGCCTCGACCCGCAGCTCGATCCGGCCCTGCTCGGTGAACTTGACCGCGTTGGACAGCAGGTTGCGCAGCACCTGGCGCAGCCGGTAGTCGTCGGTGTGGATCTCGCCCGGGACGCCGTCGCCGGTGCGCACGGCGAAGGCGAGGTTCTTCTGGCCGGTCATCGGGCGGAAGGTGGCCTCGACGTACTCGAGCAGGGCGGGCAGCGCGACTGCGGCGACGGTGACGTCGACCTTCCCCGCCTCGACCTTGGACAGGTCGAGGATGTCGTTGATCAGCTGGAGCAGGTCGGAGCCCGCCGAGTGGATGATCCCGGCGTACTCCACCTGCTTGGCGGTCAGGTTCCGGGTCGGGTTCTGGGCGAGCAGCTGGGAGAGGATCAGCAGGCTGTTGAGCGGGGTGCGCAGTTCGTGGCTCATGTTGGCCAGGAACTCGGACTTGTACTTCGAGGCGAGCGACAGCTGGTGGGCGCGGTCCTCGAGCTCCTGGCGGGCCTGCTCGATCTCCAGGTTCTTGGCCTCGATGTCGCTCTTCTGCGCGGCCAGCAGCTCGGCCTTCTCCTCGAGCTCAGCGTTGGATGCCTGCAACTCCTCCTGACGGGACTGCAGTTCCTGCGAGCGGACCTGGAGTTCGGCGGTCAGGCGCTGGGACTCGCCGAGCAGCTCGTCGGTCCGGGCGTTCGCGATGATGGTGCTGACGTTGACGCCGATGGTCTCCATCAGCTGTTCCAGGAAGGCCCGGTGGACCTGGGTGAACGGCTGGACGGAGGCCAGCTCGATGACGCCCAGGACCTGGCCCTCGACCAGGATCGGCAGCACGATCAGCGACAGCGTCTCGCTGCGGCCGAGGCCCGAGGAGACGGCCAGGTAGTCGGCCGGCAGCCGGTCGACGGTGATGGCGCGCCGGCTGCGGGCCGACTGCCCGACGAACGACTCGCCGAGCCGGAAGCTGGGCCGGGAGCCGGCCGGGAGGGCGTAGGAGCCGACGAGCTGGAGGACGGTGCCCTCCGCGGTCTCCTCGGCGAGGTAGAAGGCGCCGCACTGGGCGCTGACCAGCGGCGTCAGCTCGTCCATGACCGACTCGGCCACCATCGCCAGGTCGCGCCGGCCCTGGAGGAGGGCGGCGATCCGGGCCAGGTTGGTCTTCAGCCAGTCCTGGTCCTCGTTGGCCCGGGTGGTCTCGCGCAGGGACTCCACCATGAAGTTGATGTTGTCCTTGAGGTCAGCGACCTCGCCGGAGGCGTCGACCGTGATCGAGCGGGTCAGGTCGCCGGCGGCGACCGCGCTGGTCACCTCGGCGATCGCCCGGACCTGGCGGGTGAGGTTGCCGGCCAGCTCGTTGACGTTCTCGGTCAGGCGCTTCCAGGTGCCGGAGACGCCCTCGACCTCGGCCTGGCCGCCGAGCCGCCCCTCGCTGCCGACCTCGCGGGCCACCCGGGTGACCTCGGCGACGAACGCGGAGAGCTGGTCGACCATCGTGTTGATGGTGGTCTTGAGCTCCAGGATCTCGCCGCGTGCGTCGACGTCGATCTTGCGGGTCAGGTCGCCGTTGGCGACCGCGGTGGTCACCTGGGCGATGTTGCGCACCTGGCTGGTCAGGTTGTGCGCCATGAAGTTGACGCTGTCGGTGAGGTCCTTCCAGGTCCCGGCGACGTTGGCGACCCTGGCCTGGCCGCCGAGCATGCCCTCGGTGCCGACCTCGCGGGCCACCCGGGTCACCTCGTCGGCGAACGCCGAGAGGGTGTCGACCATCGTGTTGATCACCCCGGCGAGCGCGGCGACCTCGCCCTTGGCCTCGACGGTGATCTTCTGCGACAGGTCGCCCCTGGCGACCGCGGTGGCCACCTGCGCGATCGAGCGGACCTGGCCGGTCAGGTTGGAGGCCATCACGTTGACGTTGTCGGTGAGGTCCTTCCACGTCCCCGAGACCCCGCGGACGGTGGCCTGTCCCCCGAGGTTGCCCTCGGTGCCGACCTCGCGGGCCACCCGGGTCACCTCGCCCGCGAACGACGACAGCTGGTCGACCATCGTGTTGACGGTGTTCTTCAGCTCCAGGATCTCGCCCCGCGCGTCCACGGTGATCTTCTGCGACAGGTCGCCCTTCGCCACCGCCGTCGCCACCTGCGCGATCGAGCGGACCTGGCCGGTGAGGTTCCCCGCCATGAAGTTGACGGAGTCGGTCAGGTCGCGCCAGGTGCCCGAGACGTCGCGGACGTCCGCCTGGCCGCCGAGCCGGCCCTCGGTGCCGACCTCGCGGGCCACCCGGGTCACCTCGCCCGCGAACGACGACAGCTGGTCGACCATCGTGTTGACGGTGTTCTTCAGCTCCAGGATCTCGCCCCGCGCGTCCACGGTGATCTTCTGCGACAGGTCGCCCTTCGCCACCGCCGTCGCCACCTGCGCGATGTCGCGGACCTGGGTGGTGAGGTTCCCCGCCATGGCGTTGACGGAGTCGGTCAGGTCCTCCCAGGTGCCCGACACCCCGGGCACCCGGGCCTGGCCGCCGAGCCGGCCCTCGGTGCCGACCTCCCGCGCCACCCGGGTCACCTCGGAGGTGAAGCGCGACAACTGGTCGACCATCCCGTTGAAGACGCCCGCGATCTCGCCGAGCAGGCCGTCCGCGTCGCGCGGCAGCCGCGTCCCGAAGTCGCCGTCCCGCACGGCCGTGAGCCCCGCGAGCAGCAGCCTCAGCTCGGGCTCACCGACCTGCGCGGGCACGGAGCCGGCAGCGCCGTTCTCCACACGCCTGGACATTGCCGAGCCAGCCATCGGAACGTCGCCTCCCTAGGAGCCCAGCCCGACCCGACCGCACCGACGGCCGAAGAACAGGCACGTACAGCCCGGGAGGCTACCCCAAGCCCGGCCCCCGCCGCGAAGCCCGGAACCCTTCCACGGTGGTCCGTGACGTGTGATCAGCCCGGCCCCGAACAGGCCCACTGCCCGGCACGTGCGTGGTCGCAGGTGTCGGCGGCGCTGCCGATCGAGGGCACTACGCCGGGTCGGGTCAGGCCGGCGCGGGTGGCGGTCTCGTCGCTGCGCGACAGGTGTCGGTGCGCCTGCTCGCCGAGTTCGGCGACCGGCGACCGGCGACCACCGCGAGGGTCGACACCAGGTTGTCGTAGAGGGACAAACCTCCGCCCTGACTGGGGGCATCGGCCGGGCGGCACCACGACCCGGCAGTCCCGGGGCCGCATGCCAGGCGCTTGCCCGAGCGCCTGGCTGAAGCGCGTCCAGGCCGGGAGGAAGAAGCCGGTGATGTCGGTGAGGCGTCCGTCCTCGTGGTGGCGGGCGGTGCTGATGCCGGTCGAGGCGCTCTCGCCCTGTGCGTCGAGTCGGGCCCAGTGGGCGAGCGAGCGGTCGTGGTGCTCCAGCACCTCGTCGATGCGGAACCGGTGGCCGGGGAAGGCACCGGTGGAACCGGCCATGTAGGCGGCGCGTTCGGTCAGGTCGGCGACCTCGGTGCCGGGGTCGCGGTAGGCGACGTCGTCCACCGCGACCGCTCCCGGCGCGGCAAGTCGGCGGGCGGGGTCGGCCGACCAGCAGGCGGCGTAGTCGTGCCAGAGCCGCCGGGTGTCACTCATGGTCGTCCTGCTTTCGTGAGGTACTCAAGGAGCCGATCGACGCCATCGCGCCGACGGTGACGCTGTGCAGCGTGGTGCGGGGCAGGCCGGCCCGGACGAGCACCAGCAGTCCCTGGTGGAGCGCGAGCAGACGGGCGGCCGTGGTCCCGACGTCGAGGTCCGCGGGCGTGTCGCCCACGGGGACGTCGTCGGCGTCGAACGGCATCTCGTGGATGCCCCGCGGGGGCGAAGACGGTGGAGGCGAGGCCGCCGGCCAGGGTGACGGTGGTGAGAGCGCCCGGACGTGGTCGGGCTGGTGCCAGCGGGTGAGGGCGGTGAAGGCGGGCTGGTAGAAGGTCGCGGCCATCGCCGTGCCCGCGAGCAGCCAGGCCGCGAAGAACACGGGCAGGCTCGGGGCGGCCGCAACACCGGCGAGCGCGACCACGCCGAGCACGGAGCCCGTGGTCATCAGGGTGCGGGGGCCGCGCCGGTCGATGATCCGGCCGACGGGATCCCCGCCAGAGCCGACAGGAGCAGGGCGGCGGTGAACGCAGCGGTCGCCCGCGCGGTGCTCCAGCCGGTGTCGGCAGTGATCCGCGGGGAGAGGACGGGGAAGGCGTAGTAGAGGATGCCCCAGCCGGTGATCTGGGGAATGCACAGGGCGCGCAGTACGGCGCGGGGCCGCGACCGTGTTCCGGTCGCGGCCCCGCTGAGGTGAGTGGCGGTCACGGGCCCGGTCAGCAGCCGCCGCTGGTGGAGCAGGAGGATTCGGTGGCGGGGTCGCCGAGGGTGATTAGCTGAGGTGCGGCCGGCACCGAGCAGCAGCCACCGCCCTCGCCGGTCTGGGCCGCGGCGGGCTCGTCGAACAGGCCGGCGCCGCCGCAGACTCCGGTCTCGGGGAGGGTGAGTTCGACGCGGGCGGCGGCCTCCAGGTCGCCGGCGAGCTGGGCCGCGACGGAGCGGACCTGCTCGTAGCCGGTCATCGCGAGGAACGTCGGCGCCCGGCCGTAGGACTTCATGCCGACCAGGAACACGCCCTCCTCGGGGTGGGCCAGTTCGGCGGCGCCGTGCGGGTAGACGGTGCCGCAGGAGTGCTGGTTGGGGTCGATCAGCGGCGCGAGTGCGACAGGAGCCTGGAGCCGCTCGTCGAGGCCGAGCCGGACCTCGGACAGGAACGACAGGTCCGGGCGCAGGCCGGTCAGGACGACGATCTCGTCCACCGGCTCGCTGCCCCGGCCGTCCTCGGCGACCAGGACGACCTGGTCGCCCTCGGGCTGGACGGCGGCGGTGCGGAACCCGGTGAGCGCACTCGCGTGGCCGTCCTCGACGGCCTTCTTCGCGCGCAGACCGAGCGCGCCGCGGGCGGGCAGCTGGTCGGCCTCGCCGCCTCCGTAGGTGGAGCCGTTGATGCTGCGCCGCAGCACCCAGACCGCGTGGGTGCCGGGCTCGTCCTTCGCCAGGTCGGCGAGGTAGGCGAGGGCGGTGAAGGCGGAGGCGCCGGTGCCGACCACGGCGGTCCGCTTGCCCGCGTACCGGGCGCGGACGGCGGGGTCCTTGAGGTCGGGCACCCGGTAGGAGATCCGCGCGCCGTGGCGGCGCTCGCCGATCGCGGGGAGGCCGTCCGAGCCGAGCGGGTTCGGGGTGGACCAGGTGCTGGAGGCGTCGATCACCGCCCGGGCGGTGATCCGCTCCTCGCGGCCGTCCGCGTACTCGGCGTGGACGGTGAACGGCTGCTCCTCGCGGGAGGAGTCGACGATGCGGTCCCGCCCGGCGCGGGCCACGCCGGTGACGCGGGCGCTGTAGCGCACCTTGTCGCCGAGGACGTCGGCGAGCGGCTGCAGGTAGAACTCCGCCCAGTCGCCGCCGGACGGATACTCCGCGCCGTCCGGGCGGACCCAGCCGGTCGGGGCGAGCAGCTTCTCGGCGGCCGGGTCGACGACCTCGGCCCAGGGCGAGAACAGCCTGAGGTGGGCCCAGTCGCGTACCGCCGTCGCGGCGCTCGGTCCGGCCTCCAGGACCAGCGGCTCGATGCCCTGCTCGATCAGGTGGGCGGCGGCCGCGAGGCCGACGGGTCCGGCGCCGACCACGACGACCGGCAGGGTGGTGGTGTTCACGCTCATGGCATGTGCTCCGTGGTGTGGGTCGCGCTCGAAGGAGGTCGGGACGGGGTGATTCGCTGCTCGGACGCGGGTCAGCAGAAGCCGGAGCCCGCGGCCTGCGCCTCGGTCTCGGCGGCGGGCCCGCAGCAGGACCCGGCGTCGGACGCGTCCTCGACGGTGCCGCAGCACGGTGCCTGCTGCGCGCTCTCCTTCGCGGGGGCTGCGGTGCAACAGGTGGCGGCGGGCTGCGTGTCCTGCTCGGCCTGGACTGCGGGGGTGTCGGGGGTGCTCACTGGCCTTCTCCTCGTGAGGGTGTGCCGGGCGGCAGCCGTCCGGGATGCACCTGGACCACCTGCTTCGACGTCTGTCAATACAGGAGAGCTTGCCGCGCGCATCGACGTCTGTCAACATAGACGCATGTCGAATCTGAAGTTGCGGGAGCTGCCGGTCATCGAGCCCGAGGTCGTTCCCTGCTGCCCGCCGGTCACCTCGGCCGCGCTGTCGGAGGAGGACTCGGTCAAGATGGCGGCCATGTTCAAGGCCCTCGCCGATCCGGTGCGGCTGCGGCTCTTCTCCCGCGTCGCCTCGCACGAGGGCGGCGAGGCGTGCGTGTGCGACATCCAGGACGTCGGCGTCTCCCAGCCCACCGTCTCCCACCACCTCAAGAAGCTCCGCGAGGCCGGGCTGCTGGCCTCGGAGCGGCGCGGCACCTGGGTCTATTACCGGGTCGAGCCGGGCGTACTCGCCGCGATGGCCGGCCTGCTGGCCACCGCCCGCTGACACCCCGCACCCCAATGTCCCCGGAGGCTGTCCGCATGCCCGTGCCCGCGGTGACCATCGCGCCGATGTCGGAGGGCCACGCCGATCAGGTGCTGGCGATCTACCAGGCCGGGATCGACGGCGGCGACGCCACGTTCGAGACCACCGCGCCGACGTGGGAGGCGTTCGACACGGGCCGGCTGGCCGGGCACCGCTTCGTCGCGCTGGACGGGCCCGGCGCGGTGGCGGGTTGGGTCGCCGCGAGCCGGGTCTCCGACCGGTGCGCGTACGCCGGCGTGGTCGAGCACTCCGTCTACGTCCATCCGGCGGCCCGGGGCCGGGCGTGGCCGGGCGGCTGCTGGAGGCGCTGATCGCCTCGACGGAGGCGGCCGGGATCTGGACGATCCAGTCCGGGATCTTCCCGGAGAACACCGCCAGCCTCGCCCTCCACGAACGGGCCGGCTTCCGCGTCATCGGCACCCGCGAGCGCATCGGCCGCCGCCACGGGGTGTGGCGCGACGTTGTCCTGCTCGAACGCCGCAGCCCGCTCGTGGACTGACCGCGCTCCGGTCAGCTCCCGCTGTCGAGCGTGAGCTGGCGATGGTGGAAGTCGAAGTGCCGGGTCGGGTAGCGGTAGATGTCCGCAAGGGTCATGTAGTCCAGGAAGAACGGATCCCACCGCACCGGGTAGTGCATGCCGCGGGCGAGATCAGCCTCCGACTCGCGGTCCAGCCGGTGGTGCAGGGCGATGATGGCGCGGTCGAACTGCGCGCCCATCCGCCGGGGACCGACGACCTTCACGGCCCCGACGGGGCCGGCGTAGTTGACGAGGTCGAACGGCACGGTCGTCGCATCCAGCAGCCGCGCGAACGCCTTGCCCACGCCGCGCGGAAGCCGCCCGAAGGCCCGCACCAGGACCAGCAGCGCCCGGGTGACCAGGTAGCCGAACAGCATGTGCCACAGCAGCTGCCCGTTCGTCCACCGTGTGCCGCGCGTGCGTCGGGCAAGGTCGTCCGCACTGGCCGCCTCCAGCAGCCGGTGAAACTCCGAGCGCGCCCGCTCCAACTCCTCGTGGACCGTCTGCCGCTCCATCGGAACCACGTTGGCCATGGGCGCCGGTCCTCTCGGGTCACTGTCCTGCCAGGGCTCGATGATGCCCGTCCCGGAGGGTTGTCATTCGGCCGCCGCAGGGGTGGTCATCGGGTGGCGATGATGCGGCAGATGTCGCCCTCGGTGCAGGTGGCGGGGTCGGTGGCGCACGCGCTGCGGACCAGGTCCTGGAGCATCGCTCGGGTCGCCGTCAGTTCCGCTGGGCGGCGTTCGACCTCCACGAGGCGTTCCTTGAGCAGGGCCGTGACGTGCTCGCAGGGGGCCTGGCCGCCGTCGCGGACGACGAGGATCCTCACCCGAGCGGACGCCGAGCGCCTCGGCGCGGCCATCTTCGGGCAACTACTGACCACCGGCACCGAACCGCCGGAGTGAGCCCGATGCCCGCGCCGCCCAGGACCCCGCCCCGCGACCCGAGCGGCATACCGGGCCTGCTCGTGGCGGCGGCGTCCGGCGCACTGGCGGCGTGGCTCGCCAGCCCGTGGGCGATCGCCGGTGCCGCGCTGACCGCCGTCGGCGCCGTGTCGTGGTGGCAACGACGGCACCGCCGAAGGGTGTGCCGCCCGCAGGACCGCAGTGCGGCGCGGCACGCTCCTCCCGGCCACTGACAGACCACCGAGGAAGACTGTCACCATGCAGATCCGGATCGAGGCCTTCGACCTTCCCGGCCGCACCTGCGCGGGCGGCCCCGACTTCCCCGGCTACACGAACATCCACGTTGCGGTGCAGCGCCGCGATCGCCGCGAGGAACTGTTCGACCCGCAGCCCGGCGACGCCACCTCGGCAATCTGGACGCTCGACTGCACCGCCCGCGCCACCGCATCCGGCATCGACCTCAACGGCCCCTACATTCAGGGCCGCCCCGGCCAGCGGTTCATCTACCTCTCCTGGGGCACCGTCGACGACAGGGGCGTCTTCATGATGTTCCGCCGCGCCAAGCTCATGCTCGACGCCGTCGACCCGGACGTCCTGACCGCCGCCGCACGATCCGGACGGCTGGCCGCCCGCCTCGGCCTGACCGACGCCAAGGGACATCCGCTGTGCGCGGCTGTCCGTCCGCCCTCCATCGAATGGGCCGCCCGCGCGGGTAGCTGACCCGATCAGGCCCCCGGGCGGTCACGGGAACAGCGGACTGCCGTTCACTGCCAGCGTCTTGAGCTTGGCGAGGGACTGGGCCTGCAGGCTCGGGCCGAGGGGCGCGTAGTGGAGGTCGGGAGCGCGGTCCTGGCCGGCGGTCAACACCCAGCTGAGGTAGTTGACGAGCGCGGCCGCCTTGGCCGGGTCCTTCTGGTCCTTGCGGACGAGGGCGTAGGTGGTGCCGGTGATCGGGTAGGCGTCGGTGTCCGGCCCGTCGGTGAACGAGGTCCGCAGGTCCGCGGGCAGCGGCTGGAGAGAGGCGCCGAGGGTGATGGTGGCGGGGCAGGGCTGGATGGAGCGGCCGTGGCTGTTGCGGACGGCGATCAGCGCCGGGTCGTTCCAGCGGGCGATCCGGCCGGTGAAGATCCCGCTGAGCACGGGCCCGTCGAACGTCAGCCCGGCCTCAATCCCGTTCACGTGGTCGGGGGGGACGACCGCGCCGAGGGTGGCGACGCCGGGCAGCGGGGCGGGGGCGTTGCGGTAGCCCGGGTGGTCCGTGAAGGCCGGTCGCAGATCTGCTGCCCGAAGCCGACTCTTGACGTCGTCTCGGTTCTTCCCGGCTCGGGGGGTAAGCCGGGCCGGTGCAGGAGGCCGCGGTGAGGGCGGTGCGGGCGGTGCGTGGTGCGGGCCATGGGGCGACTCCTCCGCAGGGGTACGGTGCCGATTTGCACCGCTTTATGCCAGGGAGGCTAGGAACGGCCGGTGTACTCGCCACTCGCCAGGGGTGTGCATTGAACGAGCAGTGAACGCCACCGCCCGGTTCATGGATGTCTGTCTAATCAGCTGTCGCGAGAGCGGCAGCGATCTCGGCGATGGCGGTGCGTGCGGTGCGGCCGACGCCGACCAGGGTCGCGGAGGCGGGGCCGGTCCAGTCGCCGTAGCCGAGCAGGTGCACCCGGCGGTCGGCGCTCGCGCGGGTGCCGTCGGTGGGGATCCGGCCGTCCGGCCGCGCAGGCCGAGGCCCGCGAGCGGCGCGAGGGCGGGCCGGAAGCCGGTGCACCAGATCACCGCGTCCGCCGGCCAGACGGTGCCGTCGGCCCAGACCGGGCCTGCGGCGGTGAGGTGGTCGAACATCGGGTGTGCGGCAAGCATCCCGGCGTCGCGGGCCACGCGCACGGGTGCGGTGGCGACGATGTCGCCGAGGTCCGAGATCCGCGGACCGTCGTCCTGGAAGCGGTGGGTGGCGATCTCGAACAGCACGCGGCCGTCGATCTCGTCGGGCAGGAAGCGGGCCGGCCGGCGCGTTGTCCAGCGAACGGTGGCGGCGTGGCGGGTGAGGTCGGCGGCGATCTGCGCGCCGGAGTTGCCTCCGCCCACGACCACCACGCGCCGTCCGGCGAAGGCGTCCCGGCCGGGCACGGCGGGGATGAACGGGCGTGACCAGGTGCCGGTCGCCATGATCAGCGCGCGGGTGTGCCAGGTGCCGTCGTCGGTGCCGACCAGTAGCCCGCCGCCGTCGGTGTTCTCCACGGCCTGGACCTGGACGGGACGGTGGATGGGCAGGTCGTAGCGTTTCTCGTACTCCGCCAGGTACCGGGCGACGTGCTCGGCGTCCGGATAGTCCTCCCCCGCCTGGGCCGGCATCGGGCGGCCGGGCAGGGAGGAGTAGGCCGCCGGGGAGAACAGGTGGAGGCTGTCCCAGTAGTGCTGCCAGGCGCCACCTGGGGCCGGGGAGGCGTCGAGGATCGCGAAGTCGAGTCCGGCGCGCCGCAGGTAGTAGCCGGCAGCGAGGCCGGCCTGGCCCGCGCCGACGACCAGGACCTGGACGCGCCGGACCGCAGTCACTTCGACCCGGCCGGGCGGCGGTGGGTGAAGATCAGCGCGACCAGGGCCAGGCCCACGACGCCGCCGATCAGCTGCATGCCGATGAATCCCGGAACCGAGGACGGGGCGATTCCGGCGAAGGTGTCGGTGAACGCGCGGCCGATCGTCACCGCCGGGTTGGCGAACGAGGTGGAGGAGGTGAACCAGTACGCGGCACCGATGTAGGAGGCGACCGCGACCGGCGCGAACCTGATCAGGTCGCTCTTGGCGAGGTCGAAGATCAGCAGCACCAGGCCGACGGTGGCGACGACCTCGCCGAGCAGCAGGTGCCCGGCGGAGCGGTCGTGGGTGGACCAGGCCACGAAATCCTTGCCGAACATGACGTCCGCGAGGATCGCGCCCGCGATGGCGCCGGCGATCTGCGCGGGGATGTACGCGGCGACCTCGCGCGGGCCGAGGCCCCCCGGGTCCTTGCGGCCGGTCCACCACTCGGCGAGGGTGACGACGGGGTTGAAGTGCGCGCCGGAGACCGGGCCGAGGAGCAGGATCAGCACGCCGAGGCCGAAGACGGTGGCCAGGGAGTTGGCGAGCAGCTGCAGGCCGACGTCCCGCGTCAGTTCGGTGGCCTGGATGCCGGAGCCGACCACCACCGCGACCAGCGCGGCGGTGCCGACCAGTTCGGCCGCGAGCCGGTTCAGCAGGGGGACCGCCGGCGGGTCGGCGGCCAGCGGCTCGGCCTCGACGGCGTCGGCTCTCGCCTCGTCTATGGCGCTCACGGGTTCTCCTCGTGCGGGGCGGGACAGGCCGCCGGGTGGGGGCTTCGGTGACGGTCAGCAGGACCGCTTGCGGCCCGCGACTTCGCGGGCCGCGGCGGCCAGGGCCGCGAGGTCTCCGGCCAGGGCGTCCAGAGCCTCCGGCTTGAGCGAGTAGTAGGTGAAGCGCCCGCACGGCTCGGTGTCCACGAGCCCCGCGTCCTTCAGGACCTTGAGGTGGTTCGACAGGTTGGTCTGTCTCGCACCGGTCTCCGCCACCAGATGGGTCGTGCACAGCGCCTCGCGGGCGAGGAGCCGCACGATCTGCATCCGCAGCGGGTCGGCCAAGGCCTTGAACACATCACTATCGACTGACGTCACCATGGGCTGATACGTTACCGGTGTCGGGCCCGCTTGGCGAGCCCCGTAATCCCGCCTGCCACCGGGCCGCACCTGCGCGTCTTCGCAGAGCCGCACCGCCCCGCCATCGAAGGACACCCGCATGACCGCGCCGCTCGCCTCCGTCCTGTTCGTCTGCGTCCACAACGCCGGCCGCTCCCAGATGGCCGCGGGCTTCCTCAGCCACCTCGCGGGCGACCGCGTCGAGGTCCGCTCCGCCGGCTCCGCCCCCGGCCACGAGGTCAACCCCGCCGCCGTCGCCGCCATGGCCGAGGCCGGCATCGACATCTCCGACCAGAAGCCGAAGATCCTCACCGCCGACGCCGTCCAGTCCTCCGACTACGTCATCACCATGGGCTGCGGCGACGCCTGCCCCTACTTCCCCGGCAAGACCTACCTCGACTGGACCCTCGAGGACCCGGCCGGCCAGGGCGTCGAAGCTGTCCGCCCGATCCGCGACGAGATCAAGGCCCGCATCGAGGGCCTCATCGCCGAGATCGACGCCAAGGCCGCCGCCGGTCAGGATTCCTAATGCCGTTGTCAACTAGCTGCTGGGACGGGCGCACTGCGCTCGTAGGGTCGCCCGTCCCGCAGCAAGGCCCAAAGGACGTTGACCC
>NZ_JBFAQR010000081.1:0-27458 GCF_040678815.1 Kitasatospora sp. NPDC049285 | reverse complement strand
CCACCCACAAAAAATTTTTAATTATACCTCGACCACCTATATCTACACTCTAGACATCACACTCTTTCCCTACCCCCCGCTCTTCCGATCTCCCGCCGGGGGCGGCCTCGCGCTGCCCCCGCCCGCGGGGCCGCGCCCGCGGGGGCGCGGCACCGCACCGGCTACGGGGTGACCGTCACCGTCACCGAGGTGAACCCGAGCGAGGTCAGCAGGTTCTGCAGCATCTGCTTGGTGTTCGTCTCGGCGGTGGTGATCAGCCCGGTCTCCTTCGCCGCGGTCTGGATCTTGTCGACCGCCAGCAGCTCCACCTTGTGCTGGTCCTCGGCGGTGTCCGAGGAGAAGAAGTCGCCGATCCGGTCGAACAGCCCGCGCTGCTGGGAGACCACGTACGAGCGCTTCACGTCCAGTGCGGCGTCCGCGAGTTGGGCGTGCGGTATGACGATGGTGGCGCTGAGGCGGTCGGCGGAGACCTTCACCGAGTCCGGGCCGAGCTTGCCGAGGTCCACGTAGGAGTCGACGGTGCCGCCGCCGACGTACAGGGTGCGCGAGCCGAGCAGCGCCGACGGCAGGAACCGGGCCTCCTTGTCCAGGTCGATCACCACCTGGAAGTTGCCGGTCGCCGCGTTGTAACGGCTCATGTTCTGCACGGACTTGAGCAGCACCGGACCGCTCCGGTCGATGGTCTTCTCCTCGAACGGGTTGACCAGACCCGGCAGCCAGCCGAGCTTCCCGGCGCCCAGGAACAGCGCCGCGATCACCGCCAGCGTGATCGGCAGGGAAAGGTACCAGGGCACACGACGCAGCACAGCCGCTCCTCCTCGAGGGGCCGGGTCCTCCACCCGACCCTCGCGCGGCACCTTAGTCCCCGTCACTGACGGCCGTCGATCAGTTCGCCGTACGCCTGGAGGAGATCCGGCAGCCGGAGTGTGGCGAGATCGTCCCGGGTGGGGACGGAGAGCTGGCCGGAGAGGCGCAAGTCCCGGTAGGCGCAGGACTTCTCGTACAGGGTGCGGATGAACCGGCCGTTGCCGAGCTCGTCGATCCAGCCCTCGCCGACCACGTGGCCGCAGATCGAGGCCAGCTCCTCGGCCGCGTCGACGTCCCAGGCGTCGCCGTCGGCGAGCGCCAACTGCGCGCCGATGTCCGCGAGTTCGGCGGGACGGTAGGACGGGAAGTCGACCCGGGTGGTGAACCGCGAGTTCAGGCCCGGGTTGGCGGCCAGCAGCCGGTTCATCCCCTCCGGGTAGCCGGCCAGGATCACCACCAGCCGGTCCCGGTTGTCCTCGGCCCGCTTCAGCAGCACCTGCAGCGCCTCGTCGCCGTACGCGTCGCCCTTGCTGTAGCCGGAGTTGGCCAGCGAGTAGGCCTCGTCTATGAACAGCACCCCGTCCAGCGCCGAGTCGATCAGCTCGTTCGCCTTCACCGCGGTCTGGCCGAGGAACTCGCCCACCAGGTCGGCACGCTGAGCCTCCACCAGGTGGTCGCCGGAGAGCAGGCCGAGGGCGTGGAAGACCCGGCCGAGGATCCGCGCCACGGTGGTCTTGCCGGTCCCGGAGGGCCCGGAGAAGACGAAGTGCCGCTTCGGCGGCTGCACCGGCAGGCCGCGGTCGGCGCGCAGCCGCGCCATCCGCAACTGTGCGGACAGCGCCCGGACCTGACGCTTCACCGGGTCCAGGCCGACCATCGCCTCCAGTTCGGCCAGCGCCTGGTCCAGCTCCATCCGGGCGGCCGGCCGCGGGTTCGGCCCGGCGGGCGGAATTGCCGCCGCCGCGGGCCAGTTGCCCAACCGCTGGGGTAACTGCGGGGCCTCGGTGACCCGTTCGGCGAGCTGGCCGCCGCGCGGCTCCCCGGCCGGCTGGGCCCGCTCCGGCTCGCCGCCCTCCGGCTCGGCCGCCGCGAGCTGCTCCGGCTCGGCGAGGTCGAGCGGCTGGTAGTCGCCGCTCTCCAGCAGCCCGTCCTCGGTGGCGATGGCGGCGAGCCGCTGCGCGGTGTCCATGAACGACGGGTCGGCCCGGTGCACCGCCCGGTACAGCGGCAGCGCCGCCGCGCTGCGCCCGGCCCCCTCGTACGCCCGGCCCAGCCAGTAGCGCAGCTCCTTGCGCTGCGGCTGCTCGGACCGGCAGCGGGCCAGCGAGGCGGCCAGCGGGCGCTGCGCCTGCGCGCACATGTCGAGGCGGACCCGGGCCATCCCGGCGAACAGGCCGGCCTCGATGCCCAGCACCGGGTCGTCCAGCAGCCGGTCGGTGTCCCGGATCAGCTGCTCCCAGTCCTTCAGCAGGTAGGCGCGGCAGGCGTGCAGGAAGCGCACCGCGGGGTCCCGCTCGGGCGGCGGGCAGTCGGTGAGCGCCTGGTCGAGCTCGGCGAGGTGGCGGCCGTCCAGCCAGTGCGAGGCGTGCGCCAGGGCCAGGTCGTGCTCGGTCTCCAGCACCGGCTGCACCCACCAGCCCAGCCAGTACCAGGAGCTGAGCGGCCGCCGGTGCCGGTCGCGCTGCTCGCCGAACCGGTCGCGGTGCCGCTGCATCGCCAGCAGCGCGCCCGCGGTGTCGCTGCGCAGCGCGTGCAGGCCCAGCCAGGCGTCGGCCATGCCCGGGTCCAGCTGCACCGCGGCCCGGAACTCCTCCTCCGCGCGGGCGTACGAGCCGGCCGCGTAGGCGTCCATGGCGCGCGTCCAGGCGCGGTCGGCCTCCGGCTCGGGCCCCGCCTCGGCGGGCCCCTTGCCGCCGGAACTCTCCACCGTCACTGACGCCCCCCGCCAGACCTCGGGACGCATACGCGCCTGCGTGGCATGGTACCGGCGCAGCGGAGATCCGGAAGGGTGCCGCACCGTTCAAATGGCGAGAGACAGCCGGGTGTTGGCGCGGCGGAGGGTGCCGGAGAAGGGAGAACGGCGCCTCCGGCTCACGGGGGAACAAGCCGGAGACGCCGTGTCTGTGGTTGCGGAATCAACTAATCTCCGCGACACGCAGAACTTAGATCCTCACGACGTCGCAGGTCAAGGCGGGTTCTACCGGTTCACTCAGGGTGCTCCCGGCGATTCGGCCGGTGACCCCGTCGACCCGCAGCGCGGCGTACGGACGGCTCGGGTCGGCGGCGAAGTGCGCCCGCTCGGCGCGTACCCAGCCCGCCCAGAACTCGGCCAGTTCCGGCCCGTCCCGGCGCTCCCCGCGGGCCTGCGCGGCCGCCTGGTCCAGCTCCATCCACAGCAGCGCGGCCAGGTGCGGCCGGACCGCCCGGCGGCCCGCGCCCACGCCCTCCAGCAGCACCACCGGGGCCGGCGGCACCGCGCGGGTGTCCGCGAAGCGCCGCCGGGTCCAGTCGTAGACGCCGTGCCGGGCGGTCTCGCCGCGGGCCAGCGGGTCCAGCAGCTGGGCGCGCAGCCGCTCCACCCAGCCGAACGGCTCGGCGTGCGTGGCCAGGTCGTCCAGGTGCACCACGGGGGCGCCGCCCAGCTCGGCGGCCAGCCGTTCGGCGAAGGTGGTCTTCCCCGACCCGGCGTGCCCGTCCACCGCGACCAGTCGCACCGGCCCGAGCGAGGACGGCAGCGCGCGCAGCCCGGCGGCGAGCGCGGGCAGGTCGGGGAAGGCGTCGGGGGTGCTCATACCGGCCAGCCTACGGGTTGGCATGAACCGGTTCAGTAGAGCCGTGGGTGATCCCGGAGGGCACCGGCGGTGCGGCGCCCTCGCCGAGACGTCGGACTCAGGCCGCGCGGCGGTCGCGCTGCACGGGCAGGAACGCCCGCACCGCGCGGTGGGCCCCGGCGTGCGAGAACGGCTGGGTGCGCCAGTCCAGCGCGGTGGGCAGCGCCACCAGCGACTCGAAGCCGTCCTGCGCCTCGTGCTCCTCGCACTCGGGCAGGTCCGCGGTGGGCGCGCCGGTGCCCCGGCAGATGGCGGGGGAGAAGGGGTGCCACGCGGAGGGCAGCACCGCGTGCTGGGGGAGGCTCTCCTCGTCCCCGATCAGGGCGATCGGGCGGTCGCACTCCGGGCAGTGCACCCGGACGATGTCCCAGGTGTCGGCCGCGCCCGGGTCCGCCCCGAAGGCGGGCTCGGGCGCGCTGCGTTCGTCCTCGACGTCGGGACGCTGGTCGGTGGAAGGCATCGGATCCCCCTCGGATCGGGCCGGAGTCTCTCGTTAGTCCGGGCCACCACCAGCACTTCCCTGTGACGGGGGGTCATAACCCTGCACTCCGGCGCACGATGATGCATCGTCTGTGTCCTTGGCCACATTCCGTTGGCATGTGCCCCCCGAATGCGCCCCCCGTGAGCTGTCTGCACAGCCCCCGCCGCATCGAGTAGGTTGACGCCTTGTGGAGGAACTCGACCAGCGCATCGTCCAGCTGCTGCTGCAGGACGGACGGATGAGCTACACCGACCTGGGCAAGGCCACCGGCCTGTCCACCTCGGCCGTGCACCAGCGGGTGCGCAGGCTCGAGCAGCGCGGCGTGATCCGCGGCTACACCGCGATCGTCGACCCCGAAGCGGTCAACCTGGCGCTCACCGCGTTCATCTCGGTCAAGCCCTTCGACCCCAGCGCCCCCGACGACACCCCCGAGCGCCTGGAGGGCCTGCCCGAGATCGAGGCCTGCCACAGCGTCGCCGGCGACGAGAACTACATCCTCAAGGTCCGGGTCCCCGGCCCCGGCGACCTGGAGGACCTGCTGGCCCGGATCCGTACCGCCGCCGGCGTCTCCACCCGCACCACGGTCGTCCTCTCCACCCCGTACGAGGCGCGCCCCCCGAAGCTCTGACCCCGCTGTCCGGAGTGCGAGACTGGTCGCCATGACCGAACGCACCGTCCGGACCGTGCTGCTGCGCGGCGGAAACGTCTACAGCCCCGCCGACCCGTTCGCCACCGCCATGCTGGTCGAGGGCGAGCACATCGCCTGGGTGGGCAGCGACGGAGCCGCCGAGGCGTACGCCGACACCGCCGACGAGATCGTCGAGCTGGACGGCGCGCTGGTCACCCCCGCCTTCGTCGACGCCCACGTGCACGCCACCGCCACCGGCCTGGCGCTCACCGGCCTCGACCTCACCGGCACCCCCACGCTCGCCGAGGCCCTGCACCGGATCGGCCGGTTCACCGCCGACTACCCCGGCGGCGTGCTGATCGGCCACGGCTGGGACGAGACCCGCTGGCCCGAGCGCCGCGCCCCCTCGCTCGCCGAACTCGACGCCGCGGCCGGCGGCGCCGCGCTCTACCTCTCGCGCACCGACGTGCACTCCGCGCTCGCCACCACCGCGCTGCGCGCCCTGGTCCCGGCGCTGACCGCCGCGCCCGGCTTCGACGCCGACGGCCCGCTCACCCGCGACGCCCACCACGCCGTCCGCCGCGCCGCGCTGGCCCACCTCACCCCCGAGCAGCGCCGCACCGCGCAACTCGCCACCCTGCGGCGGGCCGCCGAACTCGGCATCGGCGCGCTGCACGAGTGCGCCGGCCCGGACATCTCCTCCGAGGACGACCTCACCGCCCTGCTCGACCTCGCCGCCCGGACCCCCGGCCCCGAGGTGTACGGCTACTGGGGCGAGCTCGGCGCCGTCGACACCGCCAAGCGGCTCGGCGCGGTCGGCGCCGGCGGCGACCTGTTCGCCGACGGCGCCCTCGGCTCGCACACCGCCTGCCTGCACGACGCGTACGCCGACGCCCCGCACACCGGCACCGCCTACCTGACGGCCGCTCAGATCGCCGACCACGTCACCGCCTGCACCGAGGCGGGCCTGCAGGCCGGGTTCCACGCCATCGGCGACGCCGCGATCACCGCGGTCCTCGAGGGCGTCCGGGAGGCCGGGACGCGGCTCGGCGCGGCCCGGGTGAAGGCCCTGCGGCACCGCGTCGAGCACGCCGAGGCGCTCTCCTACGAGACCGTCGCCGCGTTCGCCGAACTCGGCCTCACCGCCTCCGTCCAGCCCGCGTTCGACGCCGCGTGGGGCGGACCGTCCGGCATGTACGCCGAGCGGCTCGGCGCGGAGCGGGCCGCGGCGCTGAACCCGTTCGCGGCGATGCTGCGGGCCGGCATCCCGCTGGCCTTCGGCTCCGACGCCCCCGTCACCCCGCTCGACCCGTGGGGCACGGTGCGGGCCGCCGCCTTCCACCGCACCCCCGAGCACCGGATCTCGGTCCGCGCCGCCTTCACCGCCCACACCCGCGGCGGCTGGCGCGCCCTCGGCCACGACCAGGACGGCGTGCTGGTCCCCGGCGCCGTCGCCTCCTACGCGATCTGGGCCACCAGCGACCTGGTCGTCCAGGCCCCCGACACCCGCATCGCCGGCTGGTCCACCGACCCCCGCTCCGGCACCCCCGGCCTCCCCGACCTCACCCCCGGCGAGCCCCTCCCCACCTGTCTGTGCACGGTGGTCCGCGGCGAGACGGTGTACACGCGTCCCTAGGACGCACCACCCGGGGCCCTGCGGGGTGCGCGAGGGGCAGTCCCCCGTTTGGCTTATCCTCGGTGGACGTCGTCCGAGGTAGAGAGGTCGTGCGCAGGTGGCACTGCCCGTTTCGCAGGAGCGCCCGGGGGCCCGGGGGTGGTGGGTCCGGACGGGGCTCGCCGCGGGGAGCGGGCTGGCCATGGCGCTGGCGTTCCCGCCGTACGACCTGTGGCCGTTGTCGATCGTCGGGGTGGCGGGGCTCGCGCTGCTGACCCGGGGGCGGCGGGCCCGGCACGGGGCGTGGCTGGGCTTCGCGTTCGGGGTGCCGTTCTTCGTGGTGCTGCTGTCGTGGCTGCGGGTGATCGGCTGGGACGGCACGGTCGGCCTGTCGGTGATCGAGGCGGGCTTCGTGGCGCTGATGGGCGCCGGGCTGGCGCTGACCTCGAGGCTCAAGGGCTGGCCGCTGTGGGGCGCGATGCTCTGGGTGACCCAGGAGTGGGCGCGCGACCGGCTGCCGTTCGGCGGGTTCCCGTGGGGCCGGCTGGCGTTCGCCAACACGGCCAGCCCGTACACGCCGCTGGCGGCGCTCGGCGGCGCCCCGCTGGTGACCTTCGCGGTGGCCCTGACCGGCACCCTGCTCGCCTGGGCGGCGCTGCGCCTGCGTTCGGCTCGTAGGACGGCCACCGTGCCGCCGGTGCGCGCGGCGGCGTTCGGCTCGCTCGGCGCGGTCGCGCTGGTGCTGGTCGGCTACCTGGTGCCGGTGCCGACCGGGGCGGCCGACACCGTGAAGGTGTCGATCGTCCAGGGCAACGTGGACCGCCCCGGCATGGACTTCCTGGGCCGCCCGATGGAGGTGCTCAACAACCACGCCTCCGCCACCGAGCAGCTCGCCGCGGACATCGCGGCCGGCAAGGTCGCCAAGCCGGACGTGGTGATCTGGCCGGAGAACGCCTCCGACCTCGACCCGTTCACCGACCCCGCCGCGCGGGCCCGGATCGACGAGGCCGTGCAGTCGGTCGGCGTGCCGACCCTGGTCGGCGCGCTGGTGGACGGCCCCGACGCGCAGCACGTGCAGAACGAGGGCATCGTCTGGGACCCGGTGACCGGCCCCGGCGACTCGTACACCAAGCAGCACCCGGTGCCGTTCGGCGAGTACGTGCCGTTCCGCTCCGAGCTGTCCCAGGTGATCACCCGCCTGCAGCGGGTCGCCCGGGACTTCTACCCCGGCAAGGGCAGCGGCGTGATGCAGCTCGGCCCGGCCAGGATCGGCGACGTGATCTGCTTCGAGGTGGCGTACGACGAGATCGTCCGCGACACCGTCAACCAGGGCGGGCGGGTGCTGGTCGTGCAGACCAACAACGCCACCTACGCCAGGACCGGGCAGACCGAGCAGCAGCTGGCGATGTCCCGGCTGCGGGCGGTGGAGCACGGCCGCGCGGTGCTGATCGCGGCGACCAGCGGCGTCAGCGCGGTGATCACGCCGGACGGCTCGGTGGTGATGCGCAGTCAGGAGCTCGACCAGGAGGTGCTGAACGCGGTGGTCCCGCTGCGCGACGGCACCACGGTGGCCGACCGGGTGGGCGCGGTCCCGGAGTGGGTGCTGGCCCTCGGCGGGCTGCTGGCCTGCGGCGTCGCGGTGGCGGCCGGGGTACGGCGGCGCCGCGCGGTCGGAACACCGCAGGACGCCGACACGTTGTCCACGGTGGCGCCGTAGACGCGGCCGGAGACTCCGGCCGGTGCGGAAGAGCGGCACCGCGATGGAGTGGATTCGTACCGTGACCCAGCAAGCAACCCCGTCCCGTCCGGCGCGCCGCGGGCGGCTCGCCAGGATCATGCCGCTGCTGATCGCCGCCTGGGTGGTGCTGGAGATCTGGCTGGTCACGGTGGTGGCCGGCGCGATCGGCTGGTTCCTGACGCTGGTGCTGCTGCTCGCCGGGGTGTTCCTCGGCGGCGCGGTGATCAAGCGGGCCGGGGCGCGCGCCTTCCGCGCCGCGGTCGAGCAGTCCCGCGACCCGCAGTCCGCGCAGCCGCAGACCGGCACCAGCATGACGGTGCTGGGCGGCCTGCTGCTGATCCTGCCGGGCTTCCTGTCCGACCTGGTGGCGGTGACCTTCCTGCTGCCGCCGACCCGCGCGCTGTGGCGCACCCTCGGCCGCCGGGTCACCGGCGCCGCGCTGCGCTCCACCGCCCCGCTCGGCACCGACACCTTCGCCGACGCCGCGCGCCTGCAGGAGCAGCTGCGCATCCACCGCCCGGACGGCAAGGTCATCCAGGGCGAGGTCGTCGACCCGCCGACCGGCCCGCAGGGCCCGGACACCGCCTACCGCCCGCCGATCACCCCGTGAGTCTCGCCGCCTGAGACGTGGGAAAGGTCTGAGACGTGGGAAAGCCGAAGGGCCCCGGAATCCGGGGCCCTTCGGCAGTGGTGCGGTGTTCGCGCTTGCTGTGTTCGCGCTTCTCGGGGACCTGCTACGCGGACTTGCGCGAGTCGCGCGGGTGGACGGCGAGGTTCATGCCGCCCGAGCGGAGCACGGCCAGCCGTTCGGCCAGCACCTCCTCCAGCTCCTCGCGGGTCCGACGCTCCATCAGCATGTCCCAGTGGGTGCGGGTGGGCTTGGTCTTCTTCTCCTCCGGCTCCTCGCCGTCGAGGAGCATGGCCTCCTGGCCACAGAACCGGCACTCCCACACCGAGGGGATCTCCGCTTCCACGGAGAACGGGACCTCGAAGCGGTGTCCGTTCTGACATGCGTATTCGACGGTCTGGCGCGGCGCCAGATCAATACCGCGGTCGGTCTCGTAGCTCGTCGCCCCGAGTCGCGTGCCGCGGAGAGCTCGCTCGCTCATGAATCGTGCCTCCCGGGCTTCTTGCCCACAGGACTAGTGGTCGCTGTCTTCGTCGGTGGGTCCAACGTTCGGCCTTCGACGAAGATTCCCGTCCCGGGACATGCGTCGCCTGTCGTGCCGCCCCTGTTTGTACCCATGGTCGCCCGATTTGTCACATCTGAGCGGTGATATCACCCGGCGTGTCACATTTTGTACACACTCTGACCGGAACAGGGAAGCGACACGGCGGCACCTTTCCCGGGTTGCTTCACCACACCGGACGGGGCTGCCCCGGCGCGCCGTCCTTGGACAGCTCCACCGACAGGTCCACCCCGACCGGCTCGACCACCACCTCGGCCGGCACCGGGTCGGGCGCGGCCGCCTCGGTGCGGGTGTCGCGGTGCGGGAGCAGGGCGATCACCGCGTCGCGCAGCCGGGCGGGGGCCTCCTCGTCCAGCGGGTCGACGGTGACCGGGACCTGGACGCGGACCGGGGCGGCGGTGCCGATCCGGGCGTAGCCGCGGCCGGGCGGGGTCTGCGCGGCGGGCGCGATGTCCAGGGCCACGCCGAGTGCGGCGGAGCCGGAGTCGGCGGTCACCGGGCCGAGCACCACCCGGGCGCGGGTGCAGGTGCGCACGGTGGGAGAGATCCGGTCGCGGGCCTCCAGGTCGTCGACGAAGACCACCGTGACCCGCGCCGCCCGGCCATGGCGCAGCGGGACCTCCAGCAGCTCCTGCGGGTCGGTGCGGCCCTCGGCGTGGGCCAGTTCGGACAGCTCGGTCGGGTGGTCCAGCAGGATCCACAGCGGACGGGTGACGTCCTCCGGCGCGGCCACCCCGTGGTGGCGGGCCGCGTTCAGCGCGACCAGCCGGCGCTCGGTCTCCTGCGCCACCCACTCCAGCGCGGCCAGCGCCCCGTGCAGGCTGGTCTCCACGGTGTGCACGCCCGGGCGGTTGACCAGGCAGGCGTGCTCGCCGGTGCCCGCGCCGTCCACCACCACCAGGTCGCCGTGCGGCAGCGCCTGCAGCGCGATCGAGCGCAGCAGCGTGGAGGTGCCGAACCCGGCCGCGCCGAGCGCCAGCAGGTGCGGCTCGGCGGAACGCGGCCCGACCCGCCAGACCACCGGCGGCTGCTGCTCGGTGACCAGCCCGTCCTGGCTGATCGGAATGCTGCGGTGGCTGCCCGAGCCGTCGGTGAAGCCGAGGACGATCTCGCCCGGCGCGGTGACGAAGCGCTGCGCGACGATGTCGGCGGGCAGCGGTGCCAGCGCCGTCACCCGCAGCCGGTTGGACTCCTCGTCCCAGTCGAAGCGGTACTCCCGGGTGCGGCCCGCCTTGCCCTGCACCACCTGCTCGATCCGGGCCCGGGCGGCCGGCTCGGTGTCCGTGAAGTACGGCGGGTAGGCCAGCTCCAGCGCGGCGAGCTTGCCGTCCGCGTCGAACTCCCAGCTGCCGAACGCCTGCTTGTAGCTGCCGTCCAGGCTGTACATCGGGCAGACGTCGTCCAGCCCGCCGAGGTACGGGGTGAGCGCGGCGTACAGCGCGGTCAGCTTCACGTCCGCGACGTCCGGCTCGGGCGTGCGCGGCGCCCTGGGACTGCGGCCGACCCAGGCGGCGGAGGCGACCAGCGCGACGACCGCCAGCAGCGGGCCGTGCGGCAGCAGGAAGACGCCGACCAGCACGGCCACGGCGACCAGCAGCGTCGGGCCGCGCCGCTCCTTCGGGGTGGCCGCCCAGCGGGCCTTCGCCCAGTCGGCGTGGCGGCGCAGGCCGCGCCCGATCAGCGCGAGCGGGGCGAACATGTCGGCGGCGTGGTCGCCGGCGGTGCGGGCGAGGTCGCGGCCCCGGGTGAGGTGGCGGTTGAGGGGCATGGGGGGCTCCGAGGACGGGTGGGACGGGGGGACGGCCGGCCGGGGCCGGATGTGGCGAAAGGCCCGGGCGGTGGGATCCGCGCCCGGGCCGGGAAGAGCTGGGCCCGTCAGAACTTCAGGCCGCCGATCAGACTGGCCAGGCTCGCACCGCCCGCCTGGATGCTCGGCGCGATCGAGGAGCCCGCGACGTAGAACCCGAACAGCGCACACACCAGGGCGTGGGAGATCTTCAGCCCGTCCCGGCGGAAGAACAGGAAGGCGATGACGCCGAACAGAACGATGCCGGAGATGGAGAGAATCACGGGATGCTCCTCACGAGGGGCGGGGACAGTGTGACGGAAAGTCTCTTTATCGTGACAAGAAGTAACGGCTGATGCGGTGCGGCAAACGGGTGGATCTGTCCGGACCGACCGGATCGGCGGTATACGTCCAGCGGGCCGGACCCGGCGCACTCAGGCGTCCCCACGCCGGGCGCCACTCCTCCCGGCGTGCTCGGTTTTCGCTCGAACGGCCGTCTGGAACCACACTCGGGTGGCGTCCGATAGCGTTCTCGATTGGCACGACCACGACGCCGGAAGCCCCCGCGGGGCCCCGAACTGAGAGGCAGCACGCCATGACCGAGTCCACCCCGTCCACCGCAGGCCAGCCCGACGCCGAGGTGATCGCCCTGGCCGGCAAGCTGTTCGACGCCGCCCGCGCGGGCGACGCCCAGCTGCTCGCCGCCTACCTGGACGGCGGCGCCCCGGCCAACCTCTCCAACGAGGGCGGCGACTCCCTGCTGATGCTCGCCGCCTACAACCAGCAGGCCGCCGCGGTCTCCGTGCTGCTGGAGCGCGGCGCCGACCCCAACCGGGCCAACGACCGCGGCCAGACCCCGCTGGCCGGCGCCGTCTTCAAGGGCTCGGTGGAGATCGTCGACGCCCTGCTCGCGGCCGGCGCCGACCCGCACGGCGGCGTCCCGTCCGCCCTCGACGCGGCCCGGATGTTCGGCAAGCACGAGCTGATCGCCAAGCTCACCGCCCCCGCCGCGGGAGCCTGAACCCGGCTCGTACCCTAGGTACCCATGGAGATCCGCACCACCGGCTTCGGACACCCCGACGCCCAGCAACTCGCCGCCGAGGTCCAGCAGGAGTACGTCCGCCGCTACGGCGAGGGCGACCTGACCGTCATGGCCACCGACCACTTCGACCCGCCCGCCGGGCTGTTCGTGGTCGGCTACCTGGACGGCCGGCCGGTGGCCTGCGGCGGCTGGCGGGCCAAGGAGTCCGACGCCGACGGACTGCGCGCGGGCGACGCCGAGCTGAAGCGGATGTACGTGGTGCCCGCCGCCCGCGGCAAGGGCTACGCCCGCGCCGTGCTGCGCCACCTGGAGCGGACCGCGGTGAGCGCCGGCCGCACCCGCCTGGTGCTGGAGACCGGCGACCAGCAGCCCGAGGCGATCGCGCTGTACGACTCCGAGGGGTACCTGCCGATCCGGAAGTTCGGCTACTACAAGGACTACGAGAGCAGCGTCTGCATGGGCAAGGAGCTCGCCGACGTGCTGTAACTTTCGCTCCGCGCACGGCAGTCGCAGCGGCCGCGACCCCGCCTGACGGGGCCGCGGCCGCTGCGCGTCCGCCCGCTGCGCCGCAGGTCGGGGCGGGGGCGTCGAAGCACCGTCGAACCGGTGTCGAATCCGGGCCGTCCGACGGTCCGCCGGGTGCCGTGCGGGGTCCGTTGCCGGGGCCGGAGCGGGGACCGTACGTTCCGGATCCCACCCACCCCCGGAAGGACGAACCCATGGCTGCAGCAGTGCGCCGCCCCGGACCGGAACGGCGGCCCGAGCGCCGCGAGACGCCCCGCCCCGGCCGCCGCGCCCTCGCCGCGCTGGCCCTCGCCGCGGCCGGCGGCCTGCTGGCCGCCGCCGTCGGCAGCTCGGCCACCGCGGCCGGGCCCACCCTGCGTGACCTCGCCGAGGCCAAGAGCCGGTACGTCGGCACCGCCCTCGCCGTGTCCAACCTCTCCAACTCCACCGTCGCCGGCCTCGCCGGCACCCAGTTCGACATGGTCACCCCCACCAACGAGATGAAGTGGGACACCACCGAGGCCTCCGACAACAACTTCAACTTCGGCCCCGGCGACCAGATCGTCTCCTTCGCCAAGGCCCACAGCATGCGGGTCCGCGGCCACACCCTGGTCTGGCACAGCCAGCTCCCGTCCTGGGTCTCCAACCTGCCCGCCGCCCAGGTCCAGGCCGCGATGGAGGACCACGTCACCACCGAGGCCACCCACTACAAGGGCCAGGTCTACTCCTGGGACGTCGTCAACGAGCCCTTCAACGAAGACGGTTCGCTGCGGTCCAGCCCGTTCACCAACGCGATGGGCGTCGGCTTCATCGCGGACGCGCTGCGCACCGCGCACGCCGCCGACCCGAACGCCAAGCTCTACCTGAACGACTACAACATCGAGGGCCTGGGCGCGAAGAGCGACGCCATGTACCAGCTGGTCTCCTCGCTCAAGTCGCAGGGCGTGCCGATCGACGGGGTCGGCTTCGAGAGCCACTTCATCACCGGTCAGGTCCCCAGCAGCCTGAAGGCCAACATGCAGCGCTTCACCGCGCTGGGCGTGAACGTCGCCGTCACCGAGCTCGACGACCGGATGCCCGTCCCCGCCAGCTCCGCCAACCTCGCCCAGCAGGCCACCGACTACGCCAACGTCTTCAACGCCTGCCTGGCCGTCACCGGCTGCGTCGGCGTCTCCCAGTGGGCCGTCGGCGACCCCGACTCGTGGATCCCCGGCTTCTTCTCCGGCTACGGCGCGGCCACCATGTACGACGACAACTACCAGCCGAAGCCCGCGTACAACGCCGTGGCCACCGCGCTCGGCGGCTCGGTCAGCGCCAGCCCGTCGCCCTCCGGCTCGCCGTCCTCCTCCGCGTCGCCCTCGCCCTCGTCGTCACTCTCTTCCTCGCCTTCGTCCTCGCCGTCCGGTGGGGCCGGGTGCAAGGTGAGCGCGGTGGTGAACGGCTGGAACACCGGGCTGACCGAGAACCTCACCGTCACCAACACCGGCTCCACCGCGGTGAACGGCTGGGCGCTGACGTTCACCCTGCCCGGCGGACAGGCCGTCACCAACTCCTGGAACGCGACCATCGCTCCGGCCTCCGGGCAGGTCACCGCCACCAACCTGAGCTACAACGCGGCCATCGCCCCCGGCGGCACCGCGAGCTTCGGCTTCCAGGCCAACCACACCGGCAACGCCGCGGCCGCCACCGGCTTCACCCTGAACGGGGTGGCCTGCACGACCGGCTGACACCGGTCCGTACCACGGGTGCGCGGCAGGAGCGGGTCGGCGCTCCCGCCGCGCACCCGTCCGCGCGCCGCGGGGAAATTGCCTGGCGGGGCGGGGGCGGGTCCGGCAGGGTGGCTGGCGATGAGCACTTCACGAACGACCGGTGGGGCGGACGCCGCTGCTGCCACGGGCGGCGAGCTGGCCGACGGCGAGCTGCGGCGGATCGCCGCGCGGCTGGTGCGGGTCCGCGGTGTGGTGGGCGTCTGCCTCGGCGGCAGCCGCGCGCGGGGCGCGGCGGCGCCCGGGTCCGACTACGACCTGGGCCTCTACTACCGGCCGGGCACGCTCGACACCGAGGCGCTGCGCCGGCTGGCCGCCGAGCTCTGCGGTGCCCCCGTCGAGGTCGCCGAACCCGGCGGCTGGGGTCCGTGGGTGGACGGCGGGGCCTGGCTGGAGATCGCCGGCGCCCGCGTCGACTGGATCTACCGCGACCTCGCCCGGGTCCGCCACTACGCCGCCGAGGCCCGGGCCGGCCGCTACGAGACCGGCGTGCAGCCCGGGCACCCGTACGGGGTGCCGTCCTACGCCTACGTCGGCGAACTCGCGCTCGGCCGGGTGCTCGCCGACACCGACACCGAACTGACCCTCCTGCAAGCCGAACTCGCCCCCTTCCCACCCGCGTTGGCCGCCCGCCTGGAAGCCGACGCCGCCTGGGAGGCTCCCTTCCTGCTGGCGAACGCCCGCAAGGGCGCGAAGCGCGGCGACGCCGCCTACGTGTCCGGCTGCCTGTTCCGCACCGTCGGCCTGCTCGCCCACGCCCTGCACGGCCGAGCCGGCCGCTGGCTGATCAACGAGAAGGGCGCCATCACCGCCACCGCCCGACTCTCCTGTGCCCCACCGGACTTCGCCCACCGCGCGCAGTGCCTCTTCACCCCCGCCGCCACCGACCCGACCGCCCTCGCCGCCCTCCTGGACGCCGCGGACGCGCTGACGGCGGACGTGCTGGGAGGTGGGGTCGCATGAGCGCTGCGGTCGAACTGACCACCGCGCGGCTGCGGTTGAGGCAGTGGCGGGAGGACGACCTGGAGCCGTGGGCGGCGATGAACGCCGATCCGGAGGTGCGGCGGCATCTCGGGCCGGTGCTGACGGGGGAGCAGGCGGTGGCGTCGATGGCGGGGTTTCAAAGGGAGTTGGGGGAACGGGGCTGGGGCTGGTGGGCGGTGGAGGCGGTCGACGGCGGGGAGTTCCTGGGCTTCGCCGGGCTCGACCCGGTCGATGAGGAGATGCCGTTCGACGGGGTGGAGATCGGCTGGCGGCTCAAGCGCGCCGCCTGGGGCCACGGCTACGCCACCGAGGCGGCACGCGCCGTCCTGCGGTACGGCTTCGAGGAGTTGGGCCTGCCGGAGATCCTCGCGGTCACCGTGCAGGACAACCTCCGCTCCCGCGCGGTGATGGAGCGGCTCGGCATGACGTACGACCCGGCCGACGACTTCCTCGACCCGACCGTCCCGCCCGGACCCCTCCAGCGCGGCGTGCTCTACCGCCTCGCGAGGCCGAGTAGCTGACGGTACGTCAACCGCCCGAGGAATCACGGTGATCGACTTCGGCTCGGGGCCGCCGATGATTATCCTCTCTGCTGACGACGGAACGACCGTCGCACGGGGCGGGGGAGCAGTGGTGGACGAGCCGGGGCGTGCGGAGCTGGACTCGCTGGTGTTCTGGGTCACCGACGGCGAGGAGCCAGACGGCGAGGGCGGTGCGGAGACCATGGGCGTCTTCGGCCGCGGCCGGGAGGCGGTGCTGCGCCGGGTGCCGCTCGGTCCGCTGCGCAGGAACCTGGACGAGACGGTCGGTGCGTTGCAGGAGCTGTTCGAGCGGATCGCCGAGAAGGGCGGACCGCTGCCGCTGAAGGAAGTGCAGCTCAGCTTCGAGGTGTCGGCCGCCGGCGGGATCCAACTGGTCGGCACCGGCCAGGTGCAGGGCACCCGGGGGATCACCTTCGTCTTCGGTCGCTGAGACCGCCCGGTGGCGGGTTTCGCGGCGCTGCTGATCGGCGCCAGCGACTACGAACAGCGCGGCATCACCCCGCTGCCGTTCGTCCGGGGCGACCTCGAGCGCCTCGGCGAGGCGCTCACGGCGCGCGGTGTGCGGGTGGTGACGCCGCGTCCGCGCGGGCAGGTCAGCGCCAACTTCGTCAACGGCGAGGTCAGCGACTTCCTGCGGCAGGCCCGGAGCGGCGACAGTCTGCTGATCTGCCTGACCGGCCACGGCCTGCACGCCAACGGCCACGACTACCTGATCCCCGAGGACCTGCACCCCGCCGTGACCCCGCTGTGGCGCGGCTGCGTCGCCATCGACTGGCGCCAGGAGGTGGAGAACACCCGCGCCGCGCAGGTGCTCTTCCTGATCGACGCCTGCCGCGAGGGCGTCCAGCAGGACACCATGGGCGCCGTCGGCTGGGCCAGCGGCAAGGCCCTCGCGGTCGCCGGCCGCAAGGTCGCCCACCTGTACGCCTGCTCGCCGGGCCAGGTCGCGCTCTTCGTCGGCGCGCGCCGCTCCTCCCCCGAGGGCTCGTTCAGCCTGTTCTCCCGCGCGGTCCGCGACGTCCTCGCCGAACACCCCGCCCCGCTCGACCTCGAACAGCTCCGCATCGCCACCCAGGACCGCATCGACCGCCTCCACCGCGACCACGCCAAGCCGGGCCCGCCCCAGCGCATCCGCGTGCTCACCGACGTCGACCAGACCGCGTTCCAGGTGGCGGGCCCGCTGCTGATCGAACCACCGCCACCGGTGGCGGAGTTGACCGCCGCGGTCGGTGAGGTCCGGTCGATGGCGCCGGACTTGGCGGCCCCGCCCGCGCCGAGCGATCCGCGCGAGCTGCTGGCCGCGGCGCTGCTGGACGTCCTGGGCTACGGGCGCACCGAGCGCCTCGCCCAGTTCGCCGCCGTCGGCCCGGCCGGCGACCTGGTGGAGCTGGGCCTGCAACTGCGGCCGGAGGTCGTCGAGGTGATGTGGGCGGCCGCGGCCCGCGCCCGTCCGGTCGACGGGTTGGTGGAGCTGGCCGGTCTGCTGTGGGACCGCGGCCAGCGGTCGGCCGGCGAGCAGTTGGTGGTGGCGGCGGTGCAACTGCGCGCGGCCGAGGAGCTGTTCGCGGCGCTCGACGCCGCCGTCGGAGAGCCCGGCCACCGGTTGCGGGCGGTCGCGCTGGACGGGCTGCTGCGGCTGCCGGCTCATCAACTAGCGCAAAGCATAAGGGGGTTGCGGGAGGCCGGGCGGGCCGAGACGGTCGAGCTCGCACTCTCCGGGCCTCGAACGGTGGAGGAGCTGCCCGACCTGCTGGCCGCGCTCGTTGCGGCCGGCCTGCACGCGGAGGCCGAGCGGCTGCTCGCGGAGGCCGCGCGGGACTGCGCCGCCGAGGAGATCGACTTCCTGCTGCGCTCCCTGCCCGAGGACGGTGCGGCCGGTCGCACCGGCGTGGTCGGCGCGCTGGCCACCGGCGCACTGGACCGGCTGGTCCGCTGGGCGGCGTTGCGCGGGCCGGACGACCCGGGGGCGTTCGTGGCGTCGGTGCTGGGTGCGGCGGTCCGGCAGCGGAACGACCTGCCCGCGCTGCTGATCGCGTTGCGGGAAGGGGCCGGTCCGGAGCAGGTGCAGGCGGCCAGGCTGGTCTGCGCCGGACTCGAAGCGGTGCGCCTGGAGGCCCTGGTGGGGCAGCTGCTGGAGCTGGGCGAGACCGCCGAGGCGGGCGAGCTCGTGGCGTTCGGCCTGACCTCGTTCCGGCCCGTGGAAGCGGCCCGGCTCGCGGCGGCGCTGTACGCGGGCGGGCAGGCGGAGCAGGCCGGGAGCCTGCTCGCCGCGCTGGCGGGGGCCGACGTGCCGGAGATGGGCGCCTTCCTCCAGGAGGCCGGGCAGGGCGCCCTGCTGGACGCGGCCGTCGAGCGGCTGGCCGACACCCTCGCCCCGGAACGCGTCGCCGACCTGGTCGCCGACCTGAGGGGGCGTCAACTTCTCTCGCTGGCCGAAATCCTGCGCGGCGCCGTGCTCTGGCGGCGCCCGGCCGCCGAGCTGCTGATCCTCCTGGCGACCGCGCGTGAGGAGGACCGTCCGGGACTGGTCGAACGGATCGGCGCACTGCCGCACCCCGCTGAGGACCTGGCCACGCTCATCGCGATGCCCGGCCACCCGGAACTGCAGGCCGCGTACGGGCCGGCGATGGCCCATGCGGCGATTCCCGCTCATCGCGGGGAGGCGCGGACCGAGGTGCTCGGCGAGCTGTTCGCCCGTCAGGGCGATGCCGCCGACCTGATGATGCGGCAGCTCGCCGAGTCCGGACCGGGCTCGGACCACCTGCGCGTGGTCCTGTGGCTGGCGGACCACGGCCATCCCGCACGGGCCACGGAGCTGGTGCAGTACGCCGGCACGACCCGCGGACCGGAGAAGGCGGCCGAGCTCGCGCTGGGCCTGCTGACCTCCCGATACCCGGACCTGGGCCGGCGCCTGCTCGTCCGGTTCGCCCAGGACGCCTCGGGCTCGGACGTGGTGCGGCTCGCCGAGACGCTCGGGCACCACCGCATCGGTCCCGTCCCCGAGGCCATCGCGGACCCCGAGGGGTACCGGGAGACCGCCCGGGAGGGCCACGCGCTGCTGCAGCGGCACGCCGGGCAGCGAGGCGTACCGGCCTTCGCCGACCTGCTGCTGGCCGTCGACTCCTGGTGGGGCGACCACGACGTCCAGATCGGCGTCAGCCGTGACCAGTGGCTCGCGGCGCCGCTGGACCCCACGCTGCTGCTTCGTGCCTTCCTGGCGGCCCGCCAGGTCAGCGAGGCGGGCACCCTCCTCGAGCTGCTCGCGACCGGGGGCACGGTCGGACCCGTGCTGGCCCCTGCGGTCTGGACCCACGCCGCCGCGCTGTTCAAGGCCGCTCGACTCTCCCAGCGGCCCGCGCACGTGGCGTACCTCCTGACGGCCTTCGGGGGAGTGCCGCCGCGCCGGTTCCCGGCGCTGCAACGGGTCCTGGTCGAACTTCGGGCGGACGACGGCACGGTGGACGCGGCGCGGATCCTGGAGCAGGTGGCGCGGCGCGAGTCGGTGGAGGACCTGGGCGCGCTGCTGCTCTACCTGCACCGGAGGCTCACCCACGTGGCCGACTTCGCCGCGGTGTCCCGGATCGCCGCGGAACGACCGAACGACCAGGTCGCGCGGATCGTGGCGAGCCTGCGGGAGGAGCCGCGCGCGCAGGCCGCCTTCCTGCTGGCGTACGCGGTGACGGTGACCTGGGACCGTTCGCGGAAGCTGATGGTCAGTCTGGCCGCACAGGGCCAGAGCGAGTTGGCGACCACGCTGCTCAGGGCGGCGCCGTGGAACCGGACCCCGGTGGCGCTGGCCGACCTGCTGACGGAACTCGCACCGGCACTGGCCGACACCCGGCAGTCGGAGCCGGTGCCGCTGCTGGCCGCGGTGGTCGACGGGCAGGAACTCGAGGTGGTGGCGGCGCTGGTGGCCGCCGGCGCCGACCTGCGCCCGCGGGAACTGGCGCTCACCGGGATCGCCCGCTCGGCGAAGGTGGTGTCGCTGTGGGAACTGATGCTGGCTCGGGGCTGGTACGGGGACGCGGCCCGACTGACCACGCTCGTCGAGAGCGGGCCGGGGGCCGACCCGGCGCACTGGTACGAGGACCTGGTGGCGTCCGGGGTCGAGGTCGACGCGGCGGAGTTCCTGCGGGCCGCCGGTGCGGGCGGGACGCCACCCGACCTGTTGCGGGGAGCCCACTCCTACGCGGCCAGGGCGGCGGCGGCGATGTTCCGCCCGCCGGAGGACGTGGCGGTGATGCTGGCGGTGGTGGCCGACATCCACCACCGGGTGCCCGAGGTCAGCGGGGTGCTGGCGCTGGCCCGGCCGGTGCCCGAGCTGGCGGAGATCCTGCACCTCGCGGCGTCCGGCCGGGGCAGGCCGGCGCTGCCGCTGGTGCTGTCCACGGCGATCGACCGGCGACGGATGCGCCGCGTCGTCGACCTGGTGGAGGAGGCCGGCCGGCCCGAGCGGGCGGGCCTGCGCGAGGAGTTGGCCACGGCGGTGCTCGAAGGCCGCGGCGCGCCTGTGAACCTCACCGCGGTGTGGGACGCCGGGCACCGGAAGACCGTGCTGGACCTGGCGGACGCCATGGTGGCGGCGCCCGCCCGGCTGGTGGATCCGCTGGCGGTGTACCTGACCGCCGGCTGGATCCCACCGGAGGCGGCCGAACCGCTGGTGGACACGTACTGCCTGCGGCGCACCCCGGCCGATGTCGCCGCCCTGCTGCTCAGCCTGCAGAAGCAGCCGGCCGACGCGCTGGTGAGTCGGGGGCTGATGGTGCTCGCGGTCCTGCGGAAGCCGGAACTCGGCTCATACGAAGGAGAGTTGGCGCGCCATCCGGGAGGCCGCCAGCTCGCGGCGCGGCTGCGTGCCGTGACCCGCGATCTGGCGGAGGACGGGCCCCCGCCTGAGCCGGGGCGCTGGCGCTTCTGGCGGCGGGAGGAGTGACCCCGGGCGCAGTGCCCTGGGACCGCTCCTCCCGTCCGTCGCCGCCGAGAGCGTCTGACGCGCCGTCGGATCAGGAAGGGCTCCGGGTCAGCCGACGGTCAGGGTGAACGGGCCGGCCAGGGGGGTGTAGCCGTCGTTGGCGAGGTAGTAGGCGTCGTAGCGGCCGGGGCTGGTCAGCTTGCCGGTGGGGAGGGTGACCGCGCCGCTCTGGTTGGGGGTGTAGGCCCAGGCCAGGGAGGACTGCGAGCCCGGGGTGACGCCGGCCGGGTAGATGCCGACCCAGTTCTTGGCGCTGATCTGGGCGGTGGTGGGCAGGGCGTAGCGGAGGGTGACGTTGCCGCCGCCGGTGACCGCGTTCAGGTCGCCGGTCAGCGTCGGCACGGTGGCGGTGGACGGCGCGAAGGCGGCGTTCAGCGGCGTGGCGTAGGTGTCGTTGCCGGTCAGGCCGGGGAGGTCGAGCGCGGACTCGATGGTGCGGCCGATGCCGTAGTGGTCGTAGTGCAGGGGGCTGCTGGTGCCGGCGGGGACGGTGCCCTGGGAGCCGACCACGACGGTGGCGACGTGGTTGTAGCTCTCGTTCTGGCTCTCGTCCCAGGTGAGCAGGAGCAGGGAGCGCTGCTGGGTCCACGCGGGGGAGGACAGCACCGGGGCGAGGGTCTGGTTCAGCCAGCCGTCCTGGACCTTCAGGCTGGTGGCGCTGCCGTTGCCGGAGGCCTCGCCGTCGTAGTAGTCGTCGGCGGCGATCCAGGAGAAGTTCGGGGTGGTGGCGGCCGACTTCAGGTCGGTGGTCAGCTGGGTGGTGTCGAAGAGGTGGGCCGCGCAGCGGGCCGGGTTGCCGCTGATGTCGGTGTAGTTGATGAACGGCGCGTCGTCGGGCATGTACTCGCTGTCGTACGCCTTGGTGGTGTTGCAGGGGGTGCCCATGCCCTGCTCGTAGGCCTTCCAGCTCTTGCCGGCCGCCTCGATGGTGTCGCCGAGGTTGCGCTGCGGGGAGTTGATGTTGGGCCAGTACGTGGCGCCCTTGGTGTAGGTGTCGCCGCCGGCGATCGCCAGGTAGTTCTCGTCGCTCGGGTGGTAGACGCCCCGCGCGTCGGTGAGGGTGGCGCCCCGGGACATCAGGCTGTGGATGAACGGGGTGTCCGCGGGGTCGTTCATGATCTGCGCGTAGTCGGTGTTCTCCATCATGACGACGAAGACGTGGTCGTAGCCGGGCACGCGGGAGGCGGGCGGGGTCACCGGCGCGGGCGCGGCGACCGGGGTGTTCAGGGTCAGCGAGAGGTTGTCCAGGTAGCCGGACTCGTTCGAGGTGGACAGGAACTGCACCTCGACCTGGATCGACCTGGTCCCGGCCGGGACGGCGCCGCCGGTGCTGCGGGACAGGAACTTGGTGGCCAGGCCCCGGTCGGTCGCGGAGACCGTCGGCAGCTTGGCGGTCGCGCCGAGCGGGTGGCCGCCCGCGTCCCGGAAGTGCAGGCCGACCGCGACGTACCCGCCGTAGACCGTCCAACCGCCCAGCCAGCCCGAGAGGTTGTAGCTCACGCCACCGCCGTCGATGGCGGTCGCCGCGGACGAGACGTCGACGATCTGCGACATCGAGCCGTCGCCGAAGTTGCCGGGGCCGAAGAACGCCTTGCCGGGGACGTTGCCGTCGCCCGGCAGGCCGAAGGCGGCGGTCGAGTGGCACATCTGGTCCACGGCGCCGGCCTGCACCGTCCAGCCGGGGACGGTGGAGGCCGCGCTCCAGTCGGTGGTGCAGTAACCGCCGCTCTCGGCATCGCCGTTGACGATCAGGTTGCCGCTGCTGCCCGCCGCCTGCGCGGGGGCGGCGACGACCAGCGTGCCGAGCAGGGGGAGGGCGGCGAGCAGCCCGCCGAGTGAGCTCCGACGCAGTGCCATGAGAGGTACCTCGTCCCGTTGGTGAGGGTGGATGCCATGGCGGTCTGCCATGAACGGGACATGAATACCGGCCGGTGTCGTCCACCGGAAGAACTCCGGCCCAACTTGGCCAAACAACTTCGCGATCTCGATAACGGTTGGCGTGCGCGCCTTCCGGAAGTGGTGGCGGCTGCCAGTGGGAGGAACCACCGGTGGGAGCCCGACGGTGAGGTGCCGTCAGATCAGTTGGCAGAAAGTCGGACGAGCCTCTGACCTGGACAGCTCGAGGCGACGACGGGTCCGAGCGACGGACGCTCCTGCGAGCGCATCCGGCTGCGGGCCGTGGATCGCTTCGAGGGCGGGGAGGGATGGCGCTCTCGTCGGCACCGGTCATCCTCCAGCCGACGCAGTAGCGCACCGTGCGGTGGTCAGTGGTTCGAGGTACTGGAGCAGGCCGTGGGTGGCCCGCTGAACCCGAGGGCGGGGCGGAGCCGTTGAAGGGAGTGAGGCCGTCTTCCCCAGAGGGTCTCGCATGTAGGACAGGTGCGGTCCGGGGTCCCTGAACCCCGGACCACCACGAGAGAGGGGCCGCCCCCAGGGGCTGCCCCTCTCTCCTGGCGTGCCCGCCACGGTGCTGAGGGGCGCCCAGCTTGCCGCCCACGCCGAATATGCCGACCGCGGCTCCGATGTCGGCGGACCAGGCAGCGGAGCGGACCGCGGACTGCCTCGTCCCCATCGCGCGGTGCACCGGTGATGGGGCGGGCCGGGGTGACCGTTCGGCCGGACGACGCCCCCGGCTGAACCCGGCCGTCTGCTCACCCGTGAAGCGTGGCGACGGACCGTTCGCGATCAGATGCGCAGGAGACCCACCGTGAGACGCAGACACCTCGTGGCCGTCGGGCTGACCCTGATGCTCGTCCGGCCCCTGGGGGCGGCGGCCGCGGCGACCGGCGGGCACACCGAGGCGTTCGTGGTGACCTTCTGCGCCTCCCCCGACAACGACGCGCCCGGAACCACGACGACTGCCTGCCCTGCGGTACACCAGCACGCTGGTGGCACCGGTACGTTCGCCGACCCGATGACGCCGGCCTCGGACCGGTACGAGCTGCCGGTCGGCACCGTCGTCCACAGTCCTGCTCCGGTGCCGGCGGTCATGAGTTCGGGAGCCTCGGCGGTCGAATCGGTCACGGGCTCCGAGTCCGCACAGTCGCCCGCCCCGAGTACCTCCGTCGCGCCGCCCGCGTTCCCGGCTGCGCCGACCTCGTTCGCGGGCTCGTCTCCTCGGGAGCGGCTCGCCGGCTCGGGACGTTCTGTCCTCGCGCCGATGATCCTCGGCGCCATGCTCCTGGGTCTTGGCCTCGTCGCTCTCGTGATCGCGGTTCGGCGGTCGACTCGGCACCGGTGATGTGCGACGGGTGCGAGCCGATACCCCATCAGAACGGGGTCGAGATTGCCGACACGGAACGAGGTGGCGTGGGGTGGTGGAGGTGCGGACGGTGTGGGCCACGCCGGCGGACGGCACCCCGGACGGCGGCTGCCGGAGTCACTTTGGATGCCCCTGGCCGGACTCGCCGGGGGCCAGTAGCCTGAGGCCTGGTCGGAGCGGGTGCACGGGCGCGCGAGTGCGTCGGTGACGGGGACGGGCGGACGGCGGGAAGCGGGTCGGATGCGGGTACTGGTGCTGGGCCGCGTCGAACTGCGGGACACCGACGGCCGGTTGGTGGAACTCGCCGGTGCCAAGCGCAGGGCCGTGCTGGCGCTGCTGGCCGTGCGGCTGGGCCGGGTCGTCCCGCTGGAGGACTTCGCCGCCCTGCTGTGGGAGGGCGATCCGCCCGCGCAGTTCCGGGCGGTGGTCCAAGGCCATGTCGCCGCGCTGCGCAAGAGCTTGAACGGTTCGCAGCTGGTTCTGGAGACCCACTCGGCCGGCTATCTGCTCCGCGGGCCCGCCGACGCCGTGGACGCCCAGGAGTTCGTGGAACTGACCGACCAGGCGGCACGTGCCGGAGCGGAAGCCGGGCAGCTCCACCGGAAGGCACTCCATCTGTGGCGCGGAGCGGCGCTGGCCGACCTGCCCGCCAACACAGCCCGCGAACGGCTGGCCGCGCCGCTCGAGGAGGCCCGTGCGCAGACCCTCGAGGCCTGGGCCGCATACGAACTGGCCCGGGGGGACGGCCAGTCGATGGTGCCGCTGCTGGAGTCCGCCGCGCTCGCCCAGGATCTGCGCGAACCGACCGTCCGCCTGCTGATGCTCTGCCTCCACCAGGCGGGCCGCCAGGCCGACGCCCTCGATGTCTACCAGCGCACCCGGGAACGGCTGGAAGGCGAGTTCGGCATCGAGCCGGGCCCCGGCCTCGCCGAGGCACTGGCCACCGTGCTCGGCCGGAGCGAGACCGACGGGGCAGGGCCCGCCGACGAGCCGGCGGAGTTCCTCGTGCCCAGGTTGCTGCCACGCGAACCGGTCGGATTCGTCGGGCGCGACAAGGAGTGCGACTGGCTCGACCGAGTCTGCGGCGCCCGACCCGACCGTATCGGCGTCGCGGCCGTCGTGGGCCCGGCCGGAATCGGCAAGAGCGCGACGGTGGTGCGATGGGCACGCTCCCGCTCCGACAGCTTCCCCGACGGTCAGCTCTTCATCGACCTGCGCGGCTTCCACGCCGGCGGCTGCGTGCCCGCGGAGGAGGCGCTGGCGCGCTTCCTGGTCGCCCTCGGCGTGCCCGAGCGTCAGATCGCCGACGACCTGGAGGGCCGCGCGGCGCGCTACCGGGAGGAGACCGCCGGTCGGCGGCTGCTGGTCGTGCTCGACAACGCGGCCGACACCGAGAACGTCGGGCCGCTGCTCCCGGCCGGCAGCGGCTCCGCCGTCGTCGTCACCAGCCGCAACGACCTACAGGACCTGGCGGTCGCCGAGGGCGCCGAACTGCTCACCGTCGGTACGCTCCCCCGTGACGAGGCGCTCGGGCTGCTCGGCCGGCTGCTGGGCCAGAGCCGGGTGGCCGCCGAGTCTGCCGCAGCCGACCGGTTGATCGACCTCTGCGGCAGCGTTCCGCTGGCCCTGCGGGTGGCCGGGGCCCGGCTCGCCGCCCGGCCCGGGTGGGCGTTGGCCGATCTCGTCGCCGAACTCGACGACCGGGCCACCCGCCTGCGCCGCCTCGACACCGGCGGCGGCGCCGGTGTCGGCGCAGCACTCGATCTCACCGTGGCCGCCCTCTCGCCGGAGGCCGCCCGGCTGCTGGCACTGCTGGCGCTGCACCCCGGGCAGTCCGTCGACGCGTCGAGCGCCGCCGCCCTGCTGGGCAGCTCGCTCGCGGTGACCCGCCGTGCCCTGGGCGCGCTCGCCTCGTACTACCTCGTCACCGAGACGAGCCCCGGCCGCTACGACCGGCACGACCTGATCCGCCTCTACTGCGAGGAACTGCTCGCCCTGGCCTGCGGCCCCCGCGAACAGGCCGAACGGTTCGGCGCCCTGCTCGACGGCTACCTCGCCGCCACGGCACAGGCCGCCGGACTGCTCGCCGGGCCGCACGAGTGGGTCGCGACACCCGCGGGCGACAGTCCGCCGACCCTGCCCCGGATGGTGGACGGCCGCAGGGCACTGGCCTGGTTCCGGGCCGAGGAGCCCGCGATCCGAGCGCTCGTCGAACGCGCCGCCGACACCGGCGACCACGACCGCGCCTGGGGCATCGCGGTGAACTGCACGGCGCTCTACTACGGCGCGGCGCCGCTGACGGACTGGCTGCGCTGCGCCCAGGCCGGGGCGCGCGCCGCCGAGCGGAGCGGGCAGCCGCTCGGCCGGGCCGTGGCCGGCACCGCGCTGGTGCTCGCACTCAGCGAGAGCGGCCGGGCCGATGAAGCCCGCCCACACATCGACCGCGCTGTCGCGGCGGCGGAGGAACTCGGCGACTGGTATCACCGCACCCGTGCCCGGCTGGGCTCCGCCGTGCTGAATCTGCGCCTCGGGTTGACGGACCAGGCCCTGGCCGACTGCGACGCCGCCCGGCGCATCGACCGGAGCACCCCCGAAGGCAGCGCAGGCATCGCGCGCGGCCTCGACGCCGAGTGCGCGTGGCTGGAAGCCAGGGTCAGGCTCCGGGCGGGCGAGGCCGGTGCTGCGCTGGAGTGCGCGCGCGAGGCTCGGGAGACGCTCGGCGACGAAGCCGCCGTCGTCTCCAATCTGTACCTCTCCATCCTGCTGGTCGAGGCCGAGGCCCTGGGTGCGCTCGGCCTCAGTGTCGAGGCCGAGCGGGCCTGGATGTACGTGGTGGACCTGTGCCGAACCGCCCAGGGTGCCCACCTGCTCGCCCGGGCGCTGCAACTGGCGGGCGAGTTCTTCGCTCGGCAGGGGCGAGCCGAAGCCGCCCGCGACCATCTGCTCCAGGCCGCCGAGCTGGTCCGGGCCCGCGGCAACCGGCCGCTGGCCGATCGGTTGGCCGAGACGGTGCGCCGCCTTCAGGGCTGACCGGGCGGCAGGAGCCGGTGAGCGACCGTCCCGGTGCGGGTGAACCGCTACTCGAAGGGCGAACGTTCAGCCTGGCAAGGCCCGGCCGTGCCGTCCGAACTCGGTGGTGACCAGGTCCTCCCATCTGTCCCTCCACCGGCCGAGGGTGCTCAGGTGGCGTGGAGGAGAGCCAACGAGTGAGGTGCTGTTGTCGTGTCGATCAATCCTTCGCCTGAGATCGCGGGGTTCTTCTCGTTCGTGACGGGGATGCCGTGGCCGGAGGCGGATGAGGATCTGATGC
>NZ_JBFAQR010000080.1:0-28572 GCF_040678815.1 Kitasatospora sp. NPDC049285 | reverse complement strand
CCCCAGAATCGCCAGCCCCCTGTGCACCACCAGCCACACCGCACCAGGAGTGCATATCGCCAAGAATGGCGCCAGAAGTGACGTAAACGCCCTCTTAGACACCGTTTCTTTTGGTGGAACGCCTTCCGAGTCAGCGGTCGTTCGTGGGCCCTGCGCACTCCTCCAGGAGGGCGGCGAGGGCAACGTCGGCAGACTGGGCCGGGAAGGTCCGGGAGGCCGCGGCGCGGTCCGGTGACGTGATCACGTAGTGGTGGGCGAGGTAGGAGAGATCTCCCCAGCTTTCCCGGCTGTGGGCGCGCATCAGGACCTGGTCGCATCTCGTGCAGGCGATCCACGGGACGAGGGCGGGGCCGGCCGGGTCCTGGTCGGGCCCGAGGGATGGCTCATCGTCCGAGACACCGCTGTTTTCGAGCAGCCTCAGATGGGTCGGCGTGTCGTCCCCACGGCATTGGAGGATCCGGGGCGTGAGTGCCTCCCTCTCGCCCCATGTTTCCGCGAGTACGGAGATCTGGGCCCTGACCGTCTCGTTGATCGGCACTTGATGGGCGAGGAGCTCTGAGACGAGCAGGCCGAGCCCTGCCTCCTGCTCCCCGATGTTCCAGCAGTCCCGGACCTCCTGGGCCTCCGGCTCCGGCAGCAGGGCGGCGAGTCGGTTCCAGACAGCAGCGTCATCGGTCACCCGGCCGACGCTACCGGCCGACGCTGACACCCAGACGCCGGAGGCAGATGAGGGTCACCGCGATCGCTGTGAAGCCCATGAAGTGCTCGGACTTCCGCTCATAGCGGCGGTGAAGTCGGCGGCAGCCCGACAACCACGACGTTGGGTTCGCTCGACCACCCAGCGGTGACGGCCGAGACTAGCCGAGCTCTCCACTCCGCGGCGGGCGATTCGCGGGACGATGCCGCGTGCCCGCAGCCACTTTCGCAGGTGGTCGTAGTCGTAACCCTTGTCCCCGTGCAGCTTGGCAGGCCGCCGGCGACGCGGCCCGCGACGCGACCTGATGGGCGGGATACCCAGCACCAAGGGCTCCAGGGCCTGGCTGTCGTGCACGTTGGCGCCCGAGACGGCGACCGAGATCGGCAGTCCGCTGCGGTCGCAGATGAGGTGAATCTTCGGTCACCCTCCCCGGCGACCAGCCCGGCACCCCGGGCCCCGCCTCCACCATCACCTACGACCGCGCAGGCCAGCCGAAGACCACCACCCGCCTGTCCACCACCGGCACCACACTGGCCACCACCAGCACCGCCTACGACGTCGCAGGCAACCCGACCTCAGCCACCGACGCCGACGGCAACACCACCACCGCCACCTTCGACCCCAACGGCCGCGTGCTGCGCCACGTGGAGCCCGTCTCCGCAGGCAAGACCACCACCACAGCTTTCGGCTACGACGCCGCGGGCAACCGCACCGCCTACACCGACGGCAACAACAACACCACCTACTACACCTTCAACAGCCTCGGCCTGCCCGAGTCCACAATCGAGCCGGCCACCTCCGCCTACCCGAACCTCGCCGACCGCACCTACACCACCGCCTACGACATCCTCGAGGCACCGGTCACCAGGATCGAACCCGGCGGCGTCACCCTCACCAGCAGCTACGACGCCCTCGGCCGACTCACCGGACAGAACGGCACCGGCGGCGAAGCCGCCACCACCCCGGCCCGCACCGTCGGCTACGACCTGGGCGGAAGGCATGCAGCGCCGGGCGGAGGCGCGAACTGGCGTCCTCGCAACCGGCGTTCGAACATGTGGCAGTCCGTGGGCAGAGCCGGGTGAAGGCCGCCGCACCAGTGCTATGTTGTCGCCACGGGGGAGCGGCAGAACCGCCCTGACGGACGATCGCGAGCGATCGGCCGGACCACAGGAGCGCGCCGCTCGGACAAGCACGATCAGTAGTGGGAAACGTGGCGCAAGCTGGTTCGCATTCGGCCGCAGGCCAGATGACCGGATACCTCTACCAGTGCGAACTGGCCCTGCTGGAACTCGCGCGCCGCAGCTGGGAAGACGCTTCCTGCGCCGTCCGGATGGAAGTCCTCGACGACATCGAGTTCCTGGACCCCGACAACCACACCCCACTGGAGCTGATCCAGTCCAAACACCGCGAAGCAGCCGGCCCGTTGAGCGAGGCCGGCAAGGACCTCTGGCGATCGGTCGCCTCGTGGATCGATGCGCTGGAAGCCCTCGCAACCCTCTCGGGCGCGGTGATGCCACTGCTGCGCCTGGTCTCGACCCAGATTGCCCCTGCCGACACCTTCCTCTCGATGCTCCGCCCCGGAGCCCATCGGGACACTCGTGCCGCACTGGCCCGGATGGAGAAGGTCGCCGCGGACAAGGACGGCGCGGAGGGGACGGCCAAAGACCGGCAACTGTTCATGGCACTGCCCCCCTCGCAGCGCCAGCTGCTGGTCGACGCCATCACGGTCGACGACGGCGCCCCGGTGATGTCGGACCTGAATCCTAGTCTGGCCAAAGAGCTGGGGATCACGCCGAGCGACCATGCCCAAGCCGCTCTCGACGACATTAAAGGGTGGTGGTACGGCATGGCCGTCGGACTGCTGGAGCGCAAGAACCCCCAGCGCAAGCGGCCCGCGGTCAGCGCCCAGGAGCTCATGTGCCGCAGGGACGAAGTCCTCGACCGGTACACCACGAGGAACCTGCCGATCACCGAGACCCTGAGCAACCTCACCCAGGCCGAGATCGCCGGCTACGAGGGGCAGCTCGTCGTGGCCCAGATGCGGTGGATCGGCCTGCCGGATCCTGAGATCGCCATGCACCTGCGCGACTACCACCACGCGCGCGCCCAGCGCTCCGAATGGCTGCGCACCTTCAAGATCACAAACGAGCGGCTCGGCGAGTACGAGCGGGAGCTGCACGACGAGTGGGAGCACATCTTCCGCCGTCGTACCCGCCGTTTCCACGGCGACATGGACGCACCCGACCGCCAGTCCCTCGGCCAGGACGTACTGGACGACACCATGGACAGGGTCGCGGACAGACCCGCCCGCCCCGGCAGCGTCACCGCATCGTGGATCGGCCGCGGCACCGTGCACGGACTGGCCGACCAGGCAGACACTGCAGACCCGGACCGCACCGTCGGCTGGCACCCGGAATACCAGGACCTTTGCAAGCCTCGGGAAGAGACGCAGGACCAGTGACCACGACCCCCCAGCACCCCGTTCCCGAGGCGGAAGCCCTCTTCAATCCCGCCTTCGGCGCCTACCTCCTGGCCAGCAGCGTCCATGCCGCGGCCAAGAAGGCACAGAACCCCCTACCGTGGCCCAGCGCCTTCCTCGTCCTGCCCCTCGTCCTTCCCGAGGACACCCGGCGCTCGCTGCCGAGCAAGTCCACCGTGACCCTCATGGCCTGGGCTCACGCCAACCCCCGCCACCAGGCGGCCTTCGCCGAACGAGCCGCCGCGCTGACCGACTACACCCGCGCCAGCCTGCGCACCGCCTTGCGCCACCAGGCCATAGGCACCAGTCCACAAGGCTTGACAAGCCCCCGGCCTCCCAAACCCTCCTCTCAGGCCCCCGGCGAGGAGGTCGCCGAATGCGCACGCGCCGCCGTACTCGTCGGCCGCTGGCTCGCCACGACAGACCCGGCTCGCGCCTTCACCGTCCTCGGCGTCCGTCCCTGATCCGCCCCATCCAAGGAGCCCCAGAACCGCCATGCAGTTGCTCGCCCTGGCCATGTACCACCGAGACGGCGGGACAGCCCCGAGAGTCCTGCGTTTCCGTCCCGGGGCGCTGAACATCATCACGGGCGAGTCCGAGACCGGGAAGTCCGAAGTGCTCGACATCGTCGACTACTGCCTCGGACGCAGGACACCGAACCTCCCCGACGAACCGATCGACCGGACCGTCGGCTGGTACGCCCTCCTCATCGTCTTCGACGACGGAAGCCGCATGATCCTGGCCCGACCCCGCCCCACCGGCGCCTCCACACTCCACGCCATGGTGCAGACCGGCGACAGCCGCCTCGACGTCCCCGCCGCCGGCGAACTCATCCCCAACTCCAACGTCGCAGCCCTGCGCAGCGAGGTCAGCGCCCGGCTCGGGATCGAGGACTTCCGCTTCCAGCCGCCCGCCGGCGCCGGACGAAAAGCCTTCGACGTCTCGATCGCCCACGCCGCCCTGCTCTGCTTCCAGAACCAGAACGAGATCGCCGACAAGAAAGCCCTGTTCCACCGGCAGACCGAAACCGGGATGGCACAGACGCTCAAGGACACGCTGCCCTACTTCCTCGGAGCCGCAGGCCCCGAACAGGCCCTACGGCGCCACCACCTCACGGAAGCCACCCGCGCTCAGCGCGCGGCCCGGCGCAAGTACGACGACGCCGTGCGCCACCAGGCCGCGACAGAAGCGAACGGCCTCGCCCTGATGCGCCTCGCGCAGAACGAAGGACTGCTCACCGACATCCCCGCCGCACCGAACACCGCCCAGGTCATCGATCTGCTGCAGCAAGCCCTGGCCGCCTCGCCGCAGACTGCGGCACCGCTCAACCTGTCCGACCGGCGCCAAGCGCTGAACACCGAACGCCGCACGCTGCGAGACCAACTCCAGGAATACGACGAGAACCTGGCGACAGTCGACCGCTGGCAGCAACAGGGGCGCGCCTTCACCGGGGAACTCCACCTCCAACTCGACCGCCTCAAGACGCTTGCCCTGCTCGGCCCCGAGCACCAGCACGACACCAGCGTCTGCCCGATGTGCACTCAGCCCCTTCCGCACCCCGACCCGTCGGCACAGGACATCGCCGAGCTCACCGGCCACCTGGCCGAGGAACTCGCCCACGCGCAGACCCTGCAGCCCGTTCGCGACGAGCACCGGCGCGCCCTGCAGACCGAACGCGACAGCATCGCCGAACTCCTCCGACTCAACGGGGTGCAACTGCGAGAATTGCTGGCCAGCGATGAGCGGATGCGCAATCTGCAGGAGCAGAACCTCCGCATCGCGCACATCCAGGGGCGGATCGCCGAAGCCCTCGCCCGTACCGGTACGGACAGCGACCTCGGCAGGCTGCGCCACGAACTGGCCCTGGCCGAGGAACGGACCGCAGCACTCCAAGACCTCGTGGACGAAGACGACGTGGCCGCCGAGACCGAACGGTGCCTGGCCGACATCGCCACCGACATGACTGCCTGGGCGAAGCGCCTCGACCTCGGACAGGCCGCAGAAGCGACAGAGGTCGGCATCAGTCTCAGCCTGCTCAACGTCGTCGTCAGGCGCCCAGCCGGCCGACTGCCCCTCACCCGCATCGGCAGCGCCAAGAACTGGATCGGCTACCACCTCGTGGCCCACCTCGCCCTGCACACCTATCTGCGGCGCAACGCCCGTCCCGTCCCCGGCTTCCTCATGCTCGACCAGCCCACCCAGGCATTCTTCCCCGAGAGGCCACGCGACGCCTCGAAGATCCAGGACGCAGACTGGGCCACCGTCACCGCCTACTTCACCCTCCTCGACGAGGTGGCGCGACTCAACGAGGGCAACCTCCAGATCATTGTCAGCGACCACGCCAACCTGCCCGACACCTGGTTCCAGGACGCAGTCATCGCCAACTGGCGCCCCAACGGCGCCGGAAGCCGAAACGCCCTCATTCCCCCGGAGTGGCTCGACTGACGACTCGCTGGCCACCAGCCTTGCCCCCGACTGCCGGCGCATCCGAATTCCGGATGCCGCCAGCCGACCGGTGGGACGCGGCGATCCTTTTGAACCTCCACCACCAAAGTCCCGGCCGGGCTGACGGGCCGGGGGGCGTGAGCAGGATGCGATGCTCGTCGGCCCCGACAACCGTGTGAGCCTGATCCGTCGCCTGCGCCAGGAAACTCGGCCGCTTCCTCCCGGGAGCTGGACCGCCACCGGCGGTCCAAGGCCGTGTCCGCATCGTCGTCGAGGAGCTACAGACATGGGTTACCACACCGAGTTCACCGGCCGGATCACCGTCGTCCCGCCACTGAACGAGCCCGAGCGGACGTACCTGCGCAAGTTCGCCCGAAGCCGCCGGATGGACCGGGACCAGGGCCCCTACTACGTTGACGGACGCTGCTTCGACTCTCTCGACCCCACGTGGCAGGAGGACAGCGACGTCCGCGATCCCTCCCGCCCACCGGCAGGCCAACCCGGACTGTTCTGCGACTGGGAACCCACCGACGACGGCAGCGCAATCGAGTGGAACCAGACGGAGAAGTTCTACGACGCCACCCAGTGGATGCGCTACCTCATCGACCACTTCCTCAAGGCAGACGCCACCGCGCAGGGCCATCCCGGGTTCGAGCACTTCACCTTCGACCACGTCCTCAATGGCTCGGTCGACGCCGTAGGCGAAGAAGAAGGCGACGAGTGGCAGCTGATCGTCCAGGACAACACCGTGACCACAGTGGGACCCGAACGAGGGGACCCCAGCTGGATGTGCCTGGGCTGCCTGCGGATCGTCGAAAGCGAAGACGCAGCCTGCTGCGCCAACGCGGAGACGTTTCCGGTCTGGCCAGCCTGAGCACCCTGGCTTCGTTCACGAGAAGTAGCAGCGATTGATCAGCGGTTTGGGCAGCAGTTAGTGATCTTGGGTGCTGTGGGTGTTCACCAGAAATGACGTCACCCGACGATCCGCGGCTCGCCGGATTCCTTCGCCAGGACCTCAACCTGGTGCCCCCGGCCTCGCCAGGCTTTCGTCAGCCTCCCCTGAATCCGTATCCTCATCGGGCACAACTGAAGCGGGCCGCCCGCTTTGGAGCACCGGGGGCATGTGTGAACTGGTTGATGGGAGCACGGCTGCGATCGTGGCGCGCAAGACGGCAAGGCTGGGACCTCGACGTCGTGCGGGCTCTTCGGCTGCCAGTGCCGCGCCCGACGCAGGAACGCGCCCGCGAACTCATCCGGCAGAGGAGCTGGGAGGCGGCGATCGACGAAGTCCGTGCAGCGACCGGCTATGACCACCAGGACGCCAGGTGCGTCGCACTCGCCCTCGCGTATGCCTGGAAGCTTCCGACTGACCGGTCCCCCAGGCTCATCATTCCCGGCGGCATAACCTGCCGCCAGCCGCCACCATGATCACTCACGTGGATCCAAGCAGAGCCATTTTGCGGATCGTCATCAACGGGGACGGCCCTCCGCCCGAAGGGCGGAGGGCCTCGGGTTGGTGCCCCCGCGGTCAGCCGGTCTTGGCGGGTGCTTCGGTCCGCGCCCGGGTTGAGGCGAGTCGGTAGGAGTCGGTGCCGGTCTCGATGATGGTGCCGTTGAAGGTCAGGCGGTCAACGATGGCCGCGCAGAGCCGGGGGTCGGTGAAGGTCTTCGTCCAACCGCCGAAGGACTCGTTGGAGGCGATGGCGACGCTGTTCTTCTCCTCGCGCTCGGTGAGGACCTGGAAGAGCAGTTCGGCGCCGTGGCGGTCGAGTTCCATGTAGCCGAGCTCGTCGATGCAGAGCAGGTCGACACGGCCGTAGCGCGCGATCGTCTTGTTCAGCTGCTTCTCGTCGGCGGCCTCCACCAGCTCGTTCACCAGCTTGGTGGCCAGCGTGTAGCGGACGCGGTAGCCCTGCATGGCGGCCTCGGTGCCCAGGGCGATGAGCATGTGGGACTTGCCGGTGCCGGAGTCACCGATCAGGCAGAGTGGCTGGCTCTTCTTGATCCACTCGCAGCTGGCGAGGGTGTTGATCACGGCGGGGTCGATGTTGGGGTTGGCGTCGAAGTCGAAGGTCCGCAGCGACTTGTCGCGGGGGAAGCCGGCGGCCTTGATCCGCCGCTCCGAGCGGCGCCGGGCCCGGTCGTCGCACTCGGCCATCAACAGCTCGGCGAGGAAGCCGCGGTAGGTCATCTGGTCCTTGGCTGCCCGGTCGGCGATATCGGCGAACTCGTTGCGGATCGACGGCAGCCGCAGCAGCCTGCAGGCGGTGTCGATGGCCGTGGTCGCGGCCTGCTCGGTCAGGTTCCGCTGGCGGGGCAGCATGGCGGTCATGGCGCTTCTCCCTCTCGCAGGTCACCGCCGCCGGCGCGGCGGTGTCGGAGCAACTGGTCGTAGTGGGTCACCGAGGGAAGCGGCCTGGTGTCCGGCGGAAGGTGGTTGAGCTTCCACTCGTGCAGGAACGTCACACTCGCCCCTCCCAGCCCGGCAACCGGCGGCCTCGGTGCGGGGACATCCGCGGCGGGTTCGTCCTCGGTCTGGGCGGCCTTGCGGGCCTCCAGGGCGACCGCGTCCGCGGTCAACGCCCCGGCCCGCAACGCTGTGGCCAGGCCCGCGACGATGTGCTCGTGCGCGAGATGGCGGCCCAGCAGCAGCACCTCGATCAGTGCCCGGGTGCCCTCGGCGTCGCCGTGGGCCCTGACCGCCGCGGCCCACCAGGCGTCGTGGACCGGGGTGAACTTCCCGGCGGAGCGGGCCTGGTCGAGCGCGGTCGCGCCGGGGAAGGCGCCGGGCTTGCGGACCAGGGCTTCCAGGTAGTGGTCCAGCTCCAGTCGGCAGCCACCCTTGGCGATCAGCCGCTCGTGCCGGGCGACCTCGATGTTCCTGTCGTAGACCACCAAGTGGGAGGCGTGCAGCAGCACCCGGACCCGCTTGCCGATCAGGCGGACCGGCACCGAGTAGCGGTTGGTGCGGACCACGATCTGCCCGTAGCGGTCGACGCGCGGGGTGAACACCCGCCCAGTCTCAAACGGGTCCTCTGGCAGTGGCAGTAGCCGCGCTCGCTCGTCCTCGAAGTACTCGTCGACCGTCCTCGCCCTGGCCCCGATCCGCCGCCGCCCGTCATGCCGGTCCCACTGCTCGACCAGTTCGTTCAGCTCCGCCAGCGACTCGACCTCCGGCACCGGGACGAAGTGGTTGCGGCGGAAGTAACCGATCTGCCCTTCGACGCCGCCTTTCTCGTGGGCGCCCTCGATGCCGGGCCGGCAGTAGAAGCTCTCGATCCCGAAGTGCGACTTGAAGGCGATCCACCGATCGGCCTCGATCCGGGCCCGGCTCAGCCCCAGCACTCGGGCGACGGCGGCCTTCAGGTTGTCGTAGCGGACCTTGCTCCGCGGGACGCCGCCCAGTGTCCGCAGCGCGTGGACGTGACCCTCGAAGAACGCCTCCTGCCCGCAGGACGCGAAGACCCGGTGGACAGCCTTGCCCGAGTAGGACAGGCGGAAGGAGAACAGGTAGCAAATCACCAGCTCGCCGGAGAGCTTCACCGTCACGTCGCCGAAGTCGACCTCGGCCTCCATCCCGGGCTGGTGCGTCTGTGGGACGAACGCCTCGATCGGGGCCTTGCCCGACTCCACCAGGATCTGCGGCTTGCGGTCGGCGACGTAGCGACGGACCTGCTGGTAAGAGACCTCGGCACCGTGCTCCTCGAGCAGGCGGTGGAAGATCCGGGTGACCGTGTGCCGCTGCTTGCGCGGCGCGTCCAGGTCGGCCCGCAGAATCCCGTCGACCACCGCCTTGTACGGGTCCAGCGCGGTCGCCCGGGGCGGGAGCTTCTTCCGTGGCTCCGGCCAGACCGAGTCCACGGCCTTCCTGATCGTCCGCCACGACACGTTGTACTTGCGCGCGATCTCCCGCAGCTTCATGCCGCCGCGGTGGTCACGCCGGATCGCGGCGTACAGCTCGACCTTCGACATCTGCGGCATGACCAGGGCCTTTCACCAGGAGCACTCCCGATGCTGGCCTGGCAAGTACCCCGGTGACGCCGAAACTCGTGAACATCACCCATCCGTGGTTCTGGGTGACTCCCAAACCCGTGAACAACTGACGTCACAACTCGTGAGTTGGTTGAGGGCGGTGCGGCAGCGGATGGGGCCAGTCAGTGCGGCCGACACGTGGGGGAGGGACCATCAGAGGCCCGGTTCCGAAGGCCGGCCGATCCCGGCTCCGCGCCGTTGGCTGATGGCAGAAGAGGCCCGGATGTCCCATCCGGGCCTTCGCTGTTGGTGCTGTGCGTGGTGCTGGACGCGGAGTTTCTCCGGGCCGTTAGGGCTTGTAGGGACACGGCTCCGCACGCACGAGAGATCGTCGACCACGCCGCGGCCTGCTCCAACGTGGCTACGGATGGCCCGCAACGGAACGGCCGGACCTGGCCTCGCGAGCTGTCGCCGGCAGGTGGTCGGGCACCAGGCAGTGCTGCATGCGGATCCTTCTCCAGGCGTCCTTCCAGAGGTCGACGGTTCGTTGGGGGACTCCGCAGGCCGACACGATCGCGGTGACGCGTTCCAGGGGCGGGAGGCTGTCGCGGCGGGTGTCCAGTGCCTGAGCCAGGGTGCTGCGCGGCAGGCCCGTTGTCTTCTCGAGCCGCCGTAGGGAGGGCTCTCCGCTCCACGCTTTGAGCTGTCGAAGGTGCTGGACGAACTCGCCCGGTGTCGTGGCAGCCGAGGGGTCCGGGGGTGTGGAGGGCCGCCCTGTGCCCGCACCCGTTCCGGGCGCATCCGGGTGTCCGGTGGGCGAACCGGCCCCTCCCCGCGCCTCCCTTCGAGGCTGTGCGTTCTGGGCGGTCGGCTCCGGGACGTCCGGGGACGGCTGGCCCGGCCGGGGGCGGAGGGTGACGGTGAGCAGGGCGAGCTGGGCGCGATTGGCGGAACCGGTTTTGGCGCGTATGCGGCGAAGGTAGGTTTCCACGGTGTGCGGGCTGAGCTGTAGGCGCCGGGCGATGGTGCTGTAGGTGAGGCCCTGGGCAAGGTGTCCGAGGACTTCGATCTCACGGGGGGACAGTGGCGGTGGGGGCGTTGACGCGGGCACGGTGCTCTCCTTCCGGCGCGTCAGGACCTAGGGGCGGGTTGGTCGTCCTCGGTCGGTCAGGGCTGCTGGTTGCACTGTGCGCCGCATCCGCCCCACGAGGTGTCGTGGGGGGCAATGATCTGCAATGGCGCGACGACGGGCCCCTGGGCGTGTGGGGTGGTCGGGGTGCCCAGGCCGAGGACCGCGGCCGCGGCCAGCAGGGCGGGGGCGAGGCCCGCGACAAGCAGCTTGGCGGTGGGGCGGATGTGATTCACGGGGTCCTCCGGGGGACTCAAGGGCTGGTCGACAAACGGGAGTTGCTGTCGTTGTGCGATAAGTCTCGATGACGCGGCCAGCGCGGGGCTATGAGTCCTGCACGTCATCAAGTTGCGTGGCATCAAAGGGACCGGGGGACGAACATGGACAATCACCCGCAAGATCTGTTCACGGAGCCGGCTGACGCGCAGGTCTACCGATGGGTCCTGGCGAACCGGCGGGTCGACCTCGCGTCCATCGCCGCGGCGTTGGACATGACGGAGCAGGCCGTCGGGGAGTCGGTGGAGCGGCTGCGCGCCCTGTGCCTGGTGCACACCTTTCCCTCCCCGCCGGGCGAAGGCTATGCGGTGGCGCCGGAGGCGGCGATGGCGGCGATGGCCGCACCGGGCCAGGCCCGGATCCGCCAGGAGGAGGAGCGGATAGCCCGGGGTCGTGCGCTGCTGTCCGGCTTCCTGCCGCACTACCACGGCGCCCAGCAGGGGACCGGCGCCGGGATCGAGGTGATCCCCACTCTCTCCGAGGTCCGTGCGGCCCTCAACCACGCGGCCGACACCTGCCGAACCGAGGTCCTGGCCAGCCAGCCCGGCGGCGGGAGCCGTGTCCCGGAGGCGATGCAGGAGGCGCTGGCCCGCGACGAGGTGCTGCTGCGCCGCGGGGTGGCCATGCGCACGCTCTACCACCACACGGCCCGGTTCAACGGTCCCAGCCAGGCCTACGTCGAAGCGGCGTCGCGCCTCGGCGGCCAGTACCGCACCAGCCATGAGCTCTTCGGGCGCCTCATCGTGTTCGACCGCGCCCTGGCCTTCATCCCCGCCAGCGACGGGTCCTGGGGGGCAGTGGCGGTCCGTCAGGAGTGGCTCGTCGCCTACCTCTGTGACATCTTCGAGCAGACCTGGACCCGCGCCCGCCCTTTCACGATCGCCGCATCGGAAGGCCTGGAGCAGGTGGCCCAGGAGATCGACAGCACCATCGTCGAACTGCTCGCCGCGGGGCTCAAGGACGAGACCATCGCCCGACGCCTCGGAATGTCGCTGCGCACGGCCCGCCGACACATCGCCGACATCATGCAGCGGCTCGACGCGGAGAGTCGTTTCCAGGCCGGTGTGGCTGCCGCCAAGGCCGGGTTGATCGTCGAGTAGCGGGCGCTCCTCCTCACTGACGGACCGTCACAGCAGCTCAGTGACAGGCAGTCACAGATGTGGAGTCCGTGCGCTGCCGAGCGAAAGCGCCGTGCCCACGCGGTGGCCCGCCAGGGACCGGAAAGACCTGACTGTTCCGGCCCGTGCGGTCCCGCCGACGATGAAAGCCGCAGTTGACGGACTTTCGGTTGAAAGGGCACGACATGGACTGGGGACCACAGGGCGCTCATCCGAGCGGGTACGCGGCGGAACTGGCGGCCTTCATCCGCGAACGCAGCGGCGGCGGGCCGGCGGTGCTGTGGCCGGAACACGACCCGCAGATCGATGGCGCAGCCAGCCCCGGACAGGACTTCGGGTCGCGCCTGGCGCGGCGACTGGCGGTCCTTGCGGGCCAGGACGTGACGGAGCTTCCCGTCGCCGGGCAAGGCGAAGCCGACGTGCCTGTGGCGCTGGCCGCTGAAGAAGGCGATCTCCTTCTCGTCCAGGGCGCCGGTAGCAGCACTGTTCAGATCACGGTCGCCGGCGGGCCCAACGGAGTGCAGCGTCCCGTCCTGCGGTTGCTCGACGGGCAGGTGCTGTTCCTCCCCGACGGGGCGCTCGCGGTGCTGCACCGTGAAGCCGGTACCCGCCACGTCCTGTTGAGGATCGCGCCGCCGTCGCATGGCCCTGGGACTGTTCGCTGAACCGGCGCACGGCAGCACGCTGGGCGTAGGGGCGTCGGTCGGCTCGGCTGCCGGGCGACGCGGCAGGTCTGTCGCCGGGTGCGCGGACCGGGTCACCGCGGTCACCGGGTGTCCGAGCCTGTCCAGGGGTGTCCCGAACTGTGGCTCGCGGTCGGCCGACTCGCCCATTCTGGTGGAGGCCAAGGCCGGAGCGAACCGCTCACAGACCCCGCTGTCGCAGGTGGGAGCGGTTGACCCGGCCGTACGCAGCAGTGCGCTGATCACGCCGATCGGGCGGGCGCCCGGCTGCGTGTGATCGTCCGGACTCGCACCCCCATTCCCACGCGGACACCGATGCCGCAGTCACAGAGAGTGAGAACAGTCATGCGCAAGATCTTCGGGGCCACCATCGCCGGCCTGGCCCTGGCCGCCGGCACCCTGATGGGCGCCGGCTCCGCCAGCGCGTCGACCAGCGACACGTACCTTCCGGGAGGGGACTACCTCGAGACCTCGATCAGTGCGGGTGGCTGGTCCGGCCAGGGCGGCACGTCGTGCGCGACCGTGCAGTCGAACGTGCACCTGTACGGGAACAACCCCTTCTACGCCCAGAACATCAACAACACCACGACGCTCGACGCGTATGGCTACCACCCCGTCATCTCCTGGCGCGGCATGACCCGCAGTGGCGGCACTGTCGACACCAGCGTGACGGACTCCTACCACAACAGCTACGACTGGCGCTCCGACATGGGCGGCGCCGCGTGCATCAACACGACTGCCGGGTCCCTCACCGGCGTGGCGCGGGGCGAGGCGTACGTCCCGTCGCAGGGCGGCTGGTACTACGCCAACGCCAGCTTCTAACCCGCTATGAGGGGGTGCCGCCGGAACCGGCGGCACCCCCTCGTCTGAACGACAGGGAGGGATCTCAACCATGCCATCAAGAATGCGGAAACCGTTCGCGGCCCTCGTTGGAGCCCTTCTCTTGGCCGGTTGTGGCGCGGCCAAGGCTCCGCCGCCCCCGGAAGCTTCGCCGCTCTCGGATCTGGTGGGCGGCAACGGGCTCTACGTCTCCGCGCAGACATTCGCGACCGTACACTCCTCCGCGAGCGTCACCGACACGGTATACGACGAGCTGACGCTCAAAATGGCCGGCAAGCCTGTGCCCGACCCGTGGAAAACCCCGGCCGGGGCCACCGCCTTCAGTGACTTCGCTCGTCAACATCCGGTCTGGGGGCCATGGTTCATCTCCATGGCCGAGCAGGCGACCGGCAAGACGTCCGGCCTGCTCAACGCACAGTCCGTGCTGCCGATGTTCACCGAAGCGGGATACTTCTCCGAGCCGGGCGACAAGCCCGCCGACACGGCGGGAGAGACCGCCGAGACACAGGCTGCCCTGCAGGTACTCGCCGGATCAGGGCTGCACCTTCCCGCTCACGACGCAGAGCTCGCCGACCACTGGCTGCTGACGCAGGCAACCCAGATCCAGTACCCGGTCCAGGCATGCAACCTGGCCAAGACGTTCAGCTCCCTCCCGGCACCCACCCCGCCCAGCGTCGCCGCGTACGCAGACAACTGGATGGCCTCGCACCCGACAACCGGGCTGAAGGACATCACGGCACTCGCCGACACCTACGGCGCCACCTGCGCCGGCAAACCGTCGGACGAGACCAGAAGGCAGCTGACCACCGCACTGGCGCCCTACATCGACCGACCAGGCCAGAGCACGTCACTCCAGCGCTACCAGCTGACACAGACATGGTTGGCCCTAGGCAATGACGCAAGCCGCCTGACAGCCTTGTCGGCCGTCGCACAGTCCGACCTGGACAGCCGCGGCCTCGCCCGCGGCAAGTCCACCCTGTCGGGTGGACTGCTCCCCACCTACTTCGCGACGACGATCGAGCAGCGGCTCGGCCACGGCACCAACCCAGCGAACGAGACCGCAGTGTCCAAAGCGCTGGCATCAGTCAACCCGGGCACGGACCCCATCGACTACCTCGCCGCAACCGCGACGCTCTGCGAAATTCGCGCGTGCCATGTGGACCAGTCGGCTGTCAGCAAGGCCGTCTCCGCACTGCCAAGGCACATCGGCCAGGACGACGTCGAAACCTACGTCGACGCTGCTGAGATTCTGGGCACCCTGCGGATGAAATACCCCGCGGTCACCATCGACGATTTCGACAAGAGCACAGACATGGGCTTCTTCGGCCTGCTACTGCTCGCCCGGGCCGGATCGGACGCTGCCGACAAGCAATTGAGCACCGCCGAGATCACCGCCGCGTGGCGCGCCCACGGCGATTCGTGGGGCCTCCGCGAAATCAACGCCATGGTCCTCCTGCTGCAATCGCGGCATTCACTCAACCCCGAGATGTCAGGTGCGATACGCGAGCGGTATGACCGCTCGCGCGGATGCGCCGGACTGAGCGTGCTGTATGCGACAGACGCCAGCAGCACGGACCCAGGCTGTGACCTGTCCACGACGCTCGATGCCATTGAAGCAGTCGGATATGTCTCTCCGAGCATCTGATCGGCCCTGTCACGACGGCGATGCTGCCGCCCATGACCACCCCTGCTCACCTGTGTCGGCCCGTTCCGCCCTCTGTCGTGGCGGCGACCGCGGCCTCCAGCGCGACGGTGAGCGCGGTCAGCTCGGACGGGAAGTACCCGATGACCGTGGTGGGCATGTCGGCGGAGAGTGCGCACACCGCGATCAGTGCGAGGCGTTCGGCGGCGGTCAGGTCGGGCAGGGTCTCCTCGTCCCGGGTCTCGTGGGGGTGCGGGCTGACCAGCGCGCTCGGTGCCAGGCGGTAGCGCACCTGGCCCTGCGCATCGCCGTCGCCGCCCGGCACGATCGCAGTGCTGCTGGCCTCCTCGATCGCTTCGGCAGCCCGGCGCAGCGCGCCAGCGTGCGAGGCGTCGGTCTGCCGGTCGGCCAGGGCGTGCACCCAGCCGGCTGCGGCGGTGCCGGCCTTGCGGGCCCGCCTCAACGCCGCCTCCTCGAGGTCGTCGAGCTCGTACGGAGCGGTCTGCTGGAACGGGCCGGTGAGCACCGCGGTGTCGAAGTCGTTCACGCCGGGTTCAACGTCGGCCCGGACCGGCCGGTCGCGCCCGTATCCGGCCATCGCACTCCTCGCAGCTGGCGCACTTCCCGCACTTCTCGTACCCCTCCCGCATCGCCTTGCGTAGCCGTTGTGCGGGAGTGCGGACGGTTGCGTGGCGGCTGCGCGGTGCTTGCGGGGCGGTGTTGCGAGGCGTGCGGGACGGGGGCGTCCGTGCCCGGCCCTACCATGGCGATCATGGACACGGATACCTCCGTGCGGAGGAGTGAGGACGGCTCGGGCCGTACGTGCCGGGGGTGCGGCAAGGAGCTGCCGCCGCACACCGGACGGGGCCGGCCGAAGCGGAGCTGCAACCGGGCGTGCGAGTCCAAGGCGTACCGCCGGTCCGTCGCCGAGAAACAGCAGGACGTCCTCGCCGCCGCCCTTGTTCCTCCTCGCGGAGGTAATGACGGGGCGCCGGAGACGGAGCCGGCCCCGGGCGCCGCCAGGAGCTGCTCGACCTCGCCGACTCCGTGCACCGGATCGCCGCCCGGTTCCTGGAGCAGATCGACGCCACCGCCGCCGGGACCAGCGACGACGAGCGCGGCAACACCGCGCTGCGCCGCCTGGAGGACAGCCTCGCCGCCGTCACCGGCCGCATGGTCCGCACCGGTCACGTCGTGCGCTGGGAGATGGTCTACGAGCGCCGCGACCGGACTCCGGCCGCCCAGGTGCCCGGCCGGGAGCAGGCGCCCGCCACCCCGGCCGCACCCGCCCTTGCTCCTCCGCGCGGAGGTAATGGCGACGGCGGCACCGACGCCGCCGACGGCCGAATAGCTCCGCGAGGAGGTGACGGGCCCGCCGTCCCGCGCTCGCCCGCCGAGCGGCCGCATCGGCCCGCCGAACCGGTCGGCGGCCTGCCCGCCGGAGCCGGCCTCACTCCTCCGCGCGGAGGTAATCAGGCCGGCGGCAGCGCGACCCCGATACCTCCGCGCGGAGAAACAAGGCCCGCGGCGGCCGTCTCCCCGACCGCCCGGCAGCCGATCAGCACCCTCGTCCCGCCGGCCCGGCGAGGACTGGGCCCGCACACCTACGCCACCGAGCCGACCGAGCTCGGCGACGGCTGGGAGATGCGCGGCCGGGACGACCAGGAGCACCTGGCGATCGTCGTCCGCGACGGCTGGACGGTCGGCTGGACCGAGTACGGCATCCCCGGCACCGAAGGCTGGCTCGCCGTGGTCGGGGCCACCCGCCACGTCGTCGACGACCAGGGCCAACCCCTCCCGCACCCCACCGCCCGGCACGCCGCCGCCACCCGCCTGTTGCTGCCCGTCGTGCCGGACGTCCTGGACGCCCTCTACCGGCTGGAGGAACCGCTGCTGCTGACGCTGCGCCCGAACCCGTTCGTCTCCGGCGACGAGGGCGTGCCCATCCCGGGCGCGCCGATCGAGGACGTCGCCGCCGCGTACTACCGGGTGCTGGACGCGCTGCCGGAGGGCACGCCGGAGCTGGTGGACGAGAGGGAGGACTACCTGCCCGGGGTACCGGTGCTGGCCGGCGCCGACGGCCGCGAGCTCGTGCACCTGGTCGAGGTCGAGGTCGCCACCGCCGACCTTGCACTGCTCGGCGCGTTCGCCGACGCCCTGCAGCGCGCCGGCGGGCCCCGGCCGGGCCGCGAGTTCGAGGCCCTGGAGTCCGTCCTCGCCGACCTGGCCGATGACAGGGACGGTCAGTGGTGGATCCCCGGTGCGGACGAAACCGCCGTCGCGGCCTGGGCCCGACAGGCACTCTCCCCGGTCCTCCAGCAGCCCCTGAACGACCCGAGCGGCAGCCGACCGTGAGACGCTGACCGCCCTCGTCCGCCGCGCCCACGGCCAGGCCCGCATCGACCTCGACCAGCACGAGGAAGGCGCCCTGCTGCGCCTGGTCCTCGCGGCGGTCCGCGCCTCTACTGAGGACCCACACGACTCCGCGTTGGCGGTGTTCGCCGCTGGAGGGCGCTGACCGGCGGCGCGTTGTACGCCGTCCACTCCTGGCCCACAAGCCGCGGAAGCCGACCCTGCCGACCAGGCCAACGCGCCCGAACCAACAACAGGTGATCCGTGGCTGCCGTCACTGGCAACGCAGTTCGAAGAGCTTGACACCACAGGCCGACGACAGCTTCACTGTCCGCCGCTGTTAGACTCCAAATACCGTGATGCCGATGACACGGTTGGCCAGCGCATGCGCGGGTTGTGTACGGCGCGCGGAGTTGAGGAATCAGGAACAGGAACACGGCGCGCAGAAACGCCGCAGGGCCGCCCCCATCTCCATGAGTACGGCCCTACGACGCTCGCCAAGTGGGCATCACCTACCTTCGGTGGTTCTCCGTCACGTAGCCGCCGGAAGCTGCAACTTCCTTGGGCTACTGCTTGATCCGAGTCGGGTCGGTGCACGGGTTGCTGCCCGTGGCCGACCCGACCGCCGCCTCCGAGGAGGCTTCAACGCGATGCTGCGCCTGGTACGACTCGCACCGGGTGATCGTCACCAGGTCGGCCGTCGTGGCCTGCAACTCGTTGGTCGCCTGCACCAACACGATCGTCGCCCACACCAACGCCACGGTGGTGACCGCGTTGACGAAGGTGGTGGAGGTGAGCAGGTTGGTGCTGCGGATCAACTTGTCGTCGGGAGAACCCTGCTGACGCGTCATCGGAGTCGGCCCGGAGTCCGGGTTCGTCTTAGCGCCCATACAGGACTGCTCCATTCAATTGTTTTTGCGCACTCCAGGTTGGGCGACGGCACGGTGGTGCGCGCTGCCGCACCGCCGCTTGGAGCGGTACCACGGCACCCGGCGAACCGGGAGGAGCCGCCGGCGAGGGCAGCACTCGGCCTGGCACCGGCGGACCGGCACCCGCGGTCAGGAGGAAGCGGGCCCGCAGAAACGGGCACGTCTGAAGGCCGCACAGGCTGTTGCACTGCCACACCGGAGATTCCGGGTGGCACACCGTCGGCAGGTCCTCGGACTCCTCGGGCAACTCGCCCGATCACCGTTGCGGGGCAGTTCCGGACTCGAACCGGATTCCCCTGCGTCGACAGCGAGTCGAGCATACATGTAGTGACGGCCCGAGCTGGAAGCACCAGATGTAGTAGCGCGCCCCCTGTTCAGCCTAACGAGCCTCTGACCAGCCAAAACTGAAACGGCACCAGCTGACGGCGTGTTCGATCAGGCCGTTCGGTTCACCCCAAGAGGGGTCTCTGACCAGCGCAGACCGGCTCTGTCGAGCTGCTGCGCGACGCCGAGCCGGTGGTGAAGGTCGAGCTGCTGCGCGACGCCGAGCCGGTGGTGAAGGTCGAGCTGCTGCGCGACGCCTGCAGCCCGTCGGTCGAGATCTGGCAGGCCGAACAGCTGCTGCTGTTCGGCCGCCGCCGGGGCAGTCTTGATGCACCAGTCGTGGCTGATCCGCCAATCGAGGGTGGCCTCCCATAGCTCCGGGAGGAGGTGATCGCTGTGGCAGTCGATGCCCCCACAGCTCACCCTCGCCCACTACGTCCTCCATCCCGTTTCACGCCCACTCCACGCCGTGCTCGGCAAGCTGCGCGAGCTGACCCGCGGTCAGCTTCTCTCGCCGGCTCTTGGTGTTCGTCAGCCACGCCCCCAGGCCCACGTCGACCATCTGCACCTGGTCCTCTCCACCCGGCCCGGTCGACACCAGTTCCAGCCGCTCGCGGTGGGTGCGCCTCGGCCGCGCATGGCCCTCCCGCTGCACGAACTGGGCGAGCGCCGCGACCCCGTGGGCGAACCGGTCGGCCTGCGAGATCCGGGGCCGCGCCGCCGCCCGCTCCGCCTTCACCGCCGCAGCAGCCACCAGCTCGGGCTCCGCCTCGATCCCGATCGCCGCGAGCAGCTCCTGCTGCTCCTCCACCAGCCCCGGGTGGCCGGCCCGTTGCGCCAGCACCCACCGCCCGAGCTGCTCCCCCTCGAACACCGTGGACTCGGGCAGGTGTGCCCAGTCCACCTCGCCGTCCCACTCCAGCCACCAGGCCCGGGCCGCGGCGTAGGCGCGCTGCCAGGTGATCGGCCAGGCCGGGCACCACCACGGGTCGATCTCCTCCAACGCCCGCCGCCGCTCCGGTGAGAGGGCCCCCGGCTCGCCCGCCGGCACCTCCGCCGCGGTACGCAGCGACACCAACCAGGTGCCGAGCTGGTAGCCGCCGATCGACGCCCGCGCCGGCGCCGCCAACGACCCCCCGTGCTCGGCCGCCCACACCCGCGCCCACGACAACCCGGCCTCGAACCGGGCGTCGGACACCGACCACACCATCCCCATGCCGTCGAGCTGCTCCACCCGGTAGTCCGGCAGGTCGCCGTTCGCCCGGTCGGAACGCCTGTCCGACAACCACTTGCCCAGCGGATAGTTCCCCTGCTCACCAACCATCTGCGCATACGGGACGTCGAGCGATCCGTGTTCCTCGAACCACTTCTGACAATGCCCGATCGCCTCCCGCCAATACGCGTTCTCACCCGTCAGCACCCGCGTGGCCACGAACAGGGCGAGGACGTCCGCACTCACCTCGCTCTGGAACCGCACCGGCAGGGTGAACGCCCCCGCCACACCACCACCCGCGCCCCCTTCAGCGCCCTCACCAGGCGCGGAAGCCCACTCCGCGCTGCGCCCGTGAGTCCGGCGACCGCCGTTCTGCGGCACCGCGAGGGCCTCGACCACCCGCGCGTCGTGACTGCGCAGCGCCGCCAAGATGCGAACGAGCGGGCCATAGCTGTCCGACTCCAGAATGTCTCCGGGTTCCTCGCCCTCGCGCAGGAAGACCGGCACGATGATCCGCGCCAACTTCCCCTCGCCGGGCTTCATGCGCAGCGCTCGGCCGACGGCCTGGACGATATCGACCATGCTTCCCCGGCCCTGGAGAAGAATGGAGTCACATCCCGGCAGATCAACGCCCTCGCCGAGGACCCGGCAATTCGCCATCACCCGATACGTCAGACCGTCGTCCGCCGCGGTCCTCCCGAAATCGCTCAGGATGTCCTTCCGGTAGTCCACCGGATGCTCCCCGGACAGCCACTGCGACCACACCTCCGCCGGGTATGCCCCGGGGTTTTCGAGATGGAGGCGCTCGGCGGTCTGGTTCAAGGTCTCGGAGAAGTACTGGGCCTCCAGCGTCCGGGTGTGAAAGGTGATGGTGCGCTCCAGGCCGAGCTCGGCCGCGGTCTTCAACAGGCCGGCCTGGATCGCGGCGATCCGCTCCACCGGCACCGCGTCCTGCGACCCGTCCTTCGCCTCACCGGCACCCGGCCCCCACGGCACCGGCTGCTGCCTCGCGGCTTTGCGGTCGGAGAGCGGGTCGCGCAGCTCCAGCACCACGATCTCGAACGGCGCCAGCAGCTCCTTGTCGACGGCCTCCGCCAGCCCCAGCGTGAACACCTGACGCCCGAACAGACGCTGATCGTCCATCGAGACGGCCAACTCCTCCGTCAACGGCTGATACGCCCCCTCACGGCCCCTCACACGACTCTTCGGCGGCATCCAGATCCGCGGCGTCGCCGTCATGTACAACCGCCGCGCGGCCGGGATCTCGCTCTGGTGGTGCACCAGCGTCCAGCGCTTCTCCGCCGAACCCGACGAGCGGTGCGCCTCGTCACAGACCATCAGGTCCACCGCCGCCAGCGCCTCGCCCTTCACCTCCGCCCACGCCGCATACGCGTCCGCGACGGCCCCCGCCGACGCGTACGTCGCGAACAGCGTCAACGGGCCCCGCCGCTCCGCCATCCACCGGCCGATCACCAGCGGGTGCGTGGACGCCGGCATCCCGGACGGCAGCTCCGAGTCCACCAGCGAGCACACCGCCGCCACCGCCCCCTTGCGGCCGGCCTCCCGCCACGACGCCGCCATCTGCACCAGCAGATCCAGCGTCGGCACCACCACCAACACCGCCCCGTGCGGCGCCAGCCGCTGCGCGGCCACCGCCCCCACGAACGACTTCCCGGTCCCCGTGGCCATCTGCACCGTCACCCGCAGACCGCCAGGGGTGACCTGACCCGGACGGAGCGTCAGCCCTCGCACGACCGCCGCGACCGCCTCCTCCTGATGCGCCCGCAACCGCACCGGCCCCAACTCCCGGCCCCGCACCAGCTCACCCACCACCGCGATCGTCACCCCGCCACGCTACGCGCCCGCTACCGCCCCGATCACCGCACAGCCAACCGGAGCCGCGCCGGCGCCGGGACTGCACCCGGCCCTGGTAGCTGCTCAGGCCCCTCCACCCCGCCCCGCCTGCCGGTATGAGGCGGCGAGGTTGGCGTGGGCGGTGAGGGTGTCGGGGTGCTGGTCGCCGAGGACGCGTTCGCGGTCGGCGAGCACCCGCTCCAGCAGGGCGATGGCCTCCGCGGTACGGCCCGCATCCGCGTAAGAGATAGCGAGGTTGGCGTGGGCGGTGAGGGTGTCGGGGTGCTGGTCGCCGAGGAGGCGTTCGCGGTCGGCGACCACCCGCTCCTCGATGGCGATGGCCTCTTCAGGTCGGCCCGCCTGAAGGTAGGAGCTGGAGAGGTTGTGGCGGGCAGTGAGGGTGTCGGGGTGTTTGTCGCCGAGGACGCGTTCGGCATCGGCGATGAGGCCGTGCCAGTGGTCGACGGCAGCGGTGTAGAGACCGGCGTCGTTCAGGCTGGCGCCGGCCTTGTAGAGGACCGGGTGGCCGGCGGGCTGCCAGAGGAGGTCGCCTGCGTGGGCAGCCAGGGTGTCGGTGTTTGCGCGCAGGACCGCAGTGAGGTCGGATGCGGTGTGGTTCTGCTGTGGCCAAATCTCCACAAGGGCGTCAGCGGTCGCACGGACGGCTGCGGGGTGGTCGGCCTGGGGGGTGGTTTCGCGGGCGGCGCGGGCGGTGAGGGCGTGTACCCGCGCCCGGCGGTGGCCGTCGCGGGTGTCGCTGGTAAGCAGGCCGTACTGGTGGAGCAGGCGTAACACGGCCAGGGCCTGGCCGGGGGCGACCGAGGCTGGTTCGGGGGCCGCCGCGGCGCGTGGTGTTCGGTGGTTGGCGAGGTGCGCGGCGACGGCGGTGGTGGTCCAGAGCTGGTGGGGGTGGCCGGCGGGGTCGAGGAGGGCTGCGAGGCGGATCGCGGGAATGGCGAGGCCGACGGGTTCGCGGAGTTGGGCGGCTTCGAGGGCGAGTAGCAGGGAGGCCGTGACCTGTCGGCCGTAGCCGTCGCCGTCCGCGCCCGCGGGCATGAGGGCGTCCAGACGCTGGGCCTCGTCGCGGTCGGTGAACCGGCGGAGGTACACGCCGCTCGTGATGTCTTCGTTGATCATGTAGGCGGCGGCGTGGGCCAACGCGAGCGGCAGCAGGCCGAGCGCCTCGACCAGGTCGCCGGCGCGGTCGTCGAGGAGGTGGTCCGTCCCGGCCTCGGCGAGGCGCTCGCGGAGGTAGTCGAGGGCTTCGTCCTCCGTGTAGAGGCCGATGTCGATGAGTGCGCGGCCGGCGCCGGACAGGTATGCGCCGCGGCGGCGGGTGGTGGCCAGGACCCGGCCGCTTCCGCCGTCGGCGGGTGGGCGGGGCCACCAAGGGTTGGTGCCTTCGAGGTCGGTGAGGTCGTCGAGGACGACCAGCCAGGTCCGGTTGGTGACGGACAGCCAGGCCAGGAACGCGTGCGCGTCGGCCTCGGCGTCCTCGCCGCCCGTGTTCGGTGCCCCGACCTTCTGGGCGGCCTGGGCGTAGGCGGTGGTGATCCGGGAGGTCTCGGCGGCGTCCACCCACACCAGCACGTCCACGCCCTCCGCGTGGGCACGGTGGGCGTAGGAGGCGGCGAGCTGGGACTTGCCGACGCCTCCGCCGCCGGACAGCACCTGGGTGAGGACCACGGTGCCATGCCGCTCCCGGGCCCGGTCGATGGTCGCCTGCAGTTCCTCGCGGACCTGGAACGCGGACGCGAGTGGCGGCACCACTCCCACTCGGACCGGCTGCCGCACCGGCACCGCGGTCGGCAGCGGGTAGTTGTTGTTGATCGTCACCGGTCCGTGGATGTTGCCCGTCGCGACCGAGCCGTTGTCCGCCGAGATCGTGGCGTCCCCGACGACCCGCACACCGGGAACAGGACCCGGGACCGGTCCGGCCGGATCGCCACCGCGCTGTCCGTGGCCGGTTCCTGACGGGGTGTCAGGCCTGTGCTCGTCCTGCCCGCCCCACCCTGCCGAGCTGTCGGTAGCCACCCGTGTCCCCACCCCCGCACGCCGCGGACACCCCAACCCGTCCGCCCTGTCGATGGAGCGTAGCGCCGGCCTACTGCAGCCGGTGCCCGATCCGCCGCACCTACAGGAACCAGACCTACGCCACCGAGATGCCGCTACCAGTCGCCGTCCCGAACGCCGTGTAGCCGGTCTCGGCGACCTCCGTGTCGGAGACCAGCCCGCCGGTGTCCGGGTCCGCGAACGCCTCGGGGTAGCGGATCGGCGTCCAGGTGTCCTCGCCGATCGTGCTGACCATCGGCAGCCTTGCCCCGCCGCAGCCTCACCGCCGCGATCACCGGGCGGGCCAGCGGGGTGCCGAGGGTGGCCAGGATCGGGTGCAGCGTGCGCACGCCCTTGAACCGGCCGACCTCGGCGCCCTGCTCGGCGCGCCCGTAGACACAGCGGTGGGTGGGGTCGATGTCCACGAGCGCCACCCTGCCCAGCCGGGCAGCAGCGGGCTGTCTCGCGTGAGACGGGCGAGGAAGTCCCGGTGCACCGCGTGGAGTTGGCGGTTGTGCCCGTGCGTGAACGTACGCAGGAAAGTGCCCAGCGTGGAAGCGCGCGCACCCCGCCGAACAGCCGGCCCATCGCGCCGTGCCGCAGCCGATCGGTGTCGTGGACGGAGTCGGCCCCGGCGCACACGCCATACGCGACGAGTACGCCGAGCGTTACATGGGGCGCCTGGTCGCGGGCGCCGGAACGGCACGCCTGCGCGAGGTCCGCGGCGAACGGGCCCGCTGCCTGCGCCGCCTGGTCCTCCGTTACGCCTGAGTCGGCCGGCCGCCCGGCTCGCCGTGACGCGGGCGCGGCCCCGCCACCGGCCCTACGGCGAGCCGGGCGACTCTCGTTTAGCTGCTCGCTTGGGTGCTCGTTTAGCTGCTCGTCTACCCACTCGTTTGGCTGCTCGTTTAGCGTTCGGACCGATCCAGCGGAGGCACGCATCGCCGCAGCTCAGACCAAGTTTCCGGAGAACTCACCGGGCCGACATACCTCTCCTGGGCCCCGGCCTGCTCTGTGGGTGGGATGGGTGGTGGTGGGTGGGGCCGGGTCGGTCTCCGGGACGGGCCGCTCACCGGCGCTCGGCCTCTTCTCCTGCGACCGCCTGGCGGCGGCCGCGGCGGTGGTGGTGAAAGCCGGCGGCACGGCCGAGCAGCAGGTGTCGGACGACGTCAGAACGTCAGTGGGTCGCGACGTGAGATGTCAGTGATCGGCGATCTGAGGCACGAGAAGTGACGGTCACGAGGACCAGCCGTGCGGCAACACGCTCCTCGGGTCTACCTGGCGCTCGCCTATGCGGGGACAGTCCCCCAGGGGGTGCTCAAAAGGGCCATCGCCGAGGGGCGAGAGGCACAGGCTCAGTGCAAGTCGCAGGAGGCCATGCAGCCGGACGGGCCGGGCGGGTCCTTCGCGGTCCCCCCCAAGAGCATCAGGCCAAGCACGATCACCGCCAGCACCACGGCCATCACCGTTCCCGATACGTCGCGTCCGCCATTCGGTCCGTCGGCCACCGTGACCACCTCCCCGCCGTCCTTCCATGAGAGGGGCTGTGAGGGTGTGCGGTCAAGGGGGCGGTCAGGCGGAGAGCCGGCGTTCGAGCGGGGTGTGGAACCGGGGGTGACCTGGTGGCGCCGGGGCGGGCTGTTCCGGTGTCCAGCCCACTGACGTTTTCATGTCCAAGGACACCCCACACTCAGCACAGCCAACCTGCGCCACGCCGATGCCGGGACCATCCCCGGTGTCCCTAGTGCCTGCTCACGCCCCTCCGTCCCGTCCCGCCTGCCGGTAGAAGCTGGTGAGGTTGTTGCGGGCGTTGAGGGTGTGGGGGTGTTGGTCGCCGAGGATGTGTTCGCGGTCGGCGACCACCTGCTCCTCGATGGCGATGGCCTCCTCAGTACGCCCGGCCTGCCAGTAGGAGGTGGCGAGGTTGCTGCGGGCGGCGAGGGTGTCGGGGTGTTGGTCGCCGAGGATGCGTTCGCGGTCGGCGACCACCTGCTCCTCGATGGCGATGGCCTCTTCGGTTCGGCCCGCCTGCCAGTAGGAGTAGGCGAGGCCCACGCGGGCGGTGAGGGTGCCGGGGTGTTGGTCGCCGAGGAGGCGTTCGCTGTGGGCGACCACCCGCTCTAGCAGGTCGATAGCGTCGGCAGTGTGCCCGGCCTGCCGGTAGAAGCTGGTGAGGTTGTTGCGGGCGTTGAGGGTGTGGGGGTGTTGGTCGCCGAGGATGTGTTCGCGGTCGGCGACCACCTGCTCCTCGATGGCGATGGCCTCCTCAGTACGCCCGGCCTGCCAGTAGGAGGTGGCGAGGTTGTTGCGGGCGGTGAGGGTGTCGGGGTGATGGTCGCCGAGGAGGCGTTCGGCGTGGGTGACCATGTGGTGCCAGTGGGCGATGGCGGTGGTGTAGAGGCCGGCGTCGTTCAGGCTGCTCCCGGCGGTGTAGAGGACGGGGTGGCCGTCGGGTTGCCAGAGGAGGTCGCCGGCGTGGGCGTGGAGGGTGTCGGTGTTGGTGCGTAGGACGGCGGTGAGGTCGGGGGCTTCGTGGGTGTGTTCGGGCCAGGCGTCCAACAGGGCGTCTGCGGCAGTGCGGACGATGGTGGGGTGCTCGTCCTCGGGGGTGGTTTCGCGGGTTGCGCGGGCGGTGAGGGCGTGAATGCGTACGGCTCGGTGGCCGTGGTGGGTGTTGCTGGTGAGGAGGCCGTACTGGTGGAGGAGGCGGAGGGCAGCGAGGGTCTGGTCGGGCGTGACCGGGGCCGGTTCGGGGGTTCCGGGGGAGGGCGGGGTGCGGTGGTTGGTGAGGTAGTCGGTGACGGCGTCGGTGGTCCAGAGCTGGTGGGGGTAGCCGGCGGGGTCGAGGAGGGCGGCGAGCCGGATCGCCGGTGTGGCAAGGCCGACGGGTTCGTGCAGTTGGGCGGCGTCGAGAGCCAGTAGCAGGGAGGCGGTGACCTGGCGGCCGTAGCCGTCGGCGTCCGCGACCGTTGGCATGAGGGTGTCCAGCCGGCGGACCTGATCGCGGTCGGTGAACCGGCGGAGATTACTCGCCGCTCGTAACGTCTTCGTTGATCATGTAGGCGGCGGCGCGGGCCAACGCGAGCGGCAGCCGCCCGAGCGCGTCCACCAAGGCACCCGCGCGGTTGTCGAGGAGGTGTTCCGCCCCGGCCTCGGCGAGCCGCTCCCGGAGGTAGTCAAGTGCTTCGTCGTCCGTGTAGAGGCCGATCTCGATGAGGGCGCGGCCGGCGCCGGACAGGTAGGCGCCGCGGCGGCGGGTGGTTGCCAGCACCCGGCCGGTCCCGCCGGCTGCGGGAGTGCGGGGCCACCACGGGCCGGTGTTCTCGATGTCGGTGAGGTCGTCTAGGACGACCAGCCAGGTCCGGTCGGTGACGGCCAGCCAGTCGAGGAACGCGTGGGCGTCGGCCTCGGCGTCCTCGCCGCTCACACCGGTGGCCCCGACCTTCTCGGCGGCCTGGGCGTAGGCGGTGATGATGCGTGAGGCGTCGGCGGCATCGACCCACACCAGCACGCCCACACCCTCACCGTGCGCCCGGTGGGCGTAGGAGGCGGCGAGCTGGGATTTGCCGACGCCTCCACCGCCGGCGAGGACCTGGGTGAGGACCACGGTGCCGTGCCGCTCTCGGGCTCGGTCGATCTTCTCCCGTAGCTCGGCGCGGGGCTGGAACGCGGTGGCGAGTGGTGGCAGGGCACCGACCCGGACGGGCCGGATCGGCATCGGGAGGGCGGCCGGAGCGGCGTAGTTGTTGACCGTCACGTTCCCGTGGACATCGCCCCCCACAGCGGCCGAACCGTGGTCCGCAGAAACCGAGAGGTCCCTGCTGGCGTGCGGGGCGGCCCCGGAACCGGGTGCGGCTGCCCCGTCCTGTCCGGGTTCCTGCTCGCCGTCGCCGTGCTGTGCCGCCGAACTCCCGGTACTCACTCGCACCCCCAAGCACACCGCCGAGGACCCCGTCCCCGCCCCTGCGAACGCAGCGTAGCGCCGCACGACCACCGCGGTGAGCTATTCGCCGGGGACCATCCGCTCCGCGATGAGACCGTCCCGTCGAAACTCCGCACCAGAAAATCCCAGACCGCCCCCAGAAAGACGGAACCCATGCCTCGCGGGATTCAGCAGCAGTGAATTCTGAACCTAACCGGACCGGAATTCCGTAGAGCATGCAGCAGATCCCGACCCGGCTACCACCACACCCAGACGAGGACCTCGAACCAGACGGGATCGCGTGACAAAATAAGTGAGACACGCAGACATCGGGGCGGGCCGCACACTCCATGACCACCGGAGACAGGCCCACCCCGATCCCCGTCGGATAGTGACCCACCGTCACTATCCGACGGCCCGTCACCTCACCAGGGCGGCCACCCCCGTCCCCAGTCAGCTCCGGCCGCCAGGCCGGACCAGCCTCAGCCACAACACCAGCTGAACATGTGATCCCGCCTCAGGCACCTCGGGCCGCCGGAGCGAAGCGGAGAGCGGCCAGGCCGAGCGCGAAGCGCCGGCCGCGACCGGGCGAAGCCCGGACGCAGGACACGCGCAGCGGGTCCCGGTCGCGCAACGCGCGACCGC
>NZ_JBFAQR010000079.1:0-28921 GCF_040678815.1 Kitasatospora sp. NPDC049285 | reverse complement strand
GGGCCGGGCGCCGCCCCCAGGGCGACGGGGGGGGCCGGGCCACAGGGCGCGCAGGCCCCCCGCCGGGCGCGCGGCGCCGGGGGGGGGGGGGGCGCGGACGCCGAGCACACCATCACCGCCTTCACCTTCCTGGGCGTCGGCGAGGCGGCGGCTCCGGCCCTGCGCGACGCCGTCGCCGGCCACGCGCAGTGGCTGGGCCGCGACGAGTCGGCGACCTTCGCGGCCGGCGGTACGGCGGCCGAGGCCGCGGCGGCGCTCCGCGCCCTCGGCGCCGCGGGCGCCCAGACCGTGGTGGTCCGGGTCTGCGGACCGGAACCGCTCGCCCAACTGCGCGAGGTCCTGGCGGCCCTCGGCCGCTGAGCCGGCCGGCCCGCCCCGGGTGACGCGCCGTCGGCTACGACGCTTCGGTCGGCGCGTCGCCCGCGCGCAGGGTGAGCAGGGTGATCTCGCTCGGTGCGAACACCCGGAACGGCGGGCCCCAGAAGCCGGTGCCGCGACTGGTGTAGAGCTGGGTGCGCTCCCCGTGCCGGCTCAGGCCGTGCACCACCGGCTGGTCCAGGCGGACCAGGAAGTTGAACGGCCAGATCTGGCCGCCGTGGGTGTGCCCGGAGACCTGGAGGTCGACGCCGGCCGCGGCGGCCTGCGGGACGAACTTCGGCTGGTGGGCGACGAGCAGCACCGGACGGTCGGGGTCCGCGCCCTCCAGCGCGCCGAGCAGGTTCGCGCGGTGACCGGCCAGGCCGGAGGACGCCGCAGTGACGTCGTCCACCCCGGCGAGCACCAGGGCGTCCCCGCCGCGCTCCACCACGACGTGCCGGTTGTGCAGCGGCTCCCAGCCCAGCTCCGCCATCCGGTCCAGCCAGCCCTGGGCCTCCCCGCCTTACTCGTGGTTCCCCGTCACGTAGACCCGGGCCAGCCGCGCGCGGACCGCCCCGAGCGGCGCGGACTGCTCCCGACGCTGGGCGGGGGTGCCGTCCGCGATGTCCCCGGCGTGCACCACGACGTCCGCGTCGAGCGCGTTGACCGCCTCGGTGACCCGGGCGGACCAGGCCGCCCGGTCGATCGGCCCGTAGTGGGTGTCGGCCAGCACCACGACCCGCGTGCCGTCGAGGCCTGCCCCGAGGCGCGGGACATGCACGTCCAGCCGCCGCACCCGGGGCACCCGCATCGCCTCGTAGTGTCCCCAGCCCAGCAATCCGGCCGACACCGCGGCGACGGCCAGGGCCACGAGCCGGGCCCGCCCGGCGCCGCCCACGTCGAGCCCGACCAGCACGAGGTCGACCAGGCCGCCCAGTACCGACCAGGTGAACAGCACCCACATCACGCCGAGCGAGGTGTCCGCGAGCCGCGCCGCCCGGTCGACCCGCCGCGGCCCGTGCCCCGCGACCATCAGCAGGGGGAAGCAGACCAGCCACGCGGCGAGGACCACCGTGCCGGCGACGGAGACCGGCCACGGCCAGCCGGCCGAGCCGAACAGCATCCACCAGGGCGGGAGGCACAGCAGCAGGAGGACGGCCACCAGCACGGCCACCCGCCGCCACCGCCCGCTTCCTCCCCTGCCCGAAATCCGCGCCCGCGGCCCGGGCACCGCCGCCCGGGACCCGTCCGGGTCCGTCCGGGCCAAGGATTCGCTGTCTGTCACGTCGCCGCCCCTCACGTCAGGTGCCGCCATCATCCGCCAAACGGCGGACCGCGAACGGCGGAGGGGGGACGGCCGAGGGGGACGGGGCCCGTGCTGCCGGCGGGGGAGACCATCCGATCGGCGCAACGGCGGTTCGGAGCGGGTCGGGATCAGCGCGGTTCGAGGTGGGCGGGGTCGCCGCCGAGCCGGGTGTAGAGCTGCTGCCAGGCACGGTCCGCCGCCGTGGGCGGCTTCCCGTCGCAGTAGGGCGTGCGGCCGTTGGCGGTGTAGTAGCGCATCATCTCCAGCACCGCGGTGGTGTCGGCGCTCCGGCCGGCGGTGTACCGCTCGGCGGGTTCGCGGGTCTGGTGCGCGAGGCAGCTGGGTGACGGCGTGGCGGGCTGGGTGTCGAGGCTGCCGCGGCTCGGGCCGGCGCAGCCGGCCAGGAACAGGACGGGCAGCGCGGCGAGGACGAGGCACCGGGTGGGCGTCGTGCGCATGGGGTTCTCCCGACAGGTCGTCAGAGGGCGGACGGCAGGCTGCGCAGGACCATGCCCGCGCCGACGGCGAGCACCAGCAACGCGGTCAGCACGGCGCCGTACGCGCCGAGGTTCCGAAGGCGGGCGAGCGCCGGGCGGGCGGTGAGCGGTCCCAGCCGGTGGCCGAGGCCGACCAGCAGCAGGCCCGCTCCGGTGAGGGTCGCGGCCATGCCGACCCCGTAGCCGATCACCAGGGCCACGCCGAACAGGGTGCGGCCGAGGGCCACCGCACCGAGCAGCACCACCAGGGCGGAGGGGCTCGGCACCAGCCCGCCGGCGACCCCCAGGCCGATCAGCCTGCGACGGTCCGTTCCCGGGTCCCGCCCGTGGTGGTGGCCGAACAGTCCGTGGTGGTGCCCGTGGTCGTGCGCGTGGTCGTGGTCGTGCCCGTGCCCGTGCCCGTGCCCGTGCCCGTGCTCGTGGTGGTCGTGCCCATGCCCGTGCCCGTGCCCGTGGTGGTGGGTGGCGGGCGGGTCGGTGCGGCCGGTGGCCGTGCCGGCCAGGACGGGTTGCGGTTCGGGCTGTCGCTGCTCCGCGATCTCCGGTAGCTGCGCCGTGGCGGGGCCCCGGCGGCGTGACCGCACCGCGTCCCTCAGCAGCAGCGCGCCGACGAGGAGCACCAGGGCGCCGCTGAGGGCGCCGAGGCGGGCCAGCAGGCGGTCGCCGGCGAGTGCGGAGAACGTGGTCAGCAGCAGTCCGGTGACCAGGACGCCCGCGGTGTGCGTGACGGTGACGGTGGCGCCCACCGTGACGGCGTCGCGCGGGCGGCCCCGCTTCCCGGCGAGGTAGGCGGCCATGACGGTCTTGCCGTGGCCGGGCAGCAGGGCGTGGCCCGCGCCGAGGACGACCGAGAGCAGGACGGCGAGCAGACCCAGGGGCAGGGTCAGGTGCCGGGCGGTGCCGAGGGCGGCCAGCCGGGCGTCGAGCGCGGCCAGCCAGGCGTTCGCGCCGGTGGCGGTCGCACCCCAGGCGCGTGCGGCGGCTCCCGGACCTGCGCCGGGACGGGCGTGGAAGGCGGCGGTCGTGACGCCCGCGGGTGTGTCCAGCAAGTCCCGCGGGTAGTCGCGCAGTTCACGGCTGACGGACGCGGCCGGGACGTCGGAGCGGTCCACGGTGACGCCGTCACCCGCGGCGGTGATCTCGTTCCAGCCGACCCGCGACGGGTCCGCCCCGGTCTCGACGCGGAAGTCCGTGCCGTCCTGCGCGGGGTGCCGGTCGGTGTGCAGCCGGCATTCGAGGCGGCTGGTGCGCAGGCCCGCCGCGCCGTCCTGGTAGGTGAACGAGGCCGCGGTGACGGTCCACGGTGCGGGGTCGCCGCCGGCGGTGAGGCGGATCCGGTGGGCGGCATCCTCGCACTGACGGGTGGCGTGGGCGGCGCGTTCGCCGTCGTCGACGGTGCCGTCGCGGTCGGTGTCGGTGGCGTCCTGCGCCTGCAGGGTGGGGATCTCGGCCAGGTCGGTGACGGCGAGGGCGTCGACGCCCTCGGCGGCGACGGTGAGCCCGAGGTAGTGGTTGACCGAGAAGTTGCCGAGCGGGTGGGCCAGCGCGGCGGGGGCGGACAGCGCGGTCACGGCGAGGGCGGCGGCGAGGGCCGCGCCGGTTCGGGCGAGGGTGCGACGGGTTCGGCGGACTGCCACGCAAGGCCTCCGGGAGCGGAACGGCGGTGGGCGCGGGTGCCCCGTGCGGGCCGGCGGCGCGGCAGGGTTTCGGCGCTGGGCCCGCACACTGTCGCGGCCGGGCGATCACCGTGTCCACCGGCGCGGCCGGGCCACGCGGCCGGACGGGTGATCGAAGTGGGCCGTAAGGGTGGCCGGGCCCGACCGGCGCCCCGTCTGCGACGAACCGCGAACGACGGCGGAGGACAGTACGAGTCGGCCGACCGCCGGACGACACCCCCACCCACCGCATCCCGTACGGACACGGACCACCGTTCCGTGTCAAGGAAATCGGAGACTCCTGATGAGCCTTCTTGGCCGATCCGCCCGCCGCCGCCCGGCGGCCCGCGGGGCAGCGATCCTCACCGCCCTCGCCCTCGGCATGGCCGGCACCGCCCTGCTCGGCGCGGGCGCCGGCACCTCGTCGGCGTCCAGCCACCGCGAGGCCCCGCTGATCGCCGCCGACCCGCAGGTCGACAACACCGACGTGTACGCCTTCACCAGCCCGGACAACCCCGACACCGTCACGCTGATCGCCAACTGGCTGCCGTTCCAGGAGCCCAACGGCGGCCCGAACTTCTACCCCTGGGCGGACGGCGCGCACTACGACGTCAACATCGACTCCCAGGGCACCGGCCACCCGGACCTGACCTACCGGTGGACCTTCCACACCGAGGACCTCCGCGGCACCGACACCTTCCTCTACGACAACGGGCCGGTGAACAACCTCTCCGACCCGACCCTGCGCTTCCACCAGTACTACACGCTCCAGGAACTGCGGCCCGACTGCGAACCGGTCACCCTCGTCGAGCACGGCCAGGCCGCGCCGTCCGACACCGGCCGAGCCTCGATGCCCGACTACGGCCGGCTGCGCCAGCAGGCCACCGTCCAACTCCCGGGCGGCGGGCAGACCGTGGCCACCCAGGCCGCCGACCCGTTCTTCCTCGACCTGCGGGTCTTCGACCTGCTGTACGGCGGCAACCTCTCCGAGGTCGGCCAGAACACGCTGGCCGGATACAACGTCAACTCCGTTGCCCTGCAGATCCCCAAGACCCGCCTCGCCTACAAGGGCGACCCGAACCGCAACCCCGTCATCGGCATCTGGTCGAGCACCGAGAAGCAGACCCTGAAGCTCAGCCCCGGCAAAGCCGACCCGGCCGGCAAGTACGTGCAGGTCTCCCGCCTCGGCAACCCGCTGGTCAACGAGGTCGTCCTCCCGGCCGGGCTGAAGGACGCCTTCAACGCGCTGCCCCCGTCCGAGGACCACAACCAGCCCGCCGTCGTCGCCAAAGTCCTCGACCCCGAGGTGCCCAAGCTGGTCCAGGCGATCTACGGGCTGCCCGCGCCCGCCACGCCGCGCACCGACCTGCAGGAGATCTTCCTGACCGGCATCGCCAAGGCCGCGAACGGCCCGTTCGCCGTCGACCTGAACTCCCAGCTGATGAACCAGGACATCGACCCGAAGCGGTTCGTCCCCGCCGAGGAGCTGCGCCTCAACCTGACCACCCCGGTGACGCCGAACCCGGACCGCCTCGGCATCCTCAACGGCGACTTCCAGGGCTTCCCCAACGGCCGCCGCCTCACCGACGACGTCCTCGACATCGCGCTGCAGGTCGTCGAAGGCGCCACTCCGGGCCACCTGATCGCCGCACTCGCCGCCGGGGACAAGGTCGACACCACCGACAAGCCGTTCGGCGCGACCTTCCCCTACCTCGCCCTGCCCTACGACAAGGCCGTCAACCAGAAGTGACACCCCAGTGCGGCGGCCCGCCCCGGGGCCGCCGCCCGCTCCTCGCCCGAGGGAAACCCGCCGTGCGCCGCCTGCCCCTGCTGCTGACCGCCGCCGCCCTGTGCGCCGGCCTCGCCTACGCCGGCACCCTCACCGGCCGGCCGACGCCCGCCCGCGTGCCCACCGCACCGCACGCCGCACCGCCCGCGAGGTCCACCCTGAGCGCGGCGATCGACGCCGACCAGCGGCACCTGCGCTCCCGCCCGGAGGACGCCCCGGTCTGGGCGAGGCTCGGCGGCGAGTACGTCGAGCAGGCCCGGCTGACCGCGGACGCCTCGTACTACCCGAAGGCCGACGAAGCGCTGCACCGCTCGCTCACCCTCGCCCCCACGGACAACACCGACGCACTCACCGGCCTCGGCGCGCTCGCCAACGCCCGCCACCGCTTCGCCGACGCCGCCGACTACGCCCAGCGGGCCCTCACCGCCGCGCCGCTGCACTGGCCGGCCTGGGCCGTCCTCACCGACGCCCGCACCCAGCTCGGCGACGACACCGGCGCCACCGAAGCCGCCCAGCACCTCCTCGACCTCCACCCGGGCACCGCGTCCTTCACCCGCGCCGCCTACGACCTGGAGCAGCGCGGCCGCCCCGAGGACGCCCAGAACGCCCTGCGCCAGGCCCTCGCCGGCGCCTACGACCCCGCTGACCAGGCGTTCTGCCGGTACCAGATCGCCGAACTCGACCGGAACGCCGGCCGCCCGGCCGACGCCCTCGACGGCTACCGGCGCGCCCTGGCCGCCGACCCGGCGTACACCGCCGCCCTGGCCGGCCAGGCCCGCGCCGAAGCGGCGCTAGGCCGCACCGACGACGCCCTCGCGCACTACGCACAGGCCACGGCCAAGGTGCCCCTGCCCCAGTACCTCCTCGAACTCGGCGAACTCCAGGAGTCCCTCGGTCACCGCGAGCAGGCCCAGGAGCAGTACCGGCTGCTGCGCGCCGAGTCCGACCTGGCCGCCGCGAGCGGCGTCGTCGACGACCTGACCCTCGGTCAGTTCGAGGCCGACCACGGCGACCCCGCCGCGGCCGTCCGGCTGCTCCGGGCCGAATGGGACCGCCGCCACAACGTCCTGGTCGCCGACGCCCTCGCCTGGGCCCTGCACCGCACCGGCGCCGACCACGAGGCACTCGGCTACACCGACCTGGCGCTGGCCCACGGCTGGCACAACGCCCTGTTCCTCTACCACCGCGGCGCGATCGAACAAGCCCTCGGCCGCACCGCCGACGCCCGCACGCACCTGTCCCAAGCCCTCGCCACCGACCCGCAGTTCAACCCGCTCCAGGCCCCGGCGGCGCGCACCGCCCTCGCCGCGCGGACGCCCTGAGCGCCACCGGAACGAACCCGGCCGGTCACGGCCCGGGGGCGTGCCGGGCCGATCTCGGGCGTAATGGAGAGGACCGGCCCCCGCGACGGGCCGGGGACGGGCCCGGAGCGGTTCGGAGAGGCGGGCATGTGGTGAGCGGCGACGGCGGACGGCGACCCGCGACGGTGCCGGACCGGACGACGGCGCCCGGGGAACACCTGCTGGGCGTGCTGCTCGACCTGGCGGGGGAGTTCGCGCCGCCGCTGATCCCCCCGCTGGTCGTGGCGGCGGTGGCCGGGCTGGGCGGCCGGGAGCCGGCGTTGCTGCTGCAGGACTACGGCCAGCTGGTGCTGGTCCCGCTCCCCGGCGACGGCCTGGCCGAGGGTCCGCCGGTGCCGATCGCGGACTCCGCGGCGGGCGAGGCGTTCCTGCGCGGCGTCCCGGTGGAGGTGCCGCAGGCCGACGGGGTGCGGGTGTACCTGCCGCTGCTGGACATCGGTGCCGAGGCGGGGGTGCTGGCCCTCACCCTGGACGCGGTCGGTGACGACGCCCGGCTGCTGTTGCGGCGGCTGTCGGTCCTGGTGGCGGACCTGCTGATCACCAGGAGCGGCTACACCGACCTGGTCTTCCAGGCCCGGCGGCTGGAGCCGATGAGCGTGGCCGCCGAGATCCAGTGGTCGCTGCTGCCACCGCTGTCGATGTCCGTCCCCCGGGTCGCGGTGGCCGGCATCCTGGAGCCCGCCTACCAGGTGGCCGGCGACAGCTTCGACTACGCGCTCAACGGCGACGTGCTGCACGTGGCCACCCTCGACGCCATGGGCCACGGCCTGGACGCCGCCACCATGGCGACGGTGGCCATCGGCGCGTACCGGCACGCCCGCCGCGCCGACGTCGGACTCGCCGAGGTCTACGCCTTCATGGACCGGGCCATCGCCGAGCAGTTCGGCCCCGACCACTTCGTCACCGCGCAGATGATGCGGCTCGACACCGTGACCGGCCGCCTCCAATGGGTCAACGCCGGTCACCCGAAGCCGCTGCTGATCCGCGACCACGCGGTCGTCGAGCGGCTGGAGAGCGCCACCACGCTGCCGGTCGGCTTCGGCGGCGAGCAGCCGGTGATCAGCGAGCGGCAACTCCGGCACGGGGACCGGGTGCTGTGCTTCACCGACGGCCTGGTCGAGGAACGGGGCGCGAGCGGCGAGCAGTTCGGCGAGGAGCAGCTGATCGACTGGGTCAACCGCATCGAGCGCGCCCGCTCGGGCGTGCGGGCCACGGTGCGCGCCCTCTCGCACGCGCTGAAGGCCCGCCGGGGCGGGCGTACCAGCGACGACGCCACGCTGTTCCTGATCGAGTGGCGCTGAGCGGCCCGAGGACCGCTCGCCCGGGCCGCCGGTCCGGCGTCAACTCACGTCATCCGAGCAGGAGTTCCTCCGCCGACGCGCGGTTGCCGGTCGCGGAGGCCCCGGCCATCGCGGCCGCGGCCGTCCCGGGTGAGGTGTCCGGCGGCACCACCAGGAGCAGGAAGTGGTCCTGGAAACCCCGGGTGACCCTGATCGTGGCGGCGCTGCCGTCGAACCAGTTGATCCTGATCATGACGCCGTTGACCGCGACGGAGCGGGGCACGCCGTCCCAGGCCAGGGCGTCCAGGCCCACCCGGACGATCCGGCCCAGGTGGGCGCCCAACGCGGTGACCAGGTCGGGAAGTTCGGTCACGATCCGGGTCGAGCGGGGCCACCACGCGCCGTCGAAGACACCCTCCCTGAACATCGTCGGCTCCAGCGCCAGGCGCGGCAGCAGGGGAACTCCGGGCACCGACCACCGGCCGGGGGAGGAGGGAACGGGAAGGGGGATCGACGTCACGGCGGGCCGCCCGTCCGGTCCCGTTGAGGGACCACTCATGACCCAGGGCGACGCCGGCGCGGATGCCGGTGTGCGAAATGTCCTCGGTTGTACGTCCCACGGTACTCCGCACACTCCGTATTCGGGTGCGTACCCGCGACTCGCTGCGTACCGGAGCTGACGCTCCGTCCGCCTACCGGGCCGCCGTCCAGTACGCGGCCCGCTGCTGCGCGGAAGCCGCTCGCCGACCGGCCCCGGGGACGCCGTCGAAGCGCGCGGCCGCCGCCGACAACGAGCCGGAGCGTACCCGCGGACCCTCCCTGCGGCGGACCGGCTCGCCGGCGAGCAACTCGCTCGCGGTCCTGGTGTTCCGCGGGTCGGACGCCTCGGCCATGAGCCTGGCCGTGTCGATCACGTCCGTCTGCGGCGGGACGACCATGAGGTCCAACCGCCGACGGTACGAGCAGAGCATGATCACGTGCTTGTCCTGCTCGGTCGTGTACCAGCCCGCGTGGATGACGTGGCCCGCGACCGGAATCCGCCGCGGGATGATCGGCCACTGCGCGGGATTCACGGTGATCCGCGTGACCCGGCCCCATCGCTCGTCCATCTCGGCTGCCAGCGAAGGGAGTTCGAGGAGGAGATCACCGGACCGGGGCCACCAGGCGCCGTCCAGTCGGCCCGGCTTCACCCCCGCGGGCGCGAGCAGGAGGCGCAGGGCGAGGCCGGTCGTGGTCGGTGCATCGCGATCGACGATCGCATTCATGGTCGAAGACCCGTCTCCGAGCCCGGCCTTGCCGGATCCGGGATAGCCGTTCGCCGGAGACGACGCCAGTGTCCGGTGCCGGCATGCGGAACGTCTCCGGTGGCTTCCACACTACTCCCGACCTGACCGGGGCCGGTCCCTCGCGTGCTCGCCGCCGACCGGCACTTCGTTCCCCGGATCCACCGGCCCGCACCTCACTGACCGTCAGCTCGCCGAGAGACACCGCCGGTCGTCGGTCGTTCGCGACTATCCGTTGTACGACCGGCGCGAGGTGCCGTGCGAGGCGTCAGCGGTCTGCCGGGTGCGGGCGGTGGAGCCGGGGCTGCCGGACCGGTTCCGGCCGGTCGGCCGGCTGTGGCGCGGGCGCTCGACGACGGGGTCGGGGACCACCACGGGCACGCCGGTGGGCACCCGGGCGCCGGTGATCCGGGCCAGTTCCGCACTGCCGGCGACGACCCTGGTGGTGACGGGGGTGATGCCGGCCGTGCTCATCATCCGGTCCATCCCGCGCCGCTGGTTGGGGAGGACCAGGGTGACGACGGTGCCGGACTCGCCGGCCCGGGCGGTGCGTCCGCCGCGGTGCAGGTAGTCCTTGTGGTCGGCGGGCGGGTCGAGGTTGACCACCAGGTCGAGGCCGTCGACGTGGATGCCGCGGGCGGCGACGTCGGTCGCGACGAGCGCGGCCACCTGCCCGGTGCGGAACTGCTCCAGGGTGCGGGTGCGCTGCGGCTGGGACTTGCCGCCGTGCAGGGCCGCGGCCTTCACCCCGTTCGCCAGCAGCTTCTCGACCAGGCGGTCCGCGCCGTGCTTGGTGTCGATGAACATGATCACCCTGCCGTCCCGGGAGGCGATGTGGGTGATCGTGGCGTTCTTGTCCGCGTTCTGCACGTGCAGCACGTGGTGCTCCATGGTGCTGACCGCTCCCGCCGACGGATCCACCGCGTGCGTGACCGGGTCCTGCAGGAAACGCCGCACCAGGCGGTCGACGTTGCGGTCCAGCGTGGCGGAGAACAGCATCGTCTGGCCGCCGTCGGCGACCTGTTCGAGGAACTCGGTGACCGTCGGCAGGAAGCCCATGTCGGCCATCTGGTCGGCCTCGTCGAGGACGGTCACCTCGACCCGGTCCAGTCGGCAGAGCCGACGCTCGATCAGGTCCGTGAGCCGGCCGGGCGTGGCCACCACGACCTCCGCCCCGCGGTTCAGCATCTGCGCCTGCCGGCGGACCGGCATCCCGCCGACCACCGTGGCCATCCGTACGCCCGTCGTCTGGGCGTACGGGGTGAGTGCCTCGGTGACCTGCTGCGCGAGCTCGCGGGTGGGGACCAGGATCAGCGCCAACGGGCAGCGCGGCTCGGCCTCCCGCCCGGCGGTGCGGGCCAGCACGGGGAGACCGAACGCGAGGGTCTTGCCGGAGCCGGTGCGGCCCCGCCCCAGCACGTCGCGGCCCGCCAGCGAGCTCGGCAGCGTCGCCGCCTGGATCGGGAACGGCGAGGTGACGCCCTTCCGACCCAGCATCGACAGCAGTTCCTTCGGCAGGTCCAGTTCCTCGAAGGACTCGACGGCCGGCAGCGCGGGCACGGTGCTCACCGGTACGGCGAACTCCCGTCCGGAGCCGTCGACCGGAGCGGACCGGGAGCCGGTGTTCTGGTGCGGCGAGCGACTGGAACGGTTCATGGGAAAGCCTTCCAAAAGCCGAGGGGCCCGCACCGGGCGATATACACGCGGTGCGGGCCCCTCGCTGCCAGGCGATTGCCGCGGCAGTGCGAACTACAGCGGGCGGATGTTCTCGGCCTGCGGGCCCTTCTGGCCCTGCGTGACGTCGAACTCGACCTTCTGGCCCTCGAGCAGCTCGCGGAAGCCGTTGGCGTTGATGTTCGAGTAGTGGGCGAAGACGTCCGGGCCGCCACCCTCCTGCTCGATGAAGCCGAAGCCCTTTTCCGCGTTGAACCACTTCACGGTGCCATTAGCCATGTAAGAAATCTCCTTCAAGGGACTTTCCGGCGGCCGCACGTTGCGAACGCCGAGTCACCGCGATGAGAACCCGCCCGGAAAACACCCGGAAAACAAAAATGCGCCCGCGATACAAGAGCAGGCGCACACAAAGTTAATGGGAACCACTACTGCAACTACGCTCGACTGTAGCAGCCCCGAGCCCGCAGCGGGCGGAAATCTCCCCCCGAGTTTTTGGCGGGTTTTCGCCGGTGGTATCGGTTTCAAGTCGCCTTGTCGGTCAACGGGCCTTTCATGAAGGGCAGTTGATCGGGTTGTATGCCCTGCTCCGGTCCGCCGGTCGACCCGCGGCGGTCCTCCGGGCCCGCGCCCCGAGGGTGCCGTTCGACACACCCGGCATTTCGGACTCCACGGAATTCGGGCGCTCCGGACGTCCCCACCCCGCTCCCCGCGGCGCATACTGGCCCGGATGAGAAAACCTGAGCCAGTCCGTCGGCACCTGCCCACCAGTCCCTTCAAAGCCAGGACCGAAGCACCGCGCAAGCACTTCGCCGTCGGCGACCGCGTCACCCATGACTCCTACGGCCTCGGCCGGGTCATCGGCGTCGAGGGCGACACCGCGGTACTGGTCGACTTCGGATCACGACAGGAGCGCATCATCCAGCCGTACACCGGGATGTTCAACCTCTGACCCGCCCACCGCAGACCGCCCGCCCACCGCAGGCCGCCCTCGCCGAACTCCCCGCCGCCCACGACGCCAGGCGGCCACCGGCTCGGCGACGGGCGGTCACGTCTGTCCGGTCTCGGGCGAGGAGTCGGCCAGCCCGGCTGCGGTCAGCGTGAGGTGCCGGACCAGCGCCGCGGCCGCCGTGTCGGCGTCGCGGGCCAGTGCCGCCTCCTCCAGCAGACGGTGCTCCTGGGCACCGTCGCGGTCGGGGACGCGCTGCGCCGACCAGCGGCGGGCGAGCTCGCTCGCGGTCCACATCCGGTCGAAGGTCTCCAGCAGGACGGGGTTGCCGCACCCCTCCAACAGGGTCCGGTGGAAGACCCGGTGCGCCTCGGACCACGCGGCGCTGTAGTACTCGCCATCCTCGGGGACGTACGCGGGAGTGCGGGCCAGGCGGTGGTGGGCCGCTCGTACGCGCGCCTCCCAGTCGATGTCGCCGCGCGCGATGGACATCCGCAGCATGGCCGGTTCGATGGTCCGCCGCGCCTCCCCGATCTCCTGCCAGCGGCGGTCGGAGAAGGCCGGCACGGCGAAGCCGCGGTTGGGCAGCCGGTCGGCGAGGCCCTCGCCCACCACCCGCAGGAGCGCCTCCCGCACGACGGCCAGGCTGACGCCCTGTCGCTTGGCGAGCTCCTGCGGTTTGAGGGCGACGCCCGGGCCGTAGTCCCCGCGCATGATCGCGTCCCGAAGGCTCGCGTAGACCTGCTCGGAGAGCATCTGCTTCCCCGCCGAGGTGGGGGTGTGGGCCGCCTGAGTCATGGCCCTCAGCATAGACGGCCGAGCAGATAATCGATTATCAGTGATATCGTCGATCACATGAACAGTCGAGGGCGACAGGTGCTCCGCGCCTCCTCGGCTGACCGCACCACCACCCCACAGCCCGAAAGGAACGACGCTTTGAGTGCCAACGACCCCTTTGCGCGTCTCCCCGAGGCGGCCTCCTTCACCGTCACCAGCGGCACCGTCACCGACGGCGGCGCGTGGTCGCCCGAGCAGTTCTCCGGCATCTTCGGCGTCCCGGGCGGGAAGGACGTCTCCCCGCAGCTGTCCTGGAGCGGCGCGCCTGACGGCACCAAGGGCTACGCCGTCACCGTCTACGACCCCGACGCCCCGACCGGCTCCGGTTTCTGGCACTGGGCGGTCGCCGACATCCCCGCCACCGTCACCGAACTGCCCGAGGGCGCCGGCGACGACACCGGCTCGGGCCTGCCCGAGGGGGCCTTCCAGCTTCCCAACGACGCCCGCGCCGCCCGCTACATCGGCGCCGCCCCGCCGCCCGGGCACGGCCCGCACCGCTACTTCGTCGTCGTGCACGCCCTCGACGTCGAGTCCATCGGCGTGGCGGCCGACGCCACCCCGGCCGTGCTCGGCTTCACCATGGCCGGCCACACCCTCGGCCGCGCGGTCCTCACCGCCACCGCCGAGACCCCCGCCTGACCGGCGGCATGTCCCCGCTCAGAGACCCCGTCAGCCTCACCGCCGCCCACGTCTTCGTGGACGAGCGCTGACACCCACTCAAGGAGACAACGACGCCGTGTCGGTGGACCCGGGGAGCGAGAGTGCGGCGAGGAGCCGCAGCTTCTCGTCGCTGTCGCTGTCCTTGTCGGGGTAGTAGACGACGAGGATGACGTCCTCGATGGCGAGTTTGTCGCGGTGGAGGCGCAGGTCACCGACGACGGGGTGGTGGACCGTGGTGGTGCCTCCGTCGAGGGTGCGGACGTCGTGGCGGGCCCACAGGGTACGGAACCGCTGACTGGACAGGGCGAGTTCGCCGACGAGTTCGACGAACCGGGGGTTGTCGGTGTCCTCGCCGATCGTGGTGCGGAGGGCGGCGACGAAATCGGCGGTGGCTCTGGCCCAGTCCTGGTGGAAGGCCTGTTCCTCGGGATCGAGGAGGAGGGAACGCAGCCGGTTCTGGCCGGGCCGCAGGCGCGGCGAGAGCGCGACCGCCATGCGGTTGGAGGCCAGCACGTCGAACGCGCGCCCTTCGACGAACGCGGGGATCTCGAGGTGGGCGAGCAGCTCGTGCACCCGCGCCGGTACGTGCTCGGGCCGCCTGCGGCGCGGCGCCCTGGGGCGTGCCGCCGTGAGGCCGAGCAGGTACGTCCGTTCGACGTCGTCGAGGTGCAGGACGCGCGCGAGGGATTCGAGGACCTGCGGTGAGGGGTTCCGGTCGCGGCCGCGTTCCAGACGGAGGTAGTAGTCCGGACTGATGCCGGCGAGCAGGGCGACTTCCTCACGGCGCAGGCCGGGCACGCGGCGGTTGCCCCCCGGCGGCAGTCCTGCCTGCGCCGGGGAGACCAGCTCGCGCCGGGCGCGGAGGTAGCCGCCGAGCCGGTTGCCGGATTCGTCGTCCTTCATGCCGACACCGTAATCCGGTGCGGGTGTCCCAGCGGGGGCCCTGGCAGGACCAGGGAAGACGGGAGCCCTGCCCCGTCCGGCGGATGTCGCCAAGACTGCGAGAGCACCGTTCCGACAGGGACGGAGACCATCACTGGCCGCGCCGTGGGCTTGCACCGACGGCGCCCTGGAGTGAAGGGAAGATCCCGTGGATCTCTCCAACCGCACCGTTCTCGTCGTCGGCGGAACCTCGGGTATCGGGCGGGAGCTGGCCCGGCGGTTCGCTGCGGCGGGCAGCACCGTGGCCGTCGGCGGCCGCAGCCCGGAGGCGCTCTCGGACCTCGCCGCGGAAGGCTTCACGACGATCGGCATCGACGTCACCGACGGCGCCTCCGTCGCCTCTGCCCGGGACACCGTGCTCGCCCGGTACCCCGAGCTGGACACCGTGGTGACGATGTCGGGCGTCATGCTCCTGGAGGACCTGCGCGACCCCGCGCACTTCGCGACGGCAGCAACGACGATCGACACCAACCTGCTCGGCACGATCCGGGTCGTCGACGCCTTCACCCCGCACCTGGTGCGGCGAGGTCAGGGCACCTTCATCACCGTCACCTCGGGCATCGCCTTCCTGCCGTTCCCTCCCATGCCCAGCTACGCCGCGTCGAAGGCCGCGGTGCACGCGTACTCCGAGGCACTGCGCGCCCAGCTCGACGGCACCGGTGTCGGCGTCGTCGAGCTCGTCCCCCCGGCCGTCGCCACGGCGGGCCAGGAGAAGGTGAACCCGCACGCGCTGCCGCTCGACGACTTCGCCACCGAGGTCATGCAGCTGCTCTCGCAGGACCCCACCCCGCACGAAGTCCTCGTGCGGGGCGTCCTCGGGCACCGCTGGGCCGAGCGCGACGGCACCTACGCCGACCTCGTCGCCCAGCGCTCCCGGGCCCTGGCCATGCTCCCCGGCCGCCGGGGCTGACACCGTATGTCGTCGTGCGCGGCGTGACCCCCAACTCCCAGGAGAGGAAGTTCAGTCGGCAACGGTGAGGACGATCTTGCCGCGGGTGCGGCCGGCTCCGAGCCGGTCGTGGGCCGCGCCGGCCTGGTCGAGCGGGAAGGTCTCCTCGACCTCGACGGTGACCTCGCCGGCGTCGATCAGGCCCGCGATCGTCGCCAGTGCCGGACCGTCCGGCTCGACCAGGTACGGGGTGACCCGCACGCCGGCCGCTGCGGCGGCCGCGGCCAGTTCCGGGGAGACGCCGGCCGGGACGGCGACCAGCAGGCCGCCCGGGCGCAGGACCTTCAGCGAGCGGGTGCTGGTGTTGTCGTGGGCGTCGCCCACCAGGTCGATGACCACGTCGACGTCGGCGACGGCGTGCTCGAAGCGGGTGGCGGTGTAGTCGACGGTCTCGTCGGCGCCGAGTTCCTTGAGCCAGGGGTGGCGGGCGGCGCTGGCGGTGGCGATCACGTGGGCGCCCAGGTGGCGGGCGAACTGGACCGCGAAGTGGCCGACCCCGCCGGCGGCGGCCGTGATCAGGACGCGCTGGCCGGCCTGCACGTGGGCGGTGTCGACCACGGTCTGCCAGGCGGTCAGCGCCGCCAGCGGCACGGCGGCGGCGTGCGCGTGGTCGAGGGTGGCCGGCTTGCGGGCCCACTGGCGGGCCGGTGCGGTCACGTACTCGGCGTAGCCGCCGGCGGCGCGCGGGAACCACGGCATGCCGTAGACCTCGTCGCCGACCTCCAGCGTGGTCACGCCGAAGCCGACCTCCTCCACCACCCCGGACACGTCCCAGCCCAGGATCAGCGGAAACGTCTGCAGTCCCGCCATTCCCTGGCCCTCGCGGGTCTTCCAGTCCACCGGGTTGACGCCCGCGGCGTGCACCCGTACCAGCACCTCGGTCGGCAGCGGCTCGGGGCGCGCGACCTGCTCGACGGTCAGCACCTCCGGCCCGCCGAACTCCGTGATGGTGACCGCCTTCATGGTGTTCCCGCTCATGTCGCCCACTCCTTTCGTCCCACACCTCATTGCACCGGGACCGTTCTCCCGACGGAAGAAAGACTCGCGGTCGGCGGCGCGGGCGAGTGAGTGGCCGGGAGGCCACCTGTCGTACCATTCCGGCCATGCCACATCGTGTCGTCGTTCTCGCCCTCGACGGAGTCCTGCCGCTGGACCTGGGCATCCCCGCCCGGGTGTTCAACGAGGCCCGTGCGCCGGACGGGAGCCCGCTGTACTCCGTCAGCACCTGCTCCCTCGGCGGCCGGCCGGTGCGCACGCACGAGGACTACCGGATCGTCGTCGACCACGACGAGTCGGCCCTGGAGACCGCCGACACCGTCGTCCTCGCCACGCAAGAACCCGGCGAGCACCTGCTCGCGACCGGCGCGCTCCCCGCGGAACTCGCCGCGGCGCTGGACCGGATCGGGCCGCGGACCCGCATCGTCAGCCTGTGCACCTCGGCCTTCCTCCTCGCGGCGGCCGGCCTGCTGGACGGCCAGCGGGCCACCACGCACTGGACGCTGTGCGACGCGCTGGCGCGGCTGTTCCCCGACGTCGACGTCGATCCGGACGTGCTGTTCGTCGACAACGGACGCATCCTCACCTCCGCCGGCGGAGCGGCCGGCATCGACCTGTGCCTGCACCTGGTCCGCCTGGACCACGGAGCGGCGGTGGCCTCGGCCGCCGCGCGGCGCTGCGTCGTGGCGCCGTGGCGCGAGGGCGGGCAGGCCCAGTTCATCGAGCACCCGGTTCCGCAGGACACCGACCGTTCCACCTCGGCGACCCGGCAGTGGGCGCTGAACCGGCTCGCCGAGCCGATCGGACTGGAGGACATGGCCCGGCACGCGCACATGAGCGTGCGCACCTTCACTCGCCGGTTCCGCGGCGAGGTGGGCAGCAGCCCGTTGCAGTGGCTGGCGCAGCGGCGGCTGGCGCACGCGCGCCTGCTGCTGGAGTCCACCGACCTGGCCGTCGCACGGATCGCCACCGCCTGCGGCTTCGGCGACCCGGTCGCCCTGCGCAAGCACTTCCACAAGCACCTGGGCCTGTCACCACTGGCCTACCGTCGCGCCCACAGCGCACCGGAGCCGATGACGGCACGGTGACCACGCGGCCGAGCGACCGCCGTTCCAGGCCGCCGTCGCTCGGTCCGCGTGGTCACGGCGGATCAGAGGGTGGCAGCGCGCAGCACGATCAGGGCGACGGAGACCACGGTGAGGACCGCCGCCGGAGGCGCGCCCTTCCGGTCGCCGACTCGCAGGTGCGAGGCGACCGCCCCGGCGAAGTAGCCCGTCAGGCCGATCGCGGCCGCGATTCCGACGGGTCCCCACCAGAGTCCGGCGATCGCGCCGACCGCGCCCGCGATCTGAGCGCCGATCAGGAGAGCCATCATGCTCTGCGGCACTCCGAGCGTGGACATCTGCTCGGTGATGTGTCGCGTCCGCAGGGACTTGGCCCCGGCCGAGACCAGGAGAACCGCCGACATGAGCACGGTGAGAAAGGCAAGGGAGGCGAACACGGCTGAAACCTCAATCATGCGAGATGCGAGCAAGGGACGTGCGCACCTCGACGACGATAGGCGGCCGATAGGTACCTTCAGGTAACCTTCGAGGCCATGAGCCAGCGACCCGGAATCGCCTTCCTCGCCGACTGCCCCGCCCTCCTGGCCATGGAGATCATCGCCAGCAAATGGTCCATGGTCACCCTCTTCGCACTGACCGAAGGCCCGCTGCGCCACGGCGAGTTGGTCGACCTGAGCGGCGGCATCTCCCGCAAGGTCCTGACCCAGACGCTGCGCCGACTCCAAGCCAACGGCCTCGTCGAACGGCACGCGTACGCCGAGGCACCACCACGCGTCGAGTACAGCCTGACCGCCCTCGGGCGAACCCTCGAGGAGCCCATCAGAATGCTCACCGCCTGGGCCCGCGAGAACGGCGAAGCCGTCGTCACCTTCCGCGAATCAGCCGCCACGGCCGCAGCCACGTAGGCGGGGTGGGCGACCCCGGTGAACACCCCTCCTGTTGACGAGAACCTGAACCGTTTCTGACGGGGTCACTCGTGGCTCCGTTGATGGCGAAGTGCAGCCGCCACTCGTCACCGATCGGTGGCGGCGGAACATCGTCTCCGCACTCGCGGTGCAGCGGCTGAAGTGAGAGCGCTCGGACACCCTGACTTGCGAACTGCGCCGCCATGCCTATGCGTGACTGATTCCCCGGCGTCGTGATCTCCATAGTGTTCCTGTCGAGGCCACAACCCACGGACAGGACAGGAACGATGACGGATCTGCAGAGCTGGACCGGTACCGCCTACCACCTCGACCGCCCGCAGGACGGCCTCGACGGACTGGCCGTCCGGGAACAGCGGCTCGCGGAGCCCGGACCTCACCAGGTGCTGATACGGGTGCGTGCGGCCTCGCTCAACCGCCGGGACCTGATGCTGCTCGCCGGGACCTACCCGGTTCCGGCGACACCCGGCATCGTCCCGCTCAGCGACGGTGCCGGCGAGGTCGTGGCGGTCGGCAAGGGCGTGCAGCGCGCCGCCGTGGGTGACCGGGTGGCCGTGACCTACTTCCCCCGCTGGATCGACGGCCCGATGACGCTGCCGCTGGTCGGCGAACAGTACGGGGCCAACCTGAACGGAATGCTGGCCGAGTACCAGGTGGTCGACGAGGAGTCGGTGGTGCAGATCCCGGCCCACCTCTCCTACGAGGAGGCGGCGACGCTTCCGTGCGCCGCTGTTCTGGCCTGGTCGGGGCTGACGACCGGGCCGCGTCCGATGGGCGAGGGTGACACCGTTCTGGTCGTCGGTGCGGGCGCGGTGGCCTTGTTCGGCGTGCAGCTTGCCGCCGCCCTGGGCGGCCGTGTCATCGTCGTGGCCTCCGGCGAGGAGAAGGGCAAGCGGCTGAAGGAGCTCGGCGCTGCCGAGGTGCTGGACCGGCGGGTGACGCCCGACTGGCAGCTCGCGGTCGGCGAGCTCACCGCCGGCCGCGGCGCCGATCTCGTCCTGGAGGCCGTCGGGGCGCCCAGCATCGCCAAGTCCATCCAGTCGGTCGGCTTCAACGGCCAGATCTCGGTGACCGGAGCCTTCCCCGCAGGCGGAACGGTGATCGACCCCGAAGTGTTCAACGGCCGCTACTTCTCCTTGCAGCGGCTGGCGGTGGGCAGTCGGACCAGCTTCGAGCGCCTGAACGCGACTCTTGCCGACCATGCCCTCCACCCGGTGGTCGACCGCGTCTTCACCTTCGACGAGGCAGTCAAGGCCTACGAGCACCTCAGCACCGGCAGCCCCTTCGGCAAGGTAGTGATCAGCATCCCCTGACCCGGGCCCAGGGCCGCAGTTGCACCCCTGCCGGGGCCTGTCTTGAGCGGGGGTGCGCCGCGATCAGAGGGTGCCTACGCCAAGAAGCTCGCGAGGAGGCCCAGTTGTCGCAGTTCCGCCGCCCCCATGCCTGACCACCAGAAATGCAGTCATCAAGACACGACGAAGGCCCCGACCGGAATCCGGTCGGGGCCTTTCGTTTGCCCTGGCGGACAGATGCGGAGGATACGAGATTCGAACTCGTGAGGGGTTGCCCCCAACACGCTTTCCAAGCGTGCGCCCTAGGCCTCTAGGCGAATCCTCCGTGGGAGAGCTTAGTACATGTCGGGGGGTGGTTGCGAACCGCTGTGTCGCAGGTGGGTGGGCGGGGAGACCTGCGGATCGGAGATGGGGGTGGGTGGGGGGAGTGGGGGATGGGATCCGCTACTCTTGGGGCAGCCCCTCGTGTGGCGTTATCTCTCTGAACCCCCCCAGGGCCGGAAGGCAGCAAGGGTAGGAGGGCTCTGGCGGGTGCGCGAGGGGTCCTTGCGTTCCCGGGGACGGACGGGTGAGTGGTCGGGCGTCCCGTTTGTCTGTTGGTCCCGATATCGTCGGTGGCGTGTCCCTAGCCCTGTACCGCCGCTATCGCCCCGAGACCTTCGCGGAGGTCATCGGGCAGGAGCACGTGACCGCCCCGCTCCAGCAGGCTCTGCGCAACAACCGCGTCAACCATGCGTACCTGTTCAGCGGGCCGCGCGGTTGCGGCAAGACGACCAGTGCCCGGATCCTGGCCCGCTGCCTCAACTGCGAGCAGGGGCCGACCCCGGAGCCGTGCGGGGAGTGCCAGTCCTGTCGGGACCTGGCGACCGGTGGCCCCGGCTCGATCGACGTGATCGAGATCGACGCCGCCTCGCACGGTGGTGTGGACGACGCGCGTGAGCTGCGCGAGCGGGCGTTCTTCGCGCCGGTGCACAGCCGCTACAAGATCTTCATCCTGGACGAGGCGCACATGGTGACCTCGGCCGGCTTCAACGCGCTGCTCAAGGTGGTCGAGGAACCGCCGGAGCACCTGAAGTTCATCTTCGCCACCACCGAGCCGGAGAAGGTGATCGGGACCATCCGCTCCCGCACCCACCACTACCCGTTCCGCCTGGTACCGCCCGGGACGCTGCGCGACTACCTCGCGCAGGTCTGCGGACGCGAGCAGATCCAGGTCGAGGACTCGGTGTTCCCGCTGGTGGTGCGGGCCGGCGCCGGTTCGGTGCGTGACTCGATGTCGGTGATGGACCAGCTGCTGGCCGGCGCCGCCGAGGGCGGTGTGACCTACCAGATGGCCACCGCCCTGCTCGGGTACACCGACTCCGCGCTGCTGGACGAGGTGGTGGACGCCTTCGCCGCACAGGACGGCGCGACGGTCTTCCAGGTGGTGGACCGGGTGGTCGAGGGCGGCCACGACCCGCGGCGCTTCGTCACCGACCTGCTGGAGCGGCTCCGCGACCTGGTGATCCTGGCCACCGTGCCGGACGCGGGGGAGAAGGGCCTGATCGACGCTCCCGCCGACCGGGTCGCGGTGATGCAGGCCCAGGCCGACCGCTTCGGTCCGGCCGAGCTCAGCCGCGCCGCCGACATCGTCAACTCCGGCCTCACCGAGATGCGCGGCAACGCCGCCCCCCGGCTCCAACTGGAGCTGATCTGCGCCCGGGTCATGCTGCCCGGCGCGTACGGCGACGAGTTGTCGATGCAGGCCCGGCTGGACAAGCTGGAGCGGCGCGCATCGACGGGCGGCTTCGCCGCGCCGGTGGCGTTCCAACCGGCCCCGGCAGCAGTCCCGACCACAGCCACGGCAGCAGCTCCGGTCGCCGCGCCGATGCCGCAGGAGGCGCCGGTCGTCCAGCCCGCGCCCACCGCGCAGGCACCGGCACCCGCCCCCGAGCCCGCCGGTCCCGCCCCCGGCGCCTGGCCGATCCCGCGCAGCTTCCCGCCCGCGGGAGAGCAGCCGGCACCGCAGCAGCAACCCCCGGCCCAGGCCCCGGCTCCCGCTCCGGCGCCGCAGCCGGTCGCGCCACAACCGGTCGCCCCGCAGCCGGTAGCCCAGTCGTCCGCCCAGCCCTCGGCCGCGGCGCAGCAGGGCGCGGCGCAGATCCGGCAGATGTGGCCGCAGATCCTGGAGGCGGTGAAGAACCGCCGCCGGTTCACCTGGATCCTGCTCAGCCAGAACGGCCAGGTGGCGGGCTTCGACGGCAGCACCCTGCAGGTGTCGTTCGTGAACGCGGGCGCCCGGGACAGTTTCGTCGGCAGCCACAGCGACGAGGTGCTGCGGCAGGCGCTGTCGGACGCCCTGGGCGTGGACTGGCGGGTGGACTGCATCGTCGACCCGTCCGGCGGCACCTCGGGCGGCGTCGCCACCGGCGCGGCCCCCACCGGCAACCCCACCGGCAACCCGGGCGGAAACCCGGGCGGCACCGCAGGCTGGTCCACCCCGCCCCGAGCGCCCCAGCCGGTCGCGCCGCAGCCCGCCCCCGTCCAGCAGAGCGCACCGCAGCCCACAGCTCCCCCGGCGTACCAGCCGGTGCCGTCCGCGCCCCCCGCGCCCCCCGGCCCCGCCACGCAGTCGGCCACCAGTCCCTCTCAGCCAGCCGCGCAGCCGGGTGCCCCGGCCGCCGCGGTGCCGGCCGCACCGATGGTGGCGCCGGAGGACGACATCCCGGAGGAGGACGACCCGGATCTCGACGAGGAGGCGTTCTCCGCGCAGGAGTTGATCGTCCGTGAGCTGGGGGCGACGGTGCTGGAGGAGATCCACCACCGGCCGAACTGACGCTGCGCGGACGGCGGGCCGCGTAGGCTCGGGGACGAGGTGCCAGCGCCGGTGCCACGGGTGGTCCGGTGCTGGCGTGAGACGCCGACGGACCGAGGAGAGTTCCGTGTTTCCTGGTGGTGGCCAGCCGAACATGCAGCAGCTGCTGAAGCAGGCGCAGAAGATGCAGGAGGAGCTCGGCCGGGCTCAGAAGGAGCTGGCCGAGACGAAGGTGAGCGGGTCGGCGGGCGGTGGCCTGGTGGAGGCGACGGTGACCGGGGCCGGCGAGCTGGTGGCGCTGACCATCGCCCCGGCGGCGGTGGACCCGGACGACACGGAGACCCTGGCCGACCTGGTGCTGGCGGCGGTGCGCGACGCCAACGCGGCGGCGCAGAAGCTGCAGGCGGAGCGGATGGGCCCGCTCACCCAGGGTCTCGGCGGCGGCATCCCGGGCCTGCCGTTCTGATCCGTGCCACCCGTCGGGCGGGCGACCAGGGCTCGACCAGCCTGAACGTCACCTGACAACTGATTGTGTGATTTATGAGCTAGTCGGGCGTCGGCCGGTGTGTCCGGCGCCCGATTCGTTGGATGATGGCACCGGTGCATGGCAGCGGTACACGGCACCGGGGTGCGAGCCCCGGTCGAAGGAAGGCGTGGCGGTGTACGAGGGCGTGGTGCAGGACCTGATCGACGAGCTGGGCAGGCTGCCCGGAGTCGGTCCGAAGAGCGCCCAGCGGATCGCCTTCCACATCCTGCAGGCCGATCCGGTGGACGTCCGCCGGCTCGCGTACGCGCTGCAGCAGGTGAAGGAGAAGGTCCGGTTCTGCGTGGTCTGCGGCAACGTCGCGGAGGCCGAGCAGTGCCGGGTCTGCCAGGACCCGCGCCGGGACCTCGCGGTGATCTGCGTGGTGGAGGAGCCCAAGGACGTGGTGGCGATCGAGCGCACCCGCGAGTTCCGCGGCCGCTACCACGTGCTGGGCGGGGCGATCAGCCCGATCGAGGGGGTCGGTCCGGACGACCTGCGGATCCGTGAGCTGATGACCAGGCTCGCGGACGGCACGGTCACCGAGCTGATCCTGGCCACCGACCCCAACCTGGAGGGGGAGGCGACCGCGACCTACCTGGCCCGGCTGTGCAAGCCGATGGGCCTCAAGGTCACCCGGCTGGCGAGCGGCCTGCCCGTCGGCGGGGACTTGGAGTACGCCGACGAGGTCACCCTCGGCCGGGCGTTCGAAGGGAGACGACTGCTCGATGTCTGACCGAACCGACACCGCTGACCCAGCCGGTACCGCACACCCCTCCGGTACCGCCCACCCTGCCGGTACCGCGCACCCCTCCGGTACCGCCGACGCCGCGGACCGCACCCACACCCTCACCGACACGGACGCGCCGGACGACTTCGCGGTCCAGATCGCCGACTCGGTGGAGAGCTTCGTGCTCGCCGTCACCGAGGTGGCCAAGGGGGACGAGCCGGGCAGCGCGATCTCGCTGCTGCTGCTGGAGGTGTCGCAGCTGCTGCTGGCGGGCGGTCGGCTCGGTGCGATCGAGGACGTCCTGCCGGAGGACCGGTTCGAGCCGGACGCCGGCCCGGAGCCGGACGGCGTGGAGCTGCGCGAGCGGCTCGCCGAGCTGCTCGCCCCGATCGACGTCTACCACGAGGTCTTCGACCCGTACGGCCCGCCGGAGAAGCCCAGCGCGTTCCGGATCTCGGACGACCTGGCCGGTGTGGTCAGCGAGTTGAACCACGGTCTGACGCACTACCGGGAGGGCCGGATCTCCGAGGCGCTGTGGTGGTGGCAGTTCTCGTACCTGTCCAACTGGGGTTCGACCTGCTCCGCGGTGCTGCGGGCGCTGCAGTCGCTGATCGCGCACGTGCGGCTGGACTCGCCGCTGGGCGCGGTGCCGGACGGCGCGGACACCGACGACGACGGGCTGACCGACGAGCAGCTGGAGCAGCAGGCGGGCGACCTGATGGCGGCCGAGCTGGGGCTGTAGGGCCGGAGGGCGACGGTGTGACGCATCCGTCACCGGCGGGCCGGAGGCGAAAGTTCCGATACCGCCGGGGCGGCGTCGGCGGCGATTCTTCGGAACGGGTGGCCGCGGTCCGCAGACCTGCCGGTCGGCGGTGACCAGGGTTCGATATTCGCATCTCACCATGTGGAAAGCGCCGGCCGGGGCAGACCCGCTCGTTAGACTGACCGCGACCTACCACCCCAAGTCGAGGAGCCCCCGTGGGCCTTGTCGTGCAGAAGTACGGCGGCTCATCCGTCGCGGATGCCGAGGGCATCAAGCGCGTCGCCCGCCGAATCGTGGACACCCGGAAGGCCGGCCATGAGGTCGTCGTCGTGGTCTCCGCGATGGGTGACACCACGGACGAGCTCATCGAACTCGCGGAACAGGTGACGCCTATTCCGTCCGGCCGTGAGTTCGACATGCTGCTGACCGCCGGAGAGCGCATCTCCATGGCGCTGCTGGCGATGGCGATCCGGACGCTGGGCTTCGACGCCCAGTCGTTCACCGGCAGCCAGGCCGGCGTGATCACCGACTCGACGCACAACAAGGCGCGCATCATCGACGTGACGCCGGGCCGGATCCGCAACGCCCTGGACGAGGGCAACATCGCGATCGTGGCCGGCTTCCAGGGCGTGTCGCAGGTCTCCAAGGACATCACCACGCTGGGCCGCGGCGGCTCCGACACCACCGCGGTGGCGCTGGCGGCGGCGCTCGGCGCCGAGGTCTGCGAGATCTACACCGACGTGGACGGCGTGTTCACCGCCGACCCGCGGGTGGTCAAGAAGGCCCGCAAGATCGACTGGATCGCCTTCGAGGACATGCTGGAGCTGGCCTCGTCCGGCTCCAAGGTGCTCCTGGACCGCTGTGTGGAGTACGCACGGCGCTACAACATCCCGATTCACGTACGCTCGTCGTTCTCCGGTCTGCCGGGGACGATCGTCAGTGGTACCAACCCGAACAAGCCCGAAGGGGGCGAGATGGAGCAGGCCATCATCTCCGGAGTCGCCCACGACACGTCGGAGGCCAAGATCACGGTCGTCGGCGTCCCGGACAAGCCGGGCGAGGCGGCCCGGATCTTCCGTGCGATCGCGGACGCCGAGGTCAACATCGACATGGTGGTGCAGAACGTCTCCGCCGCCGCCACCGGCCTCACCGACATCTCCTTCACCCTTCCGCACACCGAGGGCCAGAAGGCCATCGACGCGCTGAACCGGGTCAAGGACGGCATCGGCTACGAGTCGCTGCGCTACGACGACGCGATCGGCAAGATCTCGCTGGTCGGCGCCGGCATGCGGTCCAACCCGGGCGTCACCGCGACGTTCTTCGAGGCGCTCTCCGAGGCGGGCGTCAACATCGAGCTGATCTCCACCTCGGAGATCCGGATCTCGGTGGTCACCCGCGCCGAGGACGTGCCGGAGGCGGTCCGCGCCGTGCACACCGCCTTCGGCCTGGACAGCGACAGCGCCGAGGCGATCGTCTACGGCGGCACCGGACGCTGAGCGTCCCTCAGCGGGGGTTGTGTGCGGGACGGGTGAAGCGGACCCGGACCGTCCGCGAGGTCTGCCAGAATCCCCCTTCGGAGCGAGCACGCTCCGGAGGGGGATTCCCGGCTTGCGGAAGAATGCCCCTGCGGTGAGGGCAACCAGGACAGGGGATCGTGTGTCCAACCAGCGTGACGAACGTGACGGGGGCAGCGGTGGCCATCACCCTGCCCGGGGCGGCCCGGCGGGTCGGTAGTCGGATGGGTCTTGCTGCGGCGGCGGCAGACGCGACCGGGGCCAGCGTCGACCAGCTCACCGACACCTACCGGGCCCATTACCGTTCCCTGTTGAGGTTGGCCGCACTGCTGCTGGACGACCTCTCCTCCTGCGAGGACGTGGTCCAGGAGGCGTTCATCCGGGTGCACGCCGCCCGGCGCCGGGTCCGTGATCCGGAGAAGACCCTCGCCTACCTGCGGCAGACCGTGGTCAACCTCTCCCGCTCCACGCTGCGCCGACGCCTGCTCGGCCTGCGCCTGCTGCCCAAGCCGATGCCTGACATGGCCAGTGCAGAAGAAGGGGCCTACGATGCGCTGGAGCGCGACCAACTGAAGGCCGCGCTACGGGGGTTGCAACGCCGTCAGCGGGAGGTGCTGGTGCTGCGCTACTACGCGGACCTGACCGAGGCTCAGGTCGCCGAGCTGCTCGGCATCTCCATCGGCTCGGTCAAGGCGTACGGCTCCCGCGGACTCGCGGCGCTGCGGGTCCAGATGGAGACCGGCGATGAGTGAGCCGGGCCTGACCGAGGACCAGCTGCGCGAACGGTTCCACCGGGCGGTCGCCGCGGTGCAGCCCGATCCCGCGGCGCTGCCCCGGCTGCGGGCCGCGGTGCCGCGCCGCCGGGTCAGACGGCGCCGCGCGTGGAGCGGCGCGGCCGTGCTGGCCGCCGCGGTGATCACGCTGCCGGTGGTGCACGCCGCGCAGCCGTTCAACCTCTCCGGGGACTCCACCGGCGGCTCGGTCGGCGCCGCCGACCACGACCGCCCCCCGCACCCCGGCGGCATCCGCTCCGACGCCCCGCACCGGCCCTCGCCCGGACCGCAGACCGGGCACGGCGGCGGCACCGACCCGTCCGCCTCGCCCGCCGCCTCCGGCACCCCCACGGGACTGCCCGTCACCCTGCCCGCCTGCACCCGTACCGACCTCGGCCGGGCCGACGCCCGGCAGGCCGCCGCCGAACCCGACACCGGGCGGCTGTACGGCTGGTTCCAGCTGACCAACACCGGCGGACGGCTCTGCCGGGTCGCCGACCCCGGGGTGTTCACCGTCGGCGGCGCCGCCGGCGTCCAGCTCACCGCGCACATCGCCGGCGACCCGGCCGCCTCGCTGCCCGACCCGGCCGTCCTCCCCGCCGAGCTGCTGCTCGCCCCCGGGGACTCCTACCTGGTGCGGTTCGCCTGGGTGCCGCAGCGCTGCGCCGCCGCCTCGCCCGCGCCCAGCGGCCCGAGCGGCCCGCTGCCCTCCGCGGCCGCCAGCACCGCCGCCGCCCAGCCCGCCGCCGACCCCGCCCCCGGGTCCAGCCTGGCCCCCGGCGTCGACCCCAGCCCCAGCGCCAGCCCGACACCCAGCGCCAGCCCCAGTCCCAGCCCGGCCGCCACCGGCTTCGCCCTCGGCTACGCGCCGGACACCGCCTCCGGCCCCGCCGCCACCACCGCCCTGCGCGGCGACTGCGGCGGCACCGTCTACCGCTCCGGCCCCGAGCGCACCCCCGCCGGCCCGACCGCCTCGGCCACCCCCGCACCCTGACGTCCGCTCGGCTCCGACGGCCGGGCGACGCCCGTCCCGGGCCGGGACCCGGCGGTCCCGGGCGTTGTCAGGAGTGGTTACCGTGGTGGGGTGTACCGGTTCCTGCTCAGCCCGCGGTGGCTCGTCGGCACGGTCGTCGCGGTGGCGGCGATCGTGGTCTGCCTGATGCTGGGCTCCTGGCAGCTGGGCCGGTTCGAGTCGCGGGTGTCCACCCACAAGGAGAACGCCACGGCCACGGCCGCCGCCGCGCAGGCCGCCGCGGAGCCGCTGGCGACCGTGCTGCCGGGCGGCGCGGCGAAGGTCGGGACGGACACGGTGGGCCGGGCGGTGAGCGTCACCGGCGAGTACGACGGGGCGCACCAACTGCTGGTACCGGGCCGGGTCGTCGACGGCCGGTCGGGCTACTACGTGCTGACCCCGCTGCGCACCGGTGACGGCCGGGCGGTCGCGGTGGTGCGCGGCTGGGCGGCGGGGGAGCCGGGGACGGCTCCGGCGGCGCCGACCGGGCAGGTCAGCGTCCAGGGGCGGTTGCAGGCCCCGGAGACCAGCGGCAGCGGCGGCGCGGTGGCGGGCGGCCTGCCCGCCGGGCAGCTGGGCACGATCAGCCCGGCGACGCTGGTCAACGTGCTGCCGTACCCGCTGTACGACGGCTGGGTCGCGGCGGACCAGGTGCCGGCCGGGCTGACCGCGGTGCCCACGGTGCAGCCGGAGGGCGGCGACGGGCTGAGCCTGCGGGCGTTCCAGAACCTCGGCTACACCCTGGAGTGGTTCGTCTTCGCGGGCTTCGTGGTCTTCATGTGGTTCCGGCTGGTGCGCCGCGAGGCGGAGGCCGCCCAGGACCGGGCCCTCGGACTGGACCCGGTCCTGGACTGACCGCGCTGACGGCCCGTCAGCTCACTTCTTCGGCGACGGCGAGGCCGCGCCGGCCGGCGACACCGCCGGGGCCGGCGACTTCGCGCCCGGCGCCGGACTCGCGCAGGCACTGGCCGAGGGCAGCGGCGGGGCGGCCGCGGCCGAGG
>NZ_JBFAQR010000078.1:0-29893 GCF_040678815.1 Kitasatospora sp. NPDC049285 | reverse complement strand
ACGAGGTCGGTGGTGCCGCCTTCGCCCCCCGCCGGGCCGGCACCCGCCTGCACCTGGCCCTGTTGGACGCCATGGGCCACGACCTCGCCTCCGGCGTCCCTCGCCGACCGGCGAGGGACCTGCGTGAGGCCGCCTCTGGGGCGGTCCCACGCGATAGCTTGCTGCGCCAGGGGCGGTCAGTTCGGACGCCAGTCGTGGATCGCCTTTAGGAGTAGGCGAGTTGAGGAGCACTTCCAGGTCGCGGTCGGGGCTGTTGGTGTGCCCGGGGTCGGGCTGGTGGATCGTCAGAGGGGACTCCTGGGGGTACGTGGGGACGGTGGGCGGGGCCGGGCCGGGCCTGGTCTGGATCACGGAGAGGGGATCCGGGTGCCTCGCGGGACGGTGCCGAGCGAGGCACCCGGGGTGAGCGGAATGGCCGGGATCAGATGCCGGCGGCGGGACCGTCGTCGTCCGATTCGTCCGGACGGACCATCTTCATGACCGCGGTGAGGCGTTCGTCGGACAACGTGAGGCCCTGGGCGCGTACCGCGTCGCGGACGACGGACCGGCGCAGCTTCCCGGTGTCCGTCCAGGCCCGGACGGCGATGCCGGCCAGATCCTCCAACGGCGCGCCCGCCGGTCGGCCGACGGGCCGAGGCTCTGGGGACTGTCCGGCAATTCCGCTCGGCCCCTGGCCTGCGGCTTTTTGCGCCACGGTGTCGTCGGTCCGGGCGTGCTCCGCGCGGTCCGGGTCTGTCCATGGGAGGTCCTCGCCTGCGGACGGACGGTCTGAGCGGAATTGCCCGTCCGGTTCCGGGCCCGGTCCCGGACAGTGGTCCCTGTCCGGTCCGTCCGCAGGCCGCAACGGTCCGGCGGTCCGGTTCGGGCCGGTCTGGTGGACCTCCATGGCCTGGTCCGGTCCGTCGGACCGTCCGTGGTCCGGAGACCGTCCGGTCCCAGAGGCAATCGCACGACATGCCGGAACTAGACACGGCCGAAGCGAGCACGCCAGAGTGGGACACGAGGGCCTCCTGGTTGTTCGTTGACTCGACATCACCGAACTGTGCAGGAGGCCCTTCTCCTATGCGCCGACCGCGGAGCGATCACCCGAACGAGGCTGATGCGCGCGCAAGTTCGAGCGGCAGCCGTGCCCCTCGGTTTGGGAAACGCTTCTCACGGCACGGGTCACGTCCCGCATGGTGTTGGAATCTCTGTGTGGTGCCGAGCTGCTCACGGGGCCGATGCCGAGATCGCTGCTACACCACTCGGCAGGACGCCATCACGGCGCGCTTGGTCACCAAGGGATACGGCGACACGGGCGGCATCGGTACCGAATCGACCGTTGGCCTTGTCAAGGATGGTTGAAGCGTGCCGGCCACCCCTTATGGCGCGCCATGGTCAGAGCAGTGGCCAATTACCCACCACCTGTCCACGTATAGGCCAATTTGCGCAGGTCGGCGCGGTCCGCGTCCAGTCCTGGGAGAGATGCCTCGCTGATTGTGCTGATGGAGCATAGAGAACTCACATCATCGCAGATCGCAAGGCATCTCTTCGTTCCGGCCCCTCCCGCAGCGGCGATCAGCCGGTCGGGCTGAGAGGTTTACAATCGAAATTCCCGCGCACGAAGAGCACCCCACCCTTCGGACTTCGGCCGCTGCATCATCGGGGACGCCGTACATCACTCAGGATGGGGATGATGTGCTCGCCGTAGGCGTCGATGGTCGACTCGACGGCGTCGTGCATGGCGTAGATCGCGAACTGGTCCACGCCGAGGGAGCGCAGGTGCTCCAGCTTCTCCAGGTGCGCGGAGACCGGGCCGAGCAGGCAGAAGCGGTCCACGATCTCATCCGGGACGAATGCGGTGTCCGGGTTCCCGGCGCGGCCGTGGTGGGAGTAGTCGTAGCCCTGGCGTTCTTTGATGTAGTCGGTGAGCGCATCCGGGACCAGGCCGCTGTGCTCGCCGTAGCGGGAGACCAGGTCGGCGACGTGGTTGCCGACCATGCCGCCGAACCAGCGGCACTGCTCTCGCGCGTGGGCGAGCTGCCCTTCACTGCCGTCCGTGACGTACGCCGGAGCGGCGACGCAGACGGTGATCGAGGACGGGTCGCGGCCCGCGTCCTCCGCCGCGCGGCGCACCGCCTTGACCATCCACTCCGTCAGGAACGGGTCGGCCAGCTGCAGGATGAAGCCGTCCGCCTGGCGGCCGGTCAGCTCCAGGGCCTTCGGTCCGTAGGCACCCATCCAGATCGGCAGCTTCGGTTCGCCGCTGATCCAGGGGATCTCCATGACCGTGCCGTCGACCTCCGCCTCCCTCCCCTCCGCCAGCTCCTTGATGACATGCATCGCGTGCGAGAGCCGGTCGAGGGTGGCGGGCTTGCGGCCGGCGACCCGCTGCGCGGAGTCGCCGCGGCCGATGCCGCAGACGGTGCGGTTGCCGAACATGTCGTTCAGCGTGGCGAAGAGGGAGGCGGAGACCTCCCAGGTGCGGGTGACCGGGTTGGTGACCATCGGGCCGACCGTCAACCGCTCCGTCTGCGCGAGGATCTGGCTGTAGATCACGAAGGGCTCCTGCCACAGCACGCAGGAGTCGAAGGTCCAGCCGTTGGTGAAGCCGGCCTGTTCGGCGCGGATCATCCGTTCCACCAGCAGCTTCGCGGGCGGGTCGGTCTGGAGGACGAGGCCGATGTCCAAGATGTGCTCCGAAGCGTGAGGTTCGAGGGGGCGTACTCGGGGGGGTCAGTTCGCGTAGTGGCACAGGCCCCGGGGCAGGTAGGTGCCGTGGCCCGGGTGGCCGACGTAGGAGTGACGGTCGATGACGGGGACGCCTCGGGAGAGAACCGTCTCGACGCGGCCGGTGATGTGCTTGCCCTCGTAGGCGGAGTAGTCCACGTTCATGTGGTGGGTCGCGACGGACATCACCTGCTCTGCGGTGGGGTCGTAGATGACGACGTCGGCGTCGGCTCCGGGGGCGATGGTCCCCTTGCGCGGATAGAGGCCGAACATCTTCGCCGGCGACGCGCAGGCGATCTCGATCCATCGGGTGCGGCTGATGTGCCCGTCCAGGACCGCTTGGTGCAGCAGGTCCATCCGGTTCTCGACGCCCGGCATGCCATTGGGGATCTTGGAGAAGTCTCCGACGCCGAGGTCCTTCTGCCCCTTGAAGCAGAACGGGCAGTGGTCGGTGGAGACGACCTGCAGGTCGTTCGTGCGAAGGCTCCGCCAGAGCGCCTTCTGGTGCTCCTTGGGCCGCAGCGGGGTGGAGCAGACATACTTCGCGCCCTCGAACCCGGGCTCGGCCAGGTTGTCGGTGGACAGGAACAGGTACTGCGGACACGTCTCGCCGAAGACCGGGAGCCCCGTGTCGCGTGCCTTGGCGATCTCGGCGACCGCCTGCTCGGCGGAGACGTGGACGACGTAGACCGGGGCTCCGGCAACCTCGCTGAGGCGGATCACGCGGTGCGTGGCCTCGGCTTCCAGCAGCGCGTGGCGGACCTCTCCGTGATAGCGCGGGTCGCGTTCACCGCGGGCCAGCGCCTGCTCGACCAGGACGTCGATGGCGAGCCCGTTCTCGGCGTGCATCATCACCAGTCCGCCGTTGCCGCCGGCACGCTGCATCGCACGGAGGATCTGTCCGTCGTCGGACAGGAACACCCCCGGGTAGGCGGTGAAGAGCTTGAACGAGCTCACGCCGAGTCCGACGAGGGTGTCCATCTCCTTCAGCGCCGACTCGTTCACGTCGGACATGATCATGTGGAAGCCGTAGTCGATCGAGCACTTCGCGTCGGCCTTCTCGTGCCAGGTGTCCAGACCCTCGCGCAGCGATCCCCCGCGGGGCTGGACGGCGAAGTCGATGATCGTGGTCGTGCCACCCCACGCGGCCGCACGCGTCCCGGTCTCGAAGGTGTCGGAGGCGAAGGTGCCGCCGAAGGGCAGCTCCATGTGGGTGTGGGCGTCCACCCCACCCGGGATCACGTACTTTCCGCTGGCGTCGATGACGTGGCAGTCGGTCCAGGCGTGCGTGCCGGGCAAGGAAAGCGCTGCGATCTTCCCCTGGTCGATGAGGACGTCCGCGTGGATCTCGTCGGTGGCGGTGATGACCAGGCCGCCGGTGATCAGGATGCGGTCCACCGGATGACTCCTTTCGCGTGGGTATTGCGAGTCGTGGAGACGTCGTTCCGAAAGCGACGAGGAGGACGTACCGGCAGGTCACCGGCGCATCCTCCCCGGTCAGCCCGTCATGGACGCGGAAAATTGCTGGTCACGCGAGCCAATGAAACTCTTGAACGAGCTGACGCCCTCGTCGATCAGCCCGGGCATCTCGCGCAGCGAGTCGTCGGTGACGTCCGACATGATCATGTGGAAGCCGTAGTCGATCGCGCAGTTGCCGGCCGCCTTCTCGTGCCAGGCGTCCAGCCCGGCGCGCAGCGAGGCGCCCCTGGTCTGCACCGCGAAGTCGACGACGGTGGTGGTGCCGCCCCAGGCGGCGGCGCGGGTGCCGGTCTCGAAGGTGTCGGAGGCGGCGGTGCCGCCGAACGGCAGCTCCATGTGGGTGTGTGCGTCGACGCCGCCCGGGATCACGTACATCCCGGTGGCGTCGATCACCCGGTCCGCGGTCCACTGCTGACTGTCCGGCAGGGCGAGCGCGGCGACCGTTCCGTCCACGACCAGCACGTCGGCGTGGGTCTCCTCGGCGGCGGTGATCACCAGGCCGCCGCGGATCAGGGTGCGGACCATCGCGCTCACGCCCCGGTCAGCGGGCCGTAGGCGTCGGGGCGCCGGTCGCGGTAGAACGCCCACTGCTGCCGGACCTCGTCGATCACGTCCAGGTCGAGGTCGCGCACCACCAGCTCCTCGTCCCGGTCGGAGGCCGGCTCGCCGACGAACTTGCCGCGCGGGTCGACGAAGTAGCTGGTGCCGTAGAACTCGTTGTCGCCGTACTCCTCCACGCCGACCCGGTTGATCGCCGCCACGTAGTACTCGTTGGCGACCGCGGCGGCCGGCTGCTCCAGCTGCCACAGGTAGGCGGACAGGCCGCGGCTGGTGGCCGAGGGGTTGTAGACGATCTCCGCGCCGGCCAGGCCGAGCGCCCGCCAGCCCTCCGGGAAGTGCCGGTCGTAGCAGATGTACACGCCGACCCGGCCGACCGCGGTGTCGAACACCGGCCAGCCCAGGTTGCCGGGCTTGAAGTAGTACTTCTCCCAGAAGCCCTTGACCTGCGGGATGTGGTGCTTGCGGTACTTGCCGAGGTAGCGGCCGTCGGCGTCGATCACGGCGGCGGTGTTGTAGTAGAACCCGGACTGCTCGATCTCGTACACCGGGACGACCATCACCAGCCCCAACTCCCGTGCCAGCGCCTGCATCCGCTGCACCGTCGGCCCGTCCGGCACCGGCTCCGCCCAGGCGTAGTGCTCGGGTTCCTGGACCTGGCAGAAGTACGGCGCGTTGAACACCTCCTGGAAGCCGATGATCCCCGCCCCCTGGGCGGCGGCCTCCCGCGCGGCCTTCTCGTGCGCGGCGACCATCGACTCCTTGTCCCCCGTCCACGCGGTCTGGAACAGGGCGGCCCTGACGACTCGACTCATGGCCCGACTCCTCCAAAAGGAAGGCGCTGTAGACCGTTGAGACTAGGGCCTGTCCGGCCGATCCGAGCGGACCGGCGCGCGGCGGAGCGGGCACCACAGACGGCTTTGCGCCGCCCGAGAGCGCTCTCAGCATGCCTTCAAGACCTGAACACCGGGCTCCACTTCCGACTGGTCGTCAGAATCACTGCGCTGCAAGGGTGAAGAAGACCGTGCATTGACGTTGCCATGTCCAAAAGGCATCCGTAGGATTCAGGCCAACGGCGACGCCACGTCTGTTTGAGAGCGCTCTCACCAATCCCCACTCACAAAGGGTGACTCCCCATGGCAGCTGCAACGCGCAAACGCCGTTGGTCCGGCGGATTCGCATCCCTCCTCGGCACCGGCCTGCTGGCCGCCGCGCTGCTCACCTCGCCCACCTCCGGGTCGGCGGCCGCCCCGCTCGGCGGCACCGCGCCGGTCGCGGCGTCGAACTGGAACGACGACTTCGACGGCCCCGCGGGCTCGGCCGTCGATCCGGCCAAGTGGCGCATGGAGACCGGCGGTTCGGGCAACGGCAACCACGAGCTCCAGTACTACACGGCGGGCGCCTCGAACGCGGCGCTCGACGGCCAGGGCCACCTGGTCATCACCGCCAAGCGCAACTCCGACCCGGGCTACGGCTGTTGGTACGGCACCTGCCAGTACACCTCGGCCCGGCTGAACACCGCGCAGACCTTCACCCAGGCGTACGGGCACTTCGAGTCCCGGATCAAGATCCCGCGCGGCCAGGGCATCTGGCCGGCGTTCTGGATGCTCGGCAACGACATCGGCTCGGTGGGCTGGCCCACCAGCGGCGAGATCGACGTGATGGAGAACATCGGCCGCGAGCCGGGCACCGTGCACGGCACCATCCACGGCCCGGGCTACTCGGGCGCCGGCGGCCTCGGCGCCGGCTACAGCCTCCCGGCGGGGCAGTCCTTCGCGGACGCCTTCCACACCTTCGCGGTGGACTGGAGCCCCACCGCGATCACCTGGTCGGTGGACGGCAACACCTACGAGACCCGCACCCCCGCCGACCTCGGCGGCAACCGCTGGGTCTTCGACCACCCGTTCTACGTCATCCTCAACCTGGCGGTCGGCGGCGACTGGCCGGGCAGCCCTGACGGCTCGTCGACCTTCCCGCAGACCATGACCGTCGACTACGTGCACACCAGCACCTGGGGCGGCAGCACCGGCGGCTCGTACACCGGGCGGATCACCGGGCCCGGCGGGATGTGCGTGGACGTGGCGGGCGGCTCGAACGCCGACAGCACCCCGATCCAACTGCACAACTGCACCGGCAACGCGGCCCAGCAGTGGACGGTGGGCACCGACGGCACCGTCCGGGCCCTCGGCAAGTGCCTGGACGTCGCCGCGGCCTCGCACGCCGACGGCGCCGTCATCCAGCTCTACACCTGCAACGGCACCAGCGCCCAGCAGTGGACCCACGGCTCCGGGAACGACTTCGTGAACCCGGGCTCCGGCAAGTGCCTGGACTCGCCGAACGGCTCCGCGGCCGACGGCACCCACCTGCAGCTGTGGACCTGCAACGGGACCGGCGCCCAGAAGTGGACCCTGGGCTGACCCCTCCAGCCCCTTCCCCGCGCGGCCGGCCGTCCACGACCCCCCGGCCGGCCGCGCACCCTCGCGGCATCCTCCCTGTGCCCCTTGCCAGTTCACCGCGGCTCCACCCGCGGCTCCACCCGCGCAGAACGGACACCCCCACGCCATGACCGCATCCGACCGCGCACCGGTCCCCCGCCCCGCCGCGCACCGCAGGCCGATCTCCCGCCGGACCCTGCTCGCCGCGGCGGGCGCCGCCCTCGCGCTGCCCACCGCCGCCACCCTGCTCAGCGCCAACGCCGACGCCCAGACCCCCGCCACCCTGGCGCTGGACCTCGCCAACACCACCGGCAGCAACACCGTCTACGCCTACGTGGTCGGCCGCGACCCGGCGGCGGGCGGCAGTTGGACCTTCGTGCAGACCGACGGCTCGAGCCTCTACCACCCGCCGAACCCCGCCAACGACCAGACGCCGCTCGGCGTGGACTGCGCGATCCCGCTGAACGCCTCCGGCGCCGCCCCGCGCCGGGTCACCCTGCCCCACCTGGACAGCGGCCGGATCTACTTCTCGGTCGGCGCCAAGCTCACCTTCCTGATGAACCGCGGCGGCGGCCTGGCGATGCCCTCGGTGCTCAACCCCAGCGACGCGAACGCGAACGTCCGCCACGACTTCTGCGAATTCACGTTCAACAACGACCAGTTGTTCGCGAACATCACCTTCGTCGACATGGTCTGCCTGCCGATCGCGTTCCAGCTGGAGACCCCGCAGGGCACCCAGACCGTGCGCGGCCTGCCCTCCGACGGCCTGGCCCGGGTGGCGGCCGCACTGCGCGCGCAGTCCGCCGCCGACGGCAGCGACTGGAGCAAGCTGATCGTCACCTCCGGCGGCTCCGACCTGCGGGTGCTCAGCCCCAACCTGGCGATCCGCGGCAACGGCGCGCTGTTCCCCGGGTACTTCGACTCCTACGTCGACCAGGTGTGGTCCAAGTACACCGGCACCGACCTGAAGATCGACACCCAGTACACCTGGGGCGTCGTCACCGGGCGGGTCAGCGGAAGCACGCTGTCCTTCCCCGGCGTCGGCAGCTTCACCAAGCCCTCGACCGCGGCGATCTTCTCCTGCAGCGACGCGCCGTTCGCCACCGGCAACGACCTGATGGGCAACATCAGCGCCCGGCTGGCCGCCGCCTTCAACCGCACCACGCTGCTGGACGACGCCAATCAGCCGACCGGCGAGAACCCCGCCGCGTTCTACGCCAAGCCGCGCACCAACCACTACGCACGGATCCTGCACTCCACCACGCCAGACGGGCTCGGCTACGCGTTCCCGTACGACGACGTCCACCCGGCCGGGGTCGACTTCGAGGGCAAGGTGCAGCACGGCAGCCCGAGCCGCTTCGTGATCACCGTCGGCGGCCTGGCGGGCGGCGGCACCTCCTCGCCCTCGCCGAGTGCCACCGCCACCGGCGGGACAGTGAGCGCCTTCGGGACCATCCAGGCCGAGTCCTACCGAGCCCAGTCCGGCACCCAGACCGAGGCGTGCTCCGACACCGGCGGCGGCTCGGACGTCGGCTGGCTCGCCAACGGCGACTGGCTGCGCTACAGCCTCGACTTCGGCTCCACCGGCGCCACCCGGATCGACGCCCGGGTCGCCTCCGGCGCGGCGGCCGGGGTCAGCGGCCTGGTCCAGGTCCGCCTCGGCAGCCCCACCGCGACCCCCGTCGGCGGCTTCGCGGTCGGCAACACCGGCGGCTGGCAGACCTGGCGCACCGTCCCCGCGGACCTCTCCCGGATCACCGGCGTCCGGGACGTCTACCTGACCTTCGACTCCGGCCAGCCCGCGGACTTCGTCAACCTCAACTGGTTCGCCTTCTCCTGACCGGCCCCGCCGACCGCACCCGCCGGGCTAACGGACCGTCAGCAGACGGTCCAGCGCCCGGCGGGTGCGGTCGGCGGCCGCAGGGTCGCGCAGCAGCTGCAGGGACTGGTTGAGCGCCAGGTACATCCCCGTCAGCTCGTACACCAGCTGCTCGGGGTCGGTTCCAGGCGCGAGTTCGCCGGCGCTCACGGCCGTCCGCACCTCGGCCGCCAGGCGGCGGCGCCACACCAGCAGCAGCCGGGCCACCGCGGTGCGCACCGGGCCGTCGTGGGCGTCGAACTCGACCGCCGCGGTGGTGAACAGGCACCCGCCCGGGAACACCTCCCGGGCGTGCTCCAGGTACCGGATCCACGCCTCGCACACGGCGCGCAGCCGCCGCTCCCCCGGCGCGACCGCCGCGGCGGGCTCCCACACGAGTTCCTCGAACAGCGTCGCCGCCCGCTCCAGCGTGGCGAGTTGCAGGCCCTCCTTGGTGCCGAAGTGCCCCAGCACGCCGGCCTTGCTCAGCCCCAGGTCCGTCGCGAGCCGCCCGATGGTGAGCCCTTCCAGCCCGTCCACCGACGCCAGCGCCACGCTCCGGTCGACGATCCGCGCCCGGGTCCGCCGCGCCTCGGCCACCGTCCTGCGCGGGCTCATCGACCCACCTCGCTCTCCATGCACTCCGAGCGCCCCATCCTAGGCACCCCGGCTCCCCCGTCAGCCCGCCGATCCTCCTCGCCGAACGTTTCCACCACGCGCCCGGCTTGTTTCGGCGGAGGTGAGCCGTCCGAGGGGTGGGCCGTCCGAGGGGTGGGCCGACAATTAGCATCCGATCGGTCGGTTGCTATATTCCACGGCACCAGAGCGGTGGGCGGCCCCGGGGGCGGCCCTGAGGAGGGATGCCGTCGTGTTCGGAACTCGGATCAGTGCCCTTGGCCACCACCAGCCGGAGCGGGTGCTCACCAACGACGACCTGGCGGCGATGGTGGAGACCAACGACGAGTGGATCCGGCGGCGGACCGGCATCGCCACCCGGCGGATCGCGGCGCCGGACGAGTCGGTGACGGATCTGGCCGCCTCCGCGGCGGCGAAGGCGCTGGCGGCGGCGGGGCTGGAGCCGGGGGAGATCGGGCTGGTCACGGTGGCGACCTGCAGCGCACAGGACCGGTGCCCGTCGATCGCGGCGCAGGTGGCGGGGCGGCTGGGGATCCCGAACGCGGTGGCCTTCGACCTCAACAACGGCTGCGCGGGGTTCTGCACCGCGCTGGCGACGGCCGACCACGCGCTGCGCGCGGGGGCCGCCCGGCACGCGCTGGTGATCGGCGCGGAGAAGATGTCGGACGTCACCGACTGGACCGACCGTCGCACCTGCGTCCTGCTCGGCGACGGCGCGGGCGCGGCGGTGCTGTCGGCGGCGCCGGGCGCGGCCGCGGGGATCGGCCCGGTGGTGTGGGGCTCGGACCCGACCCGGGCGAGCGCGGTGCGGCTGCTGGACGCCTGGCACCCGACGTTCGAGCAGGACGGGCAGGCGGTGTTCCGCTGGGCCACCACCGAGCTGCCGGAGCTCGCCGTGCAGGCCTGCCGGGCGGCCGGGTTGGAGCCGGCCGAGCTGGACGGCGTGGTCACCCACCAGGCGAACCTGCGGATCATCGAGGCGCTGGTGCGCCGGCTCGGGCTGCCGGAGACCGCGGTGATCGCCCGGGACGTGGTGGACTCCGGCAACACCTCGGCGGCCTCCGTCCCGCTGGCCCTGGCCAAGCTGGTGGAACGCGGCGAACTCCCCTCCGGCGCCCGGGTGTTGCTCTTCGCGTTCGGCGGCGGCCTGTCCTGGGCCGGCCAGGTGGTCACCTGCCCGTAGCCGGGCCGCGCCCACCGGTACGCGCCCGAGCTTTGCCCCTGGCGTTACCGGCCAGGCAAGATAGCCTGGTGACCCTCCTGGACCTGATGCCGAAGCCCGCCACGCCCGACTCGCTGTTCGAGACCTTCGCCGAGTGGGCGATGGAGCGCGGTATCACCCTCTACCCCGCCCAGGAGGAGGCGCTGATCGAGCTGGTCTCCGGGAACAACGTGATCCTGGCGACGCCGACCGGCTCCGGGAAGTCCCTGGTCGCGGCGGGCGCGCACTTCGCCGCGCTGGCCGAGGGCAAGCGCACCTTCTACACCGCGCCGATCAAGGCGCTGGTGTCGGAGAAGTTCTTCGACCTGTGCAAGATCTTCGGCACCGAGCAGGTCGGCATGATGACCGGCGACGCCTCGGTCAACCCGAGCGCGCCGATCATCTGCTGCACCGCCGAGGTGCTCGCCCAGATCGCCCTGCACGACGGCCCGCGGGCCGACATCGGACAGGTCGTCATGGACGAGTTCCACTTCTACGCCGAGCCGGACCGCGGCTGGGCCTGGCAGATCCCGCTGCTGGAGCTCCCGCAGGCGCAGTTCCTGCTGATGTCGGCGACCCTGGGCGACGTCCGCCGCTTCGAGGAGGACCTGACCCGCCGCACCGGCCGCCCCACCACCGTGGTGCGCTCGGCGACCCGCCCGGTGCCGCTGTTCTACGAGTACCGCCGCACCTCGCTGCACGACACCCTGGAGGAGCTGCTGAACACCGGTCAGGCGCCGGTGTACGTGGTGCACTTCACGCAGAAGGAGGCCGTCGAGCGGGCGCAGTCCCTGATGAGCATCAACATGTGCTCGAAGCAGGAGAAGGACGCCATCGCCCAGCTGATCGGCAACTTCCGCTTCACCACCAAGTTCGGCCGCAACCTCTCCCGGTACGTGCGGCACGGCATCGGCGTGCACCACGCCGGCATGCTGCCCAAGTACCGCCGCCTGGTGGAGCGCCTCGCGCAGGCCGGCCTGCTGAAGGTGATCTGCGGCACCGACACCCTGGGCGTCGGCGTCAACGTGCCGATCCGCACGGTGCTGTTCACCGCGCTGTCCAAGTACGACGGGCAGCGGGTGCGGATCCTGCGGGCCCGCGAGTTCCACCAGATCGCCGGGCGCGCGGGCCGGGCCGGGTTCGACACCGTCGGCCAGGTGGTGGCGCAGGCGCCGGAGCACGTGGTGGAGAACGACCGGGCGCTGGCCAAGGCCGGGGACGACCCGAAGAAGCGCAAGAAGGTGGTCCGCAAGAAGGCTCCGGAGGGCTTCGTCGGCTGGAGCGAGGAAACGTTCGAGCGGCTGATCGCGGCCGACCCGGAGCCGCTGGTCTCCCGTTTCAAGGTCAGCCACGCGATGCTGCTCTCCGTCATCGGCCGCCCGGGCAACCCGTTCGAGGCGATGCGCAAGCTGCTGACCGACAACCACGAGGACCGTCCGGCGCAGCGCCGGCACATCCGCGCGGCGATCGCCATCTACCGTTCGCTGCTGGAGGGCGGCGTGGTGGAGCGGCTGCCGGAGCCGGACGCCGAGGGCCGCACCGTCCGCCTGACCCTGGACCTGCAGGAGAACTTCGCGCTCAACCAGCCGCTGTCGACCTTCGCGCTGGCCGCCTTCGACCTGCTCGACCCGGAGTCGCCGTCGTACGCGCTGGACGTGGTCTCGGTGGTCGAGGCGACCCTGGACGACCCGCGGCAGATCCTCGCCTCGCAGGAGAACAAGGCCCGCGGCGAGGCCGTCGCGGAGATGAAGCGCGACGGGATCGAGTACGAGGAGCGGATGAACCGGCTCCAGGAGATCACCTACCCGAAGCCGCTGGAGGAGCAGCTCGGCTACGCGTACGAGGTCTACCGCCGGGCGCACCCGTGGATCGGCGACCACCCGCTGCAGCCCAAGTCGGTGGTCCGCGACCTGTACGAGCGCGCGATGACCTTCACCGACTACGTGGGCTTCTACGACCTGGCGCGCACCGAGGGCATCGTGCTGCGGTACCTGGCGAGCGCGTTCAAGGCGCTGGAGCAGACCGTCCCCGAGGACATCAAGACCGACGACCTGAAGGACGTGATCGCCTGGCTCGGCGAGCTGGTCCGGCAGGTCGACTCCTCGCTGCTCGACGAGTGGGAGGCGCTCGCCAACCCGACCGAGCCGGAGGCCGCGGAGGTCCGTCTGGACGACAAGCCGGCGCCGGTCACCGCCAACGCGCGGGCGTTCCGGGTGCTGGTCCGCAACGAGCTGTTCCGCCGGGTGGAGCTCTGCGCGCTGGAGCACTACGACGCGCTGGGCGAGCTCGACGGCGAGGACGGCTGGAACGCCGACCGGTGGGCCGACGCGATGGACGGCTACTGGGAGGAGTACGACGACCTCTTCACCGGTCCGAACGCGCGCGGCCCGAAGATGCTGCTCATCGAGGAGGTCGAGGACGAGGGCCTGTGGCGCCTGCGCCAGATCTTCGACGACCCGAACGGCGACCACGACTGGGGCATCTCCGCCGAGGTCGACCTGTACGGCTCCGACGAGGAGGGCCGCGCCGTCGTCAAGGTCACCTCGGTGGGCGCGCACTGACGGTCCTTCAGCGCACCCGGGCGGCGATGGTGCGGGCGCAGTCGAGCGACTCGTGGCGGGCGGTGTCCACCTCCAGGTCGTAGCGGACGCCGCGGTGCACGGCCTCCGCCTGCGCGGCGGCGGTGCCCGGGGTGCGGTCGCCGCGGGCGAGTTCGCGCCCCGCGACGACGTCGGCCGGGCAGCGCACGCCCACCCACAGCACGTCGAGCCCGCCGAGCACGGCCTCCCAGGACTGCTGGGAGCCGGCACCGGAGAGGAAGACGTCGTCGATGACGATCCGGGCGCCGGCCCGGGCGGTGGCGGCGACGCCGGCCATCCAGGCGGCCTCCAGTTCGCGGAAGGCGGCGCCGATCTCGACCGCCCCGTCGGGCCGCAGGGCGATGCCCGCGTCCGAGTGCCGCAGGGAGGCGGGCATCGCCTCGATCAGGCCGTCGATCGCGAACGCCAGCCAGGGGTGCGGCAGTATCGCCTGCAGGCAGCGCACGATGCTGCTCTTGCCCGAGCTGGACGTGCCGTTGAGCACGATCACCTGAGTCGCCATCAGGCCACCGTAGCGTTCGGGTGACGGGACGTCAGATGAGTTTCCGGCGGGTCAGCGCGGGGCGAGGCCGTCCACCACGAGGGCGACCAGGGCGTCCAGGAACTGCGGGGTGACGGGCTCGCCGAGCAGGAGGTGGCGGGCGAAGAGCGGGCTCATCAGGGCCTCGACGGCGGCGCGGGGCTCCGAGTCGGGGCGGATCTCGCCGCGGTCGGCGGCGCGGCGGATCAGCAGTTCGGCGCGTTCCAGCCGGTCGGCCCAGTAGGCGTCGCGGCTCTGCCGGGTCTCGAGGGTCTGCGGCGCGAGGCTGAGGTGCAGCAGGGCCGGGCCCTCGGGGGTGGCCAGCGACGCGGCCAGCGCGGCGAGCAGGCGGCGCAGGTCCTCGCGAAGGTTCCCGGTGTCGGGCAGCGGCATCGCCTGGTCGCTGTAGTCGGCCAGCGCCTCGCGCAGCAGCTGCTCCCGGCTGCCCCAGTTCCGGTAGACGGACGTCTCGTGCACCCCGGCCGCCGCCGCGACCGCCGCCACCGTCGCCGCCTCCAGGCCGCCCTCCGCTAGCAGCTGCACGGTCGCCGCCAGCACGGCCTGCCGCATCGCCGCGCCGCGGCGCCGCAGCGGGGCGGGGGGCGCGGTCTCCGGCTTCTCCTTGGGCACCGTCGCAGCCTAACGCAGGCGTCCTTGCGTTGCTCCGGGGCGCGACGTAGCCTCGACAACGCAAGTCGCCTTGCGATAGCCCCCGAAGGAGACCGCCATGGCCGTGATGCGCGCCGTCCGACTGCACGTCCCCACCCGGAAGTTGACCGTGGAGGAGGTGCCGCGCCCGGTCCCCGGGCCCGGCCAGGTCCTGGTGAAGGTCGAGGCGGCGGGCGTCTGCCTGTCGGACGTCCACCTCGTCGACGGCTCGCTCACCCCGCTGTACCTGCCCACCGAGAGCGTCACGCTGGGCCACGAAGTCGCGGGCACCGTCGCCGAGTCGGGACCGGACGCGGACAGCTGGCAGGTCGGCGACCGGGTGGTGCTGCAGGCCGGTGAGAAGCGCGGCGCGGCGGTCTGGACCCGCGGGGTGGACTACGACGGCGGCTGGGCGGAGTACGCGCTCGCCCGGGTCGACACGCTGTTCCGGCTGCCCGGGTCGATCCCGTTCGAGCAGGGGTCGATCATCCCGGACGCGGTCTCCACGCCGTGGGGCGCGGTGACCACCACCGGGCGGGTGCGCCCCGGGGAGCCGGTCGGGGTGTGGGGCGTCGGCGGTCTGGGCGCGCACGGCGTGCAGTTGCTGCGTGCGATCGGCGCCCACCCGATCATCGCCGTCGACCCGGCCCCCGCCGCCCGCGAGCGCGCCCTCGCCTTCGGCGCCGACCTGGCCCTCGACTCGGCCGACTCGGAGCTGCGGGCGAAGATCGGCGCGGCCACCGCCGGGGCCGGCCTGGCCGCCGCGTTCGACTTCGCGGGGGTCCCGGCCGTCCGCGAGCAGGCCCTGAAGGTGCTCGGGGCACGCGGCCGGCTGGTCCTGGTCGGCCTGACGGACCAGCCGCTGACCATCGCCGACAGCATCCGCTTCAGCTACCTCCAGCAGCAACTCCTGGGCCACTACGGCTCGGAGGACGACGCCGTCCCGCAGCTCATCGCCCTCGCCGCCGGCGGCCGCCTGGACTTCTCCCGCTCGATCAGCGAGGTCCTCCCCCTCGAACGCGCCGCCGAGGCCGTCGAACGCCTGCACACCAAGCAGGGCGACCCGATCCGCCTGATCCTGCGCCCCTGACGCACCGTCACGCCCAACGGTCGGCCGTCGGTCCCATGTCCGCTCGGACGGCGCCGTCGGCGCGGCCGGAGGGGAGCGACCATCGCTCCAGGGCTTCGTGCCACCTTGCGGGTTGGGCGAACGCGGGCTCTGCGCTCAGGTCCCGCTCGACGGCCAGCCTCCGCAGCCTGCGGGTCAGCCAACTGTCGTTCTCGCGCACCCGGCGCTGCAGGTCGGCCAGACAGGTGACGCCGACGTCGAGGAACACCTTCACCACCTCCGGCCGGCTCAGGTCCTCGTGCAGCTTCGAGAGTTGGGCGATGCCGATCAGGTGGCCGGCGCGCAGCGGCGAGACCTCGAGGTAGTTCGCCAGCTCCTGCCGGTCGGCGCCGCCGGAGGTGCCCGCCATGAGTGCGGCGAAGCTGGTGAGGCCGGCCGCGCGGAGCCGGTCGGCGAACGGGGCGAAGGGCGGGAGTTCGAGCATGCCGAGCCGTTCCTCGATGCCGATGACGTCCATCGTCTCGAGCTTGCGGCGGCGCAGCAGTTCGGCGAAGGACGGGTCGGCCCTGAGGTTGCGCCGGTCCTTCTCGGTGGCGATGGCGAACGCCAGGTGGTCCTCGAGTTCGCCGAGTTCGCCCGGCCGCAGTCCGCAGTGGCGGATCAGGGCGGCCAACCGGGCGTAGGAGTAGGCGAGTTCGGGCGAGGGAACGGGCTCGGGCACCGGGGACTTCCAGGTCGACTGCCGCGGCCCGCGGTGGCGCTCCTGGTCCCGGATCAGCTTGAGGATGTCGCCGATGAGCTCGGAGGTCTTCTTCATGGCCCCGATGTAGCGGCGCAGTTCGCCGGTGTCGAAGCGTCTGCTCTCCTGCTCGCACCGGTCGTCCAGGTCGTCGCAGGCCCTCGTCAGCTCCGCGGTGGCGGCCTCGGCGTCGGAGACCAGTTTCGGTTCGCTCTCCATCAGCTTGGTGATCTTCCTGCGGTCGGGCCGGCCGTGTTCGCCGAGGTAGGCGCCGATCCAGAGGGCGATCTGGCTGTACAGCGATTCGAGGTAGACGGCCTCCCAGCCGTACTCGATGTCGCCGTTCTCGTCCTTCGCGAGCGCGATCAGGGGCGCCAGCAGTCGGGCGAAGCGGAGCCGGTCCTCGGGCTTCTGGCTGGTGGCCACGAACTGGGCGGTCAGGTAGTCGAAGCGTGCCGGTCCGTAGCCCGGCTGGATGTGGACCGCCTGTCTGAGCAGTGCGCGTTGCAGGGGCGGGTCGTTGACCAGGGCGGGGTCGGCGGCGATGACGTGGAGGGCGACGGCCGTCCACTGTTTCGCTCCGCAGAGTCCACGGCTCACCTCCCGGTGGCCCTTGCTGAGCCCGACCAGGACGCAGGCGGCCGCACCGGTGAGGAGTTGCGCGCGGGCCCGGTCGGTGGCTTCCGTGAGGGCGGGCTCGGCGGCGTCGGGGGGAATGGCGGGCAGGCCGAGTTCGGGGCGGCTGACCAAGGCGCTGAAGGCGTGCATGCCGTTGCGGGTGAGGGTCACGGTGACCCGGTCGCGGTCGACGGTGGTCACCCGGGCCCGCCAGGTGAGGCCCGGGCGGATGGCGTACAGGATCTTGGCGACGGCGCCGGCGATGTTGCCGGCCGGCATCGCGCTGAGGTCCTCGCTGAGCAGTTTGCTCAACTCGGACGCGCGGGAGATGCCGAGTTTCTTGTCGACCGGCTTGGTGCTCAGGTGCTGCAGCCGGCTGAGCACGTAGTCGGAGGCCGCGGGGTCGGCCGCGCCGGTCGGGTCCTGCGCCTCGACCTGGATGCGCAGGCTCTGGCCGAGGGCGGTGGAGACCGCGGTCACCCCGAGGACGACGAGGCCGACACCGGCGACGATCAGCCTGCCTTCGTGTGCGGCCGTCAGGAAGTAAGCGAGCAGACCGGTCCAGAGCAGCGCGAGCGCGAGCGCGGTGCCCGACGGCATGACGAACCGCGGCCGGGTGAAGTGTCCGTGGTTCCACCGCAGACCGTGGGCCAGCGCGACCAGCACGACGCCGGGGAGGACGACTCCGAGCGGGAAGGCGACGACCAGCCAGAGCGCGTCGTGGAACGGGGCGAACATCGGGTAGACGGTGGCGAGGGCGCCGACCGCGAGCATCGCCGCACCGCCCACCGCCGCCCAGCACCAGATCGACCTCGACTTCCAGGCGTCAGCGCGGCAGGAGACCATCACGCGGGTCAGCAGACCGCTTAAGGCGATCAGCACGGCCAGCACGATCGCGGCGACGATCACCACCACCCCCATCGGCCTGACCCAGTCCGCGAAGAACTGGTTCCAGCGGGCGGTGTCGGCGGCGATCGTCGATGCGACCGGCGCGGCAAGGAGCACCATCACGTCACCTCGGGGTCTCTCCCCCTCCTCCGAAACTAGGCCGAACAGGTGGGGTACGCACGACGGCACGACCTGGCGGTGGGGTCGAGTTCCCTCGGGATCCAATCGCTGATCTTGCGTCAATCTGTATATTTTTTGCACTTACCCGTGGACTTCGTACCACCGCGCGCCTACGCTCGGCACGCCCGGCCACCACCCGGGCCATTCCCCCCTGCAGGAAGCACGGTCACCCATGCAGAATCCCCCCACACATGGCAGGCGGACCGTCGCCTCGCTGACCGCTCTCGCCCTCGGCGCGGCCGGCCTGATGACCGCGGTGGTCGTCAACGCCGGTTCGGCGCACGCCGCGGGCGTCCCGGCGCTGTCGCCGCTGAGCGTGCCGGGTCGCGGCGCCGGCGTCCCGTTCGTCGAGCAGGAGGCCGAGTACGCGGCCACCAACGGCACCGTGGTCGCTCCCGACCGGCTCTACGGACACCTGGTCTCGGAGGCCTCGGGCCGGCAGGCCGTGACGCTGAACGCGGTCGGCCAGTACGTCGAGTTCACGCTCACCGCGGCGGCCAACGCGATCGACTTCCGCTACAGCCTGCCCGACTCGTCCGACGGCAAGGGCCGGGACGCCTCGATGGACCTGCTGGTCAACGGGCAGCAGCTGAAGAGCGTCCCGGTGACCTCCAAGTACAGCTGGTACTACGGCGGTTACCCGTTCAACAACAACCCCGGCGACAGCAACCCGCACCACTTCTTCGACGAGACCCGGACGCTGCTCGGCAGCAGCTACCCGGCCGGCACCAAGATCCGGCTGCAGGTCTCCTCGACCGCCCAGTCGCCGACCTTCACCATCGACCTGGCGGACTTCGAGAACGTCGCCCCGCCGATCGCCAAGCCCGCGAACGCGATCGACGTGGTCGCGGACTTCGGCGCCGACCCCACCGGCGCCACCGACTCCACCGCCAAGTTCCAGTCCGCGGTCAACGCCGGTGCGGCGCAAGGCCGGACGGTCTACATCCCGCAGGGCAACTTCACCCTGTACGACCACGTGGTGGTCGACAGGGTGACCCTGGCCGGGGCGGGCCCCTGGTACAGCGTGCTCGGCGGCCGCGACCCGATCAACCGCAACCGCGCGGCGGGCATCTACGGCAAGTACGTGTCCGGCGGCGGCTACGGCGGCGCGATCCGGCCGCAGGAGGCCGGCGGTCCCAGCCAGAACGTCACGCTGAAGGACTTCGCGATCATCGGCGACGTGCGCGAGCGGGTCGACGACGACCAGGTCAACGGCCTCGGCGGCGCGATGTCGAACTCCACGGTGGACGACCTGTGGATCCAGCACACCAAGGTCGGCGCGTGGATGGACGGTCCGATGGACCACTTCACCATCAAGAACAGCCGCATCCTCGACCAGACCGCCGACGGCGTGAACTTCCACACCGGCGTCACCAACTCGACCGTCACCAACACCTTCCTGCGCAACACCGGTGACGACGGCCTGGCCTCCTGGCCGGAGCGGGTGGCGAACACCAACGACAGCTTCACCCACAACACCGTGGTGCTGCCGATCCTCGCCAACAACATCGTCACGTACGGCGGCAAGGACTTCACCATCTCGGACAACGTGATGGCGGACACCATCACCAACGGCGGCGGCCTGCACATCGCCAACCGCTACCCGGGCGTCTCCTCCGGCAACGGCACGGCCGTCGCGGGCACCATCACGGCCGCCCGCAACACCCTGATCCGCACCGGCAACAGCGACTTCAACTGGCAGTTCGGCGTCGGCGCGATCTGGTTCGACGGTCTCAACGAGCCGATCAACGGCGCGACCATCAACGTCACCGACACCGACATCCTGGACTCCTCCTACGAGGCGATCCAGACCATCGAGGGCGGCGTCACAGGCGTCAACATGACCAACGTGAACATCGACGGCGCGGGCACCTACGCCATCCAGGCGCAGGCCAACGCCCAGATGAAGTTCACCAACGTCACCGCGAAGCACATCGCCCAGGCGGCCACCCCGGTGCACAACTGCGTCGGCACCGGCTTCCAGATCACCGACGGCGGCGGCAACTCCGGGATCAGCGGCTCGACCTGCACCGGCCAGTGGCCGGCCCCGGTCTGGACCTACAACGGCGTCCCGGCGGGCGGCGGCACCTCCAGCCCCTCGCCGAGCCCGTCCCCGTCCACCTCGGCCTCGTCCTCGCCGTCCCCGTCGCCGAGCCCGTCCACCAGCACCCCGCCGGTCTGCCCGAGCGGCACCGGGAACATCGCGCAGGGCAAGAGCGCCACCGCCTCCGGCACCAACGGCGGCTTCCCGGCGCAGAACGCGGTCGACGGTGACGCCAACTCGTACTGGGAGAGCGCCAACAACGCCTTCCCGCAGTGGATCCAGGTCGACCTGGGCTGCGCGGTGAGCCTGTCCAAGGCCGTGCTGAAGCTCCCGCCGCCCTCGGCGTGGGCGACCCGCACCCAGACCATCACCGTCCAGGGCTCCACCGACGGCAGCACCTTCACCACCCTGACCGGCTCCGCCGGCTACACCTTCGACCCCGCCACCGGCAACACCGCCACCGTCAACCTGCCCGCCACCAGCACCCGTTACCTGCGGCTGACGTTCACCGGCAACACCGGCTGGCCCGCCGGCCAGCTCTCCGAGCTGCAGGCCTTCCTGGGCACCGGCGCGACCGGCTCGCCCTCGCCGTCGCCGAGCCCGTCCTCCTCCAGCACCCCGCCGGCCTGCAACCCGGGCAGCGGCAACCTGGCGCAGGGCAAGCCGGCCACCGCCTCCGGCACCAGCCAGACCTACGGCCCGGGCAACGCGGTCGACGGTGACGCCAACTCGTACTGGGAGAGCGCCAACAACGCCTTCCCGCAGTGGATCCAGGTCGACCTCGGGTGCGCCACAACGCTCGCCCGGGCCGTGCTGAAGCTTCCGCCGCCCTCGGCGTGGGCGACCCGCACCCAGACCATCACCGTCCAGGGCTCCACCGACGGCAGCACCTTCACCACCCTGACCGGCTCCGCGGGCTACACCTTCGACCCCGCCACCGGCAACACCGCCACCGTCAACCTGCCCGCCACCAGCACCCGTTACCTGCGGCTGACCTTCACCGGCAACACCGGCTGGCCCGCCGGCCAGCTCTCCGAGCTGCAGCTCTTCAACTCCTGACCCGTCCCCCGACAGCCGGGCCCGACCCCTCCCCACGGGGGTCGGGCCCGGCGTCGCACTCCTCCCGCCCGGCGCTACCCGCGAGTAGGATCACCGCCTACGGTCCCCTCCCCCGAACGGTGCGCCATGACCTCGCTGCTGCTGTCCCGCCGTGACCTGGACTTCCTGCTGTACGACTGGCTCGACGCCACCGCGCTGACCTCCCGGGAGCGCTACGCCGAGCACGACCGGGAGACCTTCGACGCGGTGCTGGAGCTGGCCGAGGAGATCGCCACCCGGCACTTCGCCCCGCACAACCGCCTCGCCGACCTGAACGAGCCGCGCTTCGACGGCGAGCGGGTGCACCTGGTCCCGGAGGTGAAGGCCGCGCTGGAGGTGTTCGCCGGCTCCGGGCTGCTCTCCGCCGCGATGGACCGCCAGCTGGGCGGCCAGCAGCTGCCCACGGTGATCGCCAACGCCTGCATGGCCTGGTTCCACGCCGCCAACGTCGGCACCGCCGCCTACCCGTTCCTCACCGTCGCCAACGCCAACCTGCTGGCCGCGTACGGCAGTCCGCAGCAGGTCGAGACGTACGTCCGCCCGCTGGCGGCGGGCCGGTTCTTCGGCACCATGTGCCTGTCCGAGCCGCAGGCCGGCTCCTCGCTGGCCGACGTGCGCACCCGGGCGGAGCGGCAGGAGGACGGCCGGTACCGGCTGTTCGGCACCAAGATGTGGATCTCCGGCGGCGACCACGAGCTGACCGAGAACATCGTCCACCTGGTGCTGGCGCGCACCCCCGGCGCACCGGCGGGCGTGAAGGGGCTGTCGCTGTTCGTCGTCCCCAAGTACCTGGTCACGCCGGAGGGTTCGCTCGGCGAGCGGAACGACGTGGCACTGGCCGGGCTCAACCACAAGATGGGCTACCGGGGCACCGTCAACACGGTGCTGAACTTCGGCGAGGGCACCCGCACGCCGGAGGGCGCGGCGGGCGCGGTCGGCGAACTGGTCGGCGAGGAGGGCCGCGGGCTGGCCTACATGTTCCACATGATGAACGAGGCCCGTACCGGCGTCGGCCTGGGCGCCACCGCGCTCGGCTACACCGGCTACCTGCACGCCCTGGACTACGCCCGCACCCGCCCGCAGGGCCGCCCGCTGACCGCCCGCGATCCCGAGGCCCCGCAGGTGCCGATCATCGAGCACCCGGACGTCCGCCGCATGCTGCTGGCGCAGAAGGCCTACGTGGAGGGCGCGTTGGCGCTCAGCCTGTACTGCAGCCGGTTGATCGACGAGCAGCGCACCGGCCCGCGGAAGGCCGAACGCGACCGCGCCGGGCGGCTGTTGGAGGTGCTGACGCCGATCGCCAAGAGCTGGCCCTCGCAGTGGTGCCTGGCCGCCAACGACCTGGCCATCCAGGTGCACGGCGGCTACGGCTACACCCGGGACTACCCGGTGGAGCAGTTCTACCGGGACAACCGGCTGAACGCGATCCACGAGGGCACCCACGGCATCCAGGGCCTGGACCTGCTGGGCCGCAAGGCGGTCCAGGACGGCGGCGCGGGGCTGGCGCTGCTGCTGGAGTCCTTCGCCGCGACCGCCGCCCGGGCCACCGCCGCGGGCGGCGAGGCGGCGGACTTCGCTGCGGCGCTCGTCGCCGCCGGCGACCGGATCGCCCGCAGCACGGCGGCATTGTGGTCGGCCGGCGACCCGGAGCTGGCGCTGCCGAACGCCTCGGTCTACCTGGAGGCGGTCGGGCACACCGTGCTGGCCTGGATCTGGCTGGAGCAGTACCTCGCGCTGGGCGCCGCCGACGAGCCGTTCCACCGCGGCAAGCGGCAGGCCGCGCGCTACTTCTTCCGCGTCGAACTCCCGCGCACCGCAGCCCAGTTCGACCTACTGGACAGCCTGGACCGGACCGCCGCGGAGACCTCGCCGGACTGGTTCTGAGCGGCCGTCACATCCACATGAAGGGCGACCCGGCCGCCGCGGCGGCGGACCGGGTGGAGTCGATCAGCAGCGCGTCGGGGGCCGTCCCGGCGCGCTGGTCGGCGTAGCGGGAGAGCGTGACGGTCAGGTAGTGGCCGGCCTGCTCGATGCGGGCGGCGGTCATCGGCTTGACCGTGGCGGCGGGGGCGCCCACGCCGTCGGGGTAGGTGAACTCGAAGTCGGCGGCCTTGTCCCGGATCGCCTCCAGCGCCCGGCCGGCCGCGCGCGGGTCGGCGAACCGCAGCACCGCGACGCTGCTGATCACCTGCTGGTCGGTGCGGGTGAGGGCGAGGGCGAGCCAGCCCTGGCAGGACAGGTCCTTGAGCAGGTCGCGGGTCTTGTCGAGCTGGATCGCCTGGCAGTCGGCGCCGTCCCGCCCGGCCGTGCGGCGGGCCCGGTAGCCGTCCAGCTCGATCGCCCGCTGGGCGGGGAAGTACCGCTCGGTGTTGAAGGACTGAGCCTCGGTCAGCGGCGGAGCGGCCTGCCCCACGGCGAGCGGGGAGGCGGACGGCTGGTTGCTGGTCGGGCCGAGGCCGGGCAGCACGTCGCCCGGGTGGGGCTTGCTGACCAGCCACACCCCGCCGGCGGCGAGCGCAGCGACGATGCTCCACATGGCGGCCTTGCGCCCGCGCTCGCCCGCGGACCGGTGTCCGGCCGGTGGCTGGTGCTCGGCCGCGAGGGTGTGCGGCTGCCGCTGCGAGGTCATGGCGGAGATTGTAAGCAGCTGATCGGACCGTCTGTCCGGCGGGTCGGACGTCTGGGAACCAACGCGGCCGGCGGTCGCCGCCCAGGTCGATCCGGTCGGGGCTACTGTGAGCGCCGACACTGTGACAACTCGCACATCCCGGCGGCGATCTTCTGGCGTGTCCCCTCTGGCGCAAGCCGTCGCGGCCCAGGCAGGATCAGGCGCATGGAACTCCTCGACACCCTCACCGCCAAGGGCCTCCGCCGGGAACTGCCGACCCGCGAGGAGGCGCTGGCCGTCCTGGCCACCACCGACGACGAGTTGCTGGACGTGGTCGCGGCCGCCGGTCGGGTGCGGCGGCAGTGGTTCGGCCGCCGGGTGAAGCTCAACTACCTGGTCAACCTGAAGAGCGGGCTGTGCCCGGAGGACTGCTCCTACTGTTCGCAGCGTCTCGGCTCGAAGGCGGAGATCCTCAAGTACACCTGGCTGAAGCCGGACCAGGCGGCCGAGGCCGCGGCGGCGGGCGTCGCCGGCGGCGCGAAGCGGGTCTGCCTGGTGGCCAGCGGCCGCGGCCCGACGGACCGTGACATCGACCGGGTCGCCGACACCATCGCCGCGATCAAGGGCGCCGACGAGACCGTCGAGGTCTGCGCGTGCCTCGGCCTGCTCTCCGACAACCAGGCGGAGCGGCTGAAGGCGGCCGGTGCGGACGCCTACAACCACAACCTGAACACCTCCGAGGGCACCTACGGCGACATCACCACCACCCACACCTACGCGGACCGGGTGGACACCGTCACCAAGGCCCACGGCGCGGGCCTGTCGGCCTGCTCGGGCCTGATCGCCGGCATGGGCGAGAGCGACTCGGACCTGGTCGACGTGGTCTTCGCCCTGCGCGAGCTCGACCCCGACTCGGTGCCGGTGAACTTCCTGATCCCGTTCGAGGGCACCCCGCTGGCCGAGGAGTGGAACCTCACCCCGCAGCGCTGCCTGCGCATCCTGGCGATGGTCCGCTTCGTCTGCCCGGACATCGAGGTGCGGATCGCCGGCGGCCGCGAGGTCCACCTGCGCGCGATGCAGCCGCTCGGCCTGCACATCGCCAACTCGATCTTCCTCGGCGACTACCTGACCAGCGAGGGCCAGGCCGGCCAGGCCGACCTCGACATGATCCGGGACGCCGGCTTCGAGGTCGAGGGCGCCGACCAGACCACCCTGCCCCGACACCGCGTCAGCTCCGGCTGCGGCGGCGGCGCGGAGCACGACTGCGCCTCCGGCTCCTGCGGCACCGGCGCCTGCGGCCCGTGCGGCGGCCACGCCGAGGAGGCGCCCGAGCTCGCCCCGGTCGCCGCCGAGGCGTCCGACGAGGCCCGCACCGACCTGGTCCGGGTCCGCCGCCGCGGCGCCGGCACCGAGCTGGCCCCGAACGCCTGATGACGGCGACACCCATGGACCCGGCCCGGCTGCTCGAACTGGACCGGGCCCACGTCTGGCACCCGTACGGCCCGATGCCCGGCACCGTGCAGCCGCTGGTGGTGGAGTCCGCCGCCGGGGTGCGGCTGCGGCTGGCCGAGCCGGTCGGCGGGCACCGGGAACTGGTGGACGGGATGTCGTCCTGGTGGGCGGCGATCCACGGCTACCGGCACCCCGAGCTGGACGCGGCGGTGCGCGGGCAGCTCGACCGGATGAGCCACGTCATGTTCGGCGGGCTGACCCACCAGCCCGCCGTCGAACTCGCGGCCCGGCTGGTCGAGTTGACGCCCGAGCCGCTGCAGCACGTGTTCCTCGCCGACTCCGGTTCGGTGTCGGTCGAGGTGGCGCTGAAGATGTGCCTGCAGTACTGGGTGTCGATCGGCCGGCCGGACAAGCGCCGGGTGCTCACCTGGCGCGGCGGCTACCACGGCGACACCTTCCACCCCATGTCGGTGTGCGACCCCGAGGGCGGGATGCACCACCTGTGGGGCGGCGTGCTGCCCCGTCAGCTGTTCGCCGCCGAGCCGCCGGCCGGCTTCGACGAGGCACCGGACGCGGCGTACCTCGCCCACCTCGCCGAGCTGATCGAGACCCACGCCGACGAGCTGGCCGCGGTCATCGTCGAGCCGGTGGTACAGGGCGCGGGCGGCATGCGCTTCCACTCCCCCGGCTACCTGCGGGCGCTGCGCGAGCTGTGCGACGCCCACGACGTGCTGCTGGTCTTCGACGAGATCGCCACCGGCTTCGGCCGCACCGGCGAACTCTTCGCGGCCGACCACGCGGGCGTCTCGCCGGACGTGATGTGCCTCGGCAAGGCGCTGACCGGCGGCTACCTGACGCTGGCCGCCACGCTCTGCACCACCCGGGTGGCCGACGGCATCTCGCGCGGCGAGGTCCCGGTGCTGGCCCACGGCCCGACCTACATGGGCAACCCGCTGGCCACGGCCGTCGCCAACGCCTCCATCGACCTGTTGCTGCGTCAGGACTGGCGCACCGAGGTCAAACGCATCGAGGCGGGGCTGCTGGACGGCCTCGCCCCCTGCGCGGAGCTCCCCGGCGTCCGGGACGTCCGCGTCCTCGGCGCGATCGGCGTGGTCCAGCTGGACGCCCCGGTCGACATGGCCGCCGCGACCGCCGCCGCGACCGCCCACGGCGTCTGGCTGCGGCCCTTCCGCGACCTGATCTACACCATGCCGCCGTTCATCACCACCGACGACGACCTGGCCACGATCACCCGGGCGGTGGCCGCCGCCGCAGCGGCCTCCGCCTGACCGACGCCGTCGCAGTGGGGGTGTCGGCAGCCCCCGCCCGGTCACCGATGTTCGTCAGGCAGCACTCACCCCACGAGAACCGAGGAAGCACCAGCCATGTCCGTCCTGTTCGTCACCGGCACCGGCACCGAGGTCGGCAAGACCGTGACCACTGCGGCCGTGGCCGCGCTCGCGGCCGGGGCGGTCGCGGTGCTGAAGCCCGGTCAGACCGGGGTGGCGCCGGGCGAGCCGGGGGACGTCGCGGAGGTGCTGCGGCTGGCCGGGCCGGCCGTGCACGGGGTGGAGCTGGTCCGGTACCCGGAGCCGCTGGCCCCGGACACCGCGGCGCACCGCTCCGGCCTGCCCACGCTCTCCCCGGCCGAGGTGGCCGAGACGGTCGCCGCACTCGCCGACCGCCACGGCACCGTCCTGGTGGAGGGTGCGGGCGGCCTGCTGGTCCGCTACGACGAGCAGGGCCGCACCCTCGCCGACATGGCGGCGGCCACCCTCGCCCTGGGCGTGCCGGTGGAGTTCCTGCTGGTGGCCGCGGCCGGCCTGGGCACCCTCAACACCACCGCGCTGACCGCCGAGGCACTGCGCCACCGCGGTCTGCCGGTGCGCGGCGTGGTGGTCGGCAGCTGGCCCGCCGACCCCGACCTGGCGGCCCGCTGCAACCTCGCCGACCTGCCCGCGGTGGCCGGTGCCCCGCTGCTCGGCGCCGTCCCGGCGGGCGCGGCCGCCCACGACGCCACCGCCTTCCGCACCCTCGCCGCCGCCTCGCTCGCCCCGTCGCTCGGCGGCACCTGGGACGCCGCCGCCTTCACCGTCCGCCACGCCGCGGCGTTCTGACGCGCCGTCACACCGGCTGCCGCGCTGCCATCGCTCACCGCTCGCCGCCGCCTCCGCCGCTGACACCCCGTCAGTCGATCACGCTCCGACCGGCGGGAGTACCCTGACGCCTGACGTGTACCCGGCGTCCCGGACCCACCCGCCGGGGCGCCCTGCCAGTACGGGGGAAGAAGTGCCGCGTTCGGACGCTCCGAGCTCCACCGCCGTGTCGGCCCGCTGGGCGCAGCCCGCCGACGGGCCCGAGATCTACCTCGCCGCGCCCACCGATCAGCCGCCCGCCGCCACCGTGGTGGTCGGGATGGAGCTGTTCGGCGTCACCGCCTGGGTCCGCGGGATCTGCCACCGCCTGGCCGCCGCCGGATTCGCCGCCGCCGCACCGGACTTCTTCGGCCGCGTGCGCCCCCGCGCCGAACTCGGCTACCACGACCGCGGCCGCGAGGAGGGCTTCCACCTGCTGGGCTCCCTCACCCCCGAGCAGGTGGCCGCCGACACCGCCAACGCCCTCACCTTGGGTACCGGACTCGGCGCAGGACCCGGCCGCGGCTTCGCCGGCTTCTCCCTCGGCGGCCACCTGGCCCTGCTGGCCGGGACGCTGCTCCCGCTCGACGTGATCACCGCCTGCTACCCCGGCTGGGCCATCGACGGCGGCATCGCGCTCGCCGACCCCGAGCCCCCGCTCTCCCCCGCCGGGGCCGCCGCCCTCGCCTCCCACGGCACCACCGTCCTCGGCCTGGTCGGCGAGCAGGACCACGTCGTCCCGCCCGAGCAGTGGGAGCGCATCGGCCGGCGCCTGACCACCGCGGGCGTCCGCCACGAACTCGTCAGCTACCCCGACACCCCGCACGGCTTCCTCTGCGAGGACCGGCCGGCCACCTACCGCCCGCACGCCGCCGACGACGCCTGGTCGCGCATCCTCAAGGCCCTGGAGCCGCTGCGCCCCTGACCCTCGGCGCCCCGCCCACAGCTGACCGTTCATCAGCCGGACGCTGTCGCCGCGGCAGGTCTGCTCGGCTCGCTTGACGACGGCGGGCCGAGCGGGTCGCAGCTGCTGTCCGCGGGGGCACCGGGCTCCGCCGAACGGGCGGCACACCGTCACCTCCGGGCCCGCGCGGACGTTGACCGACCGTCACCGCCTCGCCCTGCCAAGGACTGCCGATGCGCACCGCCCTCACCGCTCAGGCCCTCACCGCTCTGGCCCTCGTCGCCGCCGTCCTGCTCCCCGCCGGCTCGGCCGCCGCCGCGGAGCCCGTCCCCGACCAGGGCTACTCGATCCCCGTGGGCGCCATCACCGACCTCGGTGCCCTCCCCGTCCTCGCCACCCTCGGCAACGACTTCGCCCACCTCCTGGGGAAGTGACGCGGGGAGGGAACCGGGGAGGTTCCACCGGCGGCGGTCAGTCGAGGCAGAACTCGTTGCCCTCGACGTCGAGCATCACGATGCAGGACTCGTTCTCCTCGTCGGCGTACAGGATGCGGTCGATGCTCGCGCCGAGCGCGATGAGGCGGTCGGCTTCGGCCTGGAGGGTGGCGAGTCGCTCGGCGCCGACGAGTCCGGTGCCGGCGCGGACGTCGAGGTGGACGCGGTTCTTGACGACCTTGCCCTCGGGGACGCGCTGGAAGTAGAGGCGCGGGCCCACGCCCGACGGGTCGGTGCAGGAGAACCAGGCGTCGCGGTTCTCCGGCGGCAGCGAGGCGTTGAAGTCGTCCCAGGAGGCGAAGCCCTCCGGAGGAGCCGGGGCGACGTACCCGAGGACCTCGCACCAGAAGCGGGCGACGCGCTCGGGCGACGCGCAGTCGAACGTGACCTGAACCTGCCTAACGGATGCCATCGGGCCACCATAGCAGCGGGCCGACCGGTCGTTCCCGTGCGGTGCAACGGTCCCGCAAGGCCCGCTCCGAGCCTGACGACGCGTCAGCCCAGGGGCTTGGTCCAGCGCCGCCACCGGTCCTCGCGGGCGTAGCCGGCGGCGTGCCAGGCGGCTTGGCCGAGGGCGTTGTGCTCCAGGACCATCGCGTCGGCGCGGCGGCCGCCGAGGGCGGCGAAGCGGGTGTGGGCGGCGTCGAGCAGGGCGGTGCCGATGCCCTGACGGCGGGCGTCCGGGTGGACCGCGAGGCGGTAGAGGTGGCAGCGCCAGCCGTCGTGGCCCGCGATGACGGTACCGAGGATGGCGCCCTCGCGTTCGGCGAGGATCAGGGCCTCGGGGTCGCGTTCGATCAGCCGGGTCACGCCGTCCGCGTCGTCGGTGATGCTGGTGCCCTCGGCCGCCACGGCCCAGAACGCCAGCACGGCGGGGATCTCGTCCACGCGTGCGGTCCGCAGCAGGTAGTCGCTCATGGCCCGTTCCCTAAGAATGTGAGGCGGTCCGGGAGGACCGGGTATGGCTGATGGCGCGTTGCCCTCGAGGGCTCGGAAGGAATGGCCGCCCGGTCCTCCGGG
>NZ_JBFAQR010000077.1:0-29937 GCF_040678815.1 Kitasatospora sp. NPDC049285 | reverse complement strand
TCCGGTGCGGTGCAGTCCTAGACAGCTCCACCACACCGGAGGTCTTCACGTTTGATCAAGCCAGACCACCGTCAACAACGCTCGTGGTCAATACAGCTAGGGCGTCCCGTGACGGAGCCTCAGGCGACCAGTTCGGCCTCGGGTGCGCTGGCCTGGGCGGGGATGCCGCCGCGGCTGCGCAGCGCCAGCGGGACGCGTAGTGCGGCGCCCCAGATCAGCGCGGCGCCCAGCATGTGCAGGCCGACCATCACCTCGGGCGCGTCGGTGAAGTACTGCACGAAGCCCAGCACGCCCTGGGCGAGCAGCAGGACGAACAGCTCGCGCACCCGGGCCCGGGCCGGGGCGGGGGCCTTGACGGCGGCGAACACCAGCAGCGCGGCGAGGGTCAGGCCGACCGAGAGGAAGACCAGGTCGGCGTGGGCCTGCACCAGGCGGTCGTAGTCGATCGGGATCCGGTCCACCGGCTTGCCGTCCTTGCTGGACGCGCCCGGGTGGTGGCCCGCGCCGGTGACCATGGTGCCGACCAGCACCAGCAGGCCGATCACCGCGACCAGCACCTGGGCGAGGTGCCGGATCGGCTCGGCGACCAGCGTCCGCGGCGCGGCGTCGCCCTCCGCGCTGCGCTCCCACATCAGCACCGCGACCCACACCAGGGCCATCGCGGCGACCATGTGCACCGCCACGATGTACGGGTTGAGGCCGGTCAGCACGGTGACGCCGCCGATCACGGCGTTGCTCATCACCAGCCAGAACTGGGCCCAGCCGAGCCGGGTGAGCGAGCGCCGCCACGGCGTGGCGCAGCGGGCGGCCAGGATCGCCCAGCCGATCGCGGCGCACAGCACGTAGGTGAGCATCCGGTTGGTGAACTCGATGACGCCGTGCACGCCCATCTCGGGCGTCGGCACCACGCTCTCGCCGGTGCAGCGCGGCCAGGTGGTGCAGCCGAGGCCGGACGCGGTGAGCCGGACGGCGCCGCCGGTGACCACGATCACCACGCTCATCACCAGCGCGGCGAGAGCGGCCCGGCGGACCTGCCGGGCGGAGGGGTGCCAGCGGTCGGCGAGGAGGGAGAACGGGTTGGTCACCGGACCATCGTAGGCGGGCTTATGCCGTGCTCCGGCGGCGGCCGCTACTCCCAGCGGAACCAGCGGGCCGCCGCGGTCAGGCCGAGCACCGACGAGGCCGCCAGCACCCCGAGGTCGCCCCAGGGCACCCCGTGGCCGAGCTGCAGCACCGCGCGCAGGCCGTCGGAGAGCGCCGAGATCGGCAGCAGCTCCAGCACCGGGCGCACCGCGGCGGGGAACTTCGCCAGCGGCACCACCACGCCGCCGGCCAGCAGCAGCAGGATGAAGACCAGGTTGGCGGCGGCCAGCGTGGCCTCCGCCCGCAGGGTGCCCGCCATCAGCAGGCCGAGGCCGGAGAACGCCGCGGTGCCGAGCACCAGGAGCGCCAGCACCGCGAGCGGGCTGCCGTGCGGGGACCAGCCGAGCGCCAGCGCGATCGCCGAGAGCAGCAGCACCTGCAGCAGCTCGACGACCAGCACGCAGCCGGTCTTGGCGGCGAGCAGCGCCCAGCGCGGCAGCGGGGTGGCGCCCAGGCGCTTGAGCACCCCGTAGCGGCGCTCGAAGCCGGTGGCGATGGCCTGGCCGGTGAAGGCGGTGGACATCACGGCCAGCGCCAGCAGCCCGGGGGCGAGGAAGTCGACCCGCTTGCCGGGGCCGGCCGTGTCGACCACGTCGACGGCGGAGAACAGGACCAGCAGCACGGTCGGGATGACCACGGTGAGCAGCAGCTGCTCGCCGTTGCGCAGCAGCATCCGGGTCTCCAGCGCGGTCTGCGCGAGCAGCATCCGGCCGGTGGGGGCGGCGCCCGGGCGGGGGGTGAGGTCGGCGGCGGTCATCGCAGTTCCCGTCCGGTCAGGTCGAGGAAGACGTCTTCGAGGCTGCGGCGCTGCACGGCCAGCCGGTCCGGCATCACGCCGGCCTCGGCGCACCAGCCGGTGACGGCGGCCAGCAGGGCGGCGTCGAGTTCGGCGTCCACCCGGTAGGAGCCGGGGGCGGCCTCGGCGACGGCGGCGCCGTCCGGGAGGACCTTGCGCAGCCCGGCCAGGTCGAGGCCGGCCGGGCCGTCGAAGCGCAGCCGGGCCTCGCTGCCGCGCAGCCGGTCGGGGGAGCCCTGGGCGATGACGCGGCCGCGGTCGATGATCGCGACGTCGTCGGCGAGCTGCTCGGCCTCGTCCATCTGGTGGGTGGTCAGCACCACCGTGACGCCGGCGGTGCGCAGCTCGGCGATCAGCTCCCAGGTGGCGCGGCGGGCCTGCGGGTCGAGGCCCGCGGTGGGCTCGTCCAGGAAGACCAGCTCGGGGCGGCCGACCACGGCCATCGCCAGCGCGAGGCGCTGCTGCTGGCCGCCGGAGAGCCGGCGGTAGGCGGTGCGGCCGCAGGAGTCCAGGCCGAGGCGTTCGGCGAGCGGGCCGACGGGCAGCGGGTCGGCGTACAGCTTCGCGGTGTGGCGGAGCATCTCGAGGGCGCGCGCGCCGGGGTACACGCCGCCGGACTGGAGCATCACACCGATCCGGGGCCGCAGCTCGGCGCCCTGGGCGACCGGGTCGAGGCCGAGCACCCGGACGGTGCCCGCGTCGGGGCGCCGGTAGCCCTCGCAGGTCTCGACGGTGGTGGTCTTGCCCGCGCCGTTCGGGCCGAGCACGGCGGTGACGGCGCCGCGCGCGAGGGAGAGGTCGAGCCCGTCCACGGCGGTCTTGTCGCCGTACCGCTTGACCAGTCCGGTCACCTCGACGGCGGGGTCTGCATGCATACCGGCGAGTGTAGGAGCAGCTCACGCCGGTCCTCGGGTAAGGCTTGCCTACCGTGATGGACGACACCGGTGAGGCGTGGATCACGGCTTGTCTCTCGGACCCGAATTACGCAACAATCGTGTTGTGAAAAAGATTCGCGAGCACGACGCCCAGCCCGGGGAGCACGACGCCCCCGGCTGTGCCGTGCCCGCGACGGCGGCGGAAGCCCTGGCGGAGGGGCATCGGGCGACCCGGGACCGGGTCGCCCGGTCGATTCTCGACCACGGGCCGTCCTCGGCCGCCGACCTGGCCAGCCGCCTCGGCCTGACCGCCGCAGCGGTCCGCCGTCACCTGGACGGCCTCGCCGCCTCCGGTCTCGTCGACGCACGCGAGCAGCGCGTGTACGGCAGCCGCGGCCGCGGGCGCCCCGCCAAGGTGTTCGCGCTCACCGACGCCGGCCGGTCGGCCTTCTACCAGGCCTACGACCAGCTGGCCGCCGACGCGCTGCGCTGGATCTCCGACGCGGCCGGCGGCGGCAAGGCGGGCGAGGAGGCGGTCGCCGCCTTCGCCCGGGCTCGTTTCGCCCGGCAGGGCCGCCAGTACCAGGCCGCCCTGGAGCTGGCCGACGCCGAGCAGCGCGCCGAGGCGCTGGCCGAGGCGCTGAGCGCCGACGGGTACGCTGCCACGGTGCGGCGTGTTCCGTCCGCCGTGTCCTCCGCGCCGCCCGCGAGCGCACCGGCCGGCGCCCAGCTCTGCCAGCACCACTGCCCGGTCGCGCACATCGCCGAGCAGTTCCCGCAGCTCTGCGAGGCCGAGACCGAGGTCTTCTCGCAGCTCCTGGGCACCCATGTGCAACGGCTGGCCACGATCGCCCACGGCGACGGGGTCTGCACCACGTATGTGCCGGCATCCGGTGCCGCACCGTCGTCCTCCCGGACGCCCGGTGCAGTGCCGACTGCCGGTACGTCCCCCAACGAATCGGATCGTCCGCGGAGGAACCTCGCATGACTGACATCGCACACCCCGAGCTCGAAGGCCTGGGCACCTACGAGTACGGCTGGGCCGACTCGGACGTGGCCGGCGCCGCCGCCAAGCGCGGCCTCAACGAGGACGTCGTCCGCGACATCTCCGCGAAGAAGAGCGAGTCCGAGTGGATGCTCAACCTGCGACTCAAGGGCCTCAAGCTGTTCGGCAAGAAGCCGATGCCGACCTGGGGCTCCGACCTGTCGGGCATCGACTTCGACAACATCAAGTACTTCGTGCGGTCCACCGAGAAGCAGGCCGAGTCCTGGGAGGACCTGCCCGCCGACATCAAGGCGACCTACGACAAGCTGGGCATCCCGGAGGCGGAGAAGCAGCGCCTGGTGGCCGGCGTCGCCGCGCAGTACGAGTCGGAGGTCGTCTACCACCAGATCCGTGAGGACCTGGAGGAGCAGGGCGTCATCTTCCTGGACACCGACACCGCGCTGAAGGAGCACCCGGAGCTCTTCAAGGAGTACTTCGGCACCGTCATCCCGGCCGGCGACAACAAGTTCGCCGCGCTGAACACCGCGGTGTGGTCCGGCGGCTCGTTCATCTACGTGCCGAAGGGCGTGCACGTCGACATCCCGCTGCAGGCCTACTTCCGGATCAACACCGAGAACATGGGCCAGTTCGAGCGGACGCTGATCATCGTCGACGAGGACGCCTACGTGCACTACGTCGAGGGCTGCACCGCGCCGGTCTACTCCTCGGACTCGCTGCACTCCGCGGTGGTCGAGATCATCGTCAAGAAGGGCGGCCGCTGCCGCTACACGACGATCCAGAACTGGTCGAACAACGTCTACAACCTGGTCACCAAGCGCGCCGTGGCGTACGAGGGCGCGACCATGGAGTGGATCGACGGCAACATCGGCTCCAAGGTCACCATGAAGTACCCGGCCGTCTACCTGATGGGCGAGCACGCCAAGGGCGAGACGCTGTCGATCGCCTTCGCCGGTGAGGGCCAGCACCAGGACGCCGGCGCGAAGATGGTCCACATGGCGCCGAACACCTCCTCGCACATCGTCTCCAAGTCGGTGGCGCGCGGCGGCGGCCGGACCTCCTACCGCGGCCTGATCGAGATCGGCGAGGGCTCGCACGGCGCCAAGTCGAACGTGCTGTGCGACGCGCTGCTGGTGGACACCATCTCCCGCTCGGACACCTACCCGTACGTGGACGTCCGCGAGGACGACGTGTCGATGGGCCACGAGGCGACCGTCTCCAAGGTCTCCGAGGACCAGCTGTTCTACCTGATGAGCCGCGGCATGACCGAGACCGAGGCGATGGCGATGATCGTCCGCGGCTTCGTCGAGCCGATCGCGCGCGAGCTGCCGATGGAGTACGCGCTGGAGCTGAACCGGCTGATCGAGCTGCAGATGGAGGGCGCGGTCGGCTGACGCGCCGTCAGCACCCGCCGTCCGTCGACCATTTCCGAAAGAGAGCAACACGAACAGCCATGGCTGAGCAGAACACCCCCGGCTCCACCACCGCCGGTTCGATCGAGGTCGGCACCGCCGGCGCCGGCGCGCAGCTCGCCGGCCCGGGCACCGGCCGCGAGACCGTCCGGCAGCCGATCGACGCCCGTGTCGCGGTCAAGCCGTCCTTCGACGTGAACGACTTCCCGGTGCCCACCGGCCGCGAGGAGGACTGGCGGTTCACCCCGCTGCACCGCCTCGGCGGGCTGCACGACGGCTCGGCCGTTGATGCGGTCAAGGGCGAGGACAAGATCGACCTGGGCCTGCCGGAGGGCGTCACCTCCGAGCTGGTAGGCCGGGACGACGCCCGCGTCGGCAAGGCCGGCACCCCGGTGGACCGGGTCGCCGCGCAGGCGTTCAGCGCCTTCGAGCAGGCCCTGGTGGTGACCGTCCCCAAGGAGACGGTGCTCACCGAGCCGGTCCGGATCGACGTACACGGCGAGGGCGGCACCGCCTTCGCCCACCTGGTGGTCGAGGTCAAGCCGTTCGCCGAGGCCGTCGTGGTGCTGAACCACACCGGCTCCGGCACCCGGGCCGCCAACGTCGAGCTGCTGGTCGGCGACGGCGCGAAGCTGACCTTCGTCTCGGTCCAGGACTGGGACCGCGACGCGGTGCACGTCGCCCAGCACAACGCGCTGGTCGGCCGGGACGCCACGTTCAAGTCCGTGGTGGTCACCTTCGGCGGCGACGTGGTCCGGCTGCACCCGCGGGTGAACTACGCGGGGACCGGCGGCGAGGCCGAGCTGTTCGGCCTGTACTTCGCCGACGCCGGCCAGCACCTCGAGCACCGCCTGGTGATCGACCACGACACCCCGCACTGCCGCTCCAACGTCGCGTACAAGGGCGCCCTGCAGGGCCAGGACGCGCACGCCGTCTGGGTCGGCGACGTGCTGATCCGCGCCGCCGCGCTCGGCACCGACACCTATGAGCTCAACCGGAACCTGGTGCTCACCGACGGCGCCCGGGTCGACTCGATCCCGAACCTGGAGATCGAGACCGGCGAGATCGTCGGGGCCGGCCACGCCTCCGCCACCGGCCGCTTCGACGACGAGCAGCTGTTCTACCTGCAGTCCCGCGGCATCCCGGCCGACGAGGCCCGCCGCCTGGTGGTGCGCGGCTTCTTCGCCGAGCTGGTCCAGCAGATCGGCGTCGCCGAGATCCAGGACCGTCTGATGGAGAAGATCGAGGCCGAGCTGGAAGAGACGGTCGCATGACCTACGTCCGCGCCTGCGCGCTGAGCGTCCTCCAGGAGGACGTTCCCAAGCGCGTCGAGCTGAACGGCGTCGCGGTCGCGATCGTCCGGACCGACGACGGCGTGTACGCGATCAACGACATCTGCTCGCACGCCAACGTCTCGCTCTCCGAGGGCGAGGTCGAGGACTGCATGATCGAGTGCTGGCTGCACGGTTCCAGCTTCGACCTGCGCACCGGGAAGCCGTCCGGGCTGCCCGCGACCAGGCCGGTCGCCGTTTACCCCGTGAAGATCGAAGGGGACGATGTGCTCGTCTCCGTCAACCAGGAGAACTGAGTACCCCATGGCAACGCTTGAAATCCGCGACCTGCACGTCTCCGTCAACGCCGAGGGCGGTCCGCGCGAGATCCTCCGTGGCGTCGACCTGACGGTCAAGCAGGGCGAGACCCACGCGATCATGGGTCCGAACGGCTCCGGCAAGTCCACCCTCGCGTACTCGCTGGCCGGCCACCCCAAGTACACCGTCACCGGCGGCCAGGTGCTGCTGGACGGCGAGGACGTGCTGGAGATGTCGGTCGACGAGCGGGCCCGGGCCGGCCTGTTCCTGGCCATGCAGTACCCGGTCGAGGTGCCCGGCGTCTCGGTCTCCAACTTCCTGCGCACCGCCGCCACCGCCGTCCGCGGCGAGGCCCCCAAGCTGCGGCTGTGGGTCAAGGAGGTCAAGGAGGCGATGGCCGCGCTGCAGATGGACCCGGCGTTCGCCGAGCGCAACGTGAACGAGGGCTTCTCCGGCGGTGAGAAGAAGCGCCACGAGATCCTCCAGCTCGAGCTGCTCAAGCCGAAGATCGCGATCCTCGACGAGACCGACTCCGGCCTCGACGTCGACGCGCTGCGGATCGTCTCCGAGGGCATCAACCGGGTGCGCGAGACCGGTGAGGTCGGCACCCTGCTGGTCACCCACTACACCCGCATCCTGCGCTACATCAAGCCCGACTACGTCCACGTCTTCGCGGCCGGCCGGATCGTCGAGTCCGGCGGTGCCGAGCTCGCGGACAAGCTGGAGGAAGAGGGCTACGAGAGCTACGTGAAGGGCGGCGCTTCCGAGTGAGCCATACCCACCTGACCGGACCCCTCGCCCTGGCACAGGAGTTCGGCGACGCGATCCGCAAGGACTTCCCGATCCTGGGGCGCCGACTGCACGACGGCAAGCCGCTGGTCTACCTGGACAACGCGGCCACCTCGCAGAAGCCGCGCCAGGTGCTGGAGGCCCTGAACGCCTACTACGAGCAGCACAACGCCAACGTCCACCGCGGCGTGCACGTGCTCGCCGAGGAGGCCACCGCGCTGTACGAGGGCGCCCGGGACAAGGTCGCGGCCTTCATCAACGCGCCCAGCCGCAACGAGGTGATCTTCACCAAGAACGCCTCGGAGTCGCTCAACCTGGTCGCCAACATGCTGGGCTGGGCCGACGAGCCGTACAAGGTGGACGCCGACTCGGAGATCGTGATCACCGAGATGGAGCACCACTCCAACATCGTGCCGTGGCAGCTGCTGGCGCAGCGCACCGGCGCGAAGCTGAAGTGGTTCGGGCTCACCGACGAGGGCCGGCTCGACCTGTCCAACATCGACGAGCTGATCACCGAGAAGACGAAGATCGTCTCCTTCACCCTGGTGTCCAACCTGCTGGGCACGGTCAACCCGGTGGAGACCATCGTCCGCAAGGCCCAGTCGGTCGGCGCGCTGGTCTGCATCGACGCCTCGCAGGCCGCCCCGCACATGGTGCTGGACGTGCAGGCGCTGGAGGCCGACTTCGTCGCCTTCACCGGCCACAAGATGGTCGGCCCGACCGGCATCGGCGTGCTGTGGGGCCGTCAGGAGCTGCTGGAGGACCTCCCGCCGTTCCTCGGCGGCGGCGAGATGATCGAGACCGTCACCATGGGCTCGTCCACCTACGCCCCGGCCCCGCACAAGTTCGAGGCCGGCACCCCGCCGATCGCCCAGGCGGTCGGTCTCGGCGCGGCCATCGACTACCTGTCCGGGATCGGCATGGAGCGCATCGCCGCCCATGAGCACGCGATCACCGAGTACGCGATCGAGCGCCTGCTGGAGGTCCCCGACCTGCGGATCATCGGCCCGCGCACGGCCGTCGACCGCGGCGCGGCGATCTCCTTCACGCTCGGCGACATCCACCCGCACGACGTGGGCCAGGTGCTCGACGAGCAGGGCATCGCGGTGCGGGTCGGCCACCACTGCGCACGGCCGGTCTGCCTGCGGTACGGAATTCCGGCGACCACCAGGGCGTCGTTCTATCTGTACTCGACGCCGGGCGAGGTCGACGCGCTGATCGACGGCCTCCACCACGTCCGCAACTTCTTCGGCTGAGGTGGCTGCTCCATGAAGCTCGACTCCATGTACCAGGAGATCATCCTGGACCACTACCGCAACCCCCACGGCAAGGGGCTGCGGACCGGCGACGCCGAGGTCCACCACGTCAACCCCACCTGCGGCGACGAGATCACCCTGCGGGTGAAGCTCGACGGCGCGGTGGTGGCCGACGTCTCCTACGAGTCGCAGGGCTGCTCGATCAGCCAGGCCTCCGCCTCCGTGCTCAACGACCTGGTGGTCGGAAAGCCGGTCGGCGAGGCCCAGCAGATCCAGGAGGCCTTCCTGGAGCTGATGCAGAGCAAGGGCCAGTCCGAGGGCGACGAGGAGGTCCTGGAGGACGCGGTCGCGTTCGCCGGGGTCTCCAAGTACCCCGCCCGCGTCAAGTGCGCCCTGCTCAGCTGGATGGCCTGGAAGGACGCCACCGCCAAGGCCCTGGCCGGCCGGCCCGAGATCACCGACTGACGGACGAAGGACACCGAATCCATGAGTGAGAACGAGACCCAGGCGGTCGAGGCGGCCGAAGCGGTGGACGCCGCGGCGCCCGGTGCCTTCACCACCGCCGGCACCGTCTCCGTCGAGGACCTGCACGAGGCCCTGATGGACGTCGTCGACCCCGAGCTGGGCATCGACGTCGTCAACCTCGGCCTGATCTACGGCATCCACATCGACGAGGACGACGTCGCCACCATCGACATGACCCTCACCTCGGCGGCCTGCCCCCTCACCGACGTGATCGAGGACCAGGCCAAGACCGCCACCGACGGTCTGGTCAAGGACCTGCGGATCAACTGGGTCTGGATGCCGCCGTGGGGCCCCGACAAGATCACCGACGACGGCCGCGAGCAGCTGCGCGCGCTCGGCTTCAACGTCTGACGCACCGTCGCCACCGCAGGGCGCGGCGCTCCCCTCTCCGAGGGGGCGCCGCGCCCTCGCGCGTGTCCGGGGGTGACGGGTCGTCAACTCCCACCGGTATGAGGCGGTCCGTAGCACCAGGGGGGTAGCGGCGGCGGTCGGGCTTGGCTCCTGGGGGTGACGCGGCCGCGGGTGCCGGCGGGCGAAGGTGGGCCCGGCCGAGGGGACCGGCCCACCTTCCCAGGAGGATCAGATGACCGAGCACCGCACCGTCCGCCGCACCGCGCTGCGGCTCGCCGCCGCCCTGCTCGCCGGGACGAGCGTGCTGGCGTTCGCCCCGGTGGCGGGGGCCGCGACCGCGACCACGACCACCCGCACCGACCGGGCCGCACTGCAGCACGGGCTGGACGCACTGACCACCGAGGGCGGCGCGGTCGGCGCCGTCGCCGAACTCCGCGACCACGGCCGGGTGGCCTGGCGGGGCGGCTCCGGGCTGCGCGCCCTCGACTCCACCGACCCGGCCCCGCTGGACGGCGAGTTCCGGGCCGGCAGCGTCAACAAGACCTTCGTCGCCACCGTGCTGCTCCAGCTCACCGCCGAGGGCCGGGTCCGGCTCGACGACCCGCTGGAGCGCTACCTGCCCGGCGCGTACCCCGGCGGCGACACGATCACCGTCCGCCAGGTGATGAGCCACACCGCCGGGATCTACGACTACACCGAGGACCCGCAGTTCGCGCACGAGACCGAGGACGACGTGCGCAGGATCCTCGACACCGGCCGCTGGATCACCCACACCCCGGACGAACTGATCGCCGTCGCGGCCCGGCACGCCCCGTACTTCCCGCCCGGGCAGGGCTGGCACTACTCCAACACCGACTACCTGCTGATCGGCAAGCTGGTCGACGCCGTCACCGGGCACTCCTGGCGCACCGAGGTCGAGCGGCGCATCCTGCGCCCGCTCGGCCTGCGCCACACCTACCTGCCGGGCACCGCCACCGCGATCCCCGGCCCGCACAGCCACGGCTACCTCCCGCTCTCCACCGGCCCCGCCGACGTCACCGAGATCAACCCCTCGATGGCCGGCGCCTCCGGCGAGCTGATCTCCACCACCGACGACCTGGCCCGCTTCCAGGCGGCCCTGTTCGGCGGCCGCCTGCTCGCCCCCGCCCAGCTCGCCGAGCTGACCACCACCGTCCCCGGCGACGAGTTCCCGCCCACCCGCTACGGCCTGGGCACCGAGCAGCTCCGGCTCTCCTGCACGACCGTGTGGGGCCACTCCGGCGGCATCCTCGGCTACGCGAGCTTCGTCTTCGGCACCCGCGACGGCACCCGCCAGCTCGCCCTCTCCGCCACCCCGTACGACCCCGCCAAGGGCGCCGTCTTCTACCCGGCGGTGGTCTCGCTGATCGACCACGCCTTCTGCGGCTGACGCTCCGACAGGAGACGGGAAGGCCGGAGCAGCCGCGCTGCTCCGGCCTTCCGACGCACCGTCAGCGGCGCCCGCGCAGGACCGCGGCGGCCAGCGCCAGGGCGGCGGTGGCGGCGAGCAGGGCGAAGGTGGTGACGGCGGGGAGGAGGCCGTAGGCGCGGGTGAGGGCGCCGACGGCGATGATCGGGGCGGAGGAGCCGAGGTAGACGATGATCCACAGGGTGGACAGCTCGCTGCCGCGGCGGGCCGGGTCGAGGGCGGCGACCGCGCTGGTGAACAGCGAGCGGAACGCGACGCCCTGGCAGGTTCCGGCCAGCACACTGCCGATGAACAGCAGCGCGGGCGTGCCGGTGGCCGCGGCGAGGGTCAGCAGGCCGAGTCCGCCCGCCAGACCTGTCAGGCCGAGAGCCACCACCACGCGGTCGGCGGTCGGCGGCACCAGCAGCTGCGCCGCGGCGGACGAGCCGAGCAGCAGCGCGGCGACGCCCGCCCCGGCCATCCGGGAGCCGGTGTGCAGCAGGGTGGTGGAGAAGGCCGGGGCGAGCGCCAGGTAGACGCCGAACACCGCGTACGAGACGAACCCGGCGCCGGACGCCAGCAGGAACTCGCGGCGGCCCGACCGCGGCAGCCGCAGCCGCTGCGGGCGCAGGTGGGCCGGGGTGGTGATGCGCGGCGGGGAGGCCGGCGGCCGCACCGAGCCGGGCATCCGCGGGTGCACCAGGGCGAGCGGCACGCACAGCGCCAGCAGCGCCACGGCGTGCGGCAGGAACGGGCCGATCAGGGGGTCCGGGCCGCCCGCCAGCGCGGCGCCGACCAGCGGGCCGAGGGCGACGCCGCCGGCCGAGCAGGCCAGGGTGAGCTTGGCGGCCAGGGTCGGCCGGTCGGGCAGCAGGTCGCCGAGGGCCGCGCCCGCGGCACCGGTGGACAGGCCGACCGCGACGCCCTGCACCGCGCGACCGGCGGCGAGCTGCCAGAACGAGCCGGCGGTGGCGAAGACCGCGTCGCCGACGGCGGCCAGCGCGAGCGCGGGCAGGATCAGCGCGCGCCGTCCGAGGTGGTCCGACCAGTGGCCGACCGCGGCGAGCACCGGGACCAGCGCGAAGACGTAGACCGTGAAGAGGATCGTGGTGTCGAGCGGGGTCAGGCCGAGCCGCTGCTGGAGCACCGGGTAGATCGGGGTCGCCAGGTTGGCGCCGATCAGCAGGAGCAGCAGCGCGCCGGCGACCAGGCCGACCCGGATGCCGCGCAGCGCGTTCCAGCGGCTGATCGCGGCGAGCTGGAGCTGCTTGCGAGGTGCGAGCTCCAGCGGGAGCAGGGCCTCCGACAGTCGGCGTCCGGCGTACTGAGCGGTGCTCAGGCCGGAGCCGGCGGGGGAGAGGTCCGCCATGGCAGGGGTCTCCTGTGGCCAGGGCGCCACCGGGCGCGGCCGGGCCAAGGATGGCGGCACGGCGACGGGACCCGAATGGTGCGGGTGTGCGTGAACGGGGGTCGGGGCTTCGTCGCCCCGGGGGCGCACGCGCGAGGGTGGTGCACGGCGCCCATCGAAGGATACGTGCCCCGGACACTCGTTCGGCGGGTCGGTCCCACTCGTTCGGGGGGACGCTCGCGCAGCTCAGGCGACAGGCCCTGGCGCCGGATACGCTGGGTTGACGGACCGATACGCGTCGGTCCGCACCGCCGTTCCCGGCTCGCGAGCCGCGGGCGCCTCCCGGGGGCGGTCCCTCCAGCGAGTACGGGAGAAAAGCGCGCGATGGCCGGACGTAGCCGTTTCACCCCTGACCAGCCGTCCGACGCCGGCGAGGGCCTGCTGCCGGCCGACTACGACCTGGCGGACCTGTACGGCGCGCAGAGCGGCGACGAGGACCCGGACGACGCGGCGGTGCTGGTCCCGCCGATCGTGCTGCCCGACGACCGGGAGCTGGCCGCCTCCGCGCTCGCCGTCCCGCTGATCGCCCAGGTGGTGGCGCTGGCCCGCTGGATCGCCCCGCACCGCGAGGTGGACGAGCACGGCGAACTCCTCGACGCCGACCGCGTCCAGGCCGCCCGGATGCTGGGCGCCGCCGACCCGACCGAGGACGAGGTGGTCGAGGCGCTGCGCGCCTGGGCGCTCGCCTGCGACCTCGACCTGATCGAGACCGGCACCACCGAGGAGGGCGCGCACGTCGCGATCCCCGGCCCGGACCTGGAGGCGGTCGAGGCCGGCGAGCCGGAGGCGGTGCTCGGCCTGTGGTTCGAGGCCGCCGAGCTGGTCCGCGAGCTGGCCGTCGAGGCCGAGTCCGTCGACCCCGAGGCGGACGGCTCCGCGGACGGCGCCCCCGAGGGCGAGGCCGCCGGCGAGGAGGCGGAGGAGGGCCTGGCCGAGGTGGAGGGCGCCCGCGAGGAGGCGGCCGAACTCCTCGACGAGGCGATGCACGTGCTCTACGAGGCCACCGCCTTCGCCGAGCCGGGCGCCGAGACCCTCCCGCTCGGCGTGCTGGCCGCGCTGCTGGTGGTCCCGGACGGGCAGGAGCCCGACGAGGAGATGCTCGGCGAGATCACCGACGTGATGGTGGTCCTCGACCCGATGCTCGCCGACCTCGCCGAACTCGGACTGCTCGAACACCGGCCGATCGACCCCGAGCTGTTCGAGGAGGAGGACGCGGGCGGGGCCGCCGGACCCGTGGAGACCGACAGCCCGCTCACCGAGGAGGACGCCGCCCGGTTCGGCACCGTCCGGCTCACCACCCTCGGCCAGTACGCCGTCCGCGAGTGGCTGATCGCCGACGGCTACGACGCCCCGCTGGTCGGCGACCTGGCCGAGAGTAGCGGCGCCGAGCTGCTGCGGGCGCTGGCGGAGAACCCCAACCTGCTGCCCGAGGCCGAGCTGAAGGCCTGGCTGTCCGCGCGCGAGCCGGCCGAGGCGGCGCGGGAACTGCTGGGCGGGGCGCGCGGCCGGGACGTGCAGTCGCCGGTGCGCCGCTACTACTGCGTGGCCGCGCTCGGCGAGCTCGGCCAGGACGCCACCGCCGCGGTCGCGGAGGTCGTCGACGACCCCGAGCTCGGCGGCCTCGCCCGCGAGTGGCTGCGCGCCCGGGGCTCCGATGTCGCGGCGGCGGAGCGCCCCGTCGCACTGTGGCGGGTGGTCGACTCGATGGCGGCGGTGCTGCTGATCACCGCCGGCGAGGGCGGCCGCCTCCAGGCCCTGGTCGCGGACCTCCCGGTCACCGACGACCCGGCCAGCTACTTCGGCGAGGTCTGGCGGGTCCCGCACCCCATGACGGTCGAGGTCCTCGAAGCCGTCGGTGAACTCCACCTCGACCGCAAGGTCGCCAAGGAGGCCCGCCGCGCGGCGGTGAAGGCCCGGTCGCTGCGCAACACCAAGGGGTGAACCACCGGTGCTCCCGGAACGGGCGGCTCTTTGTCCTCCCCAGGGGTGGAAGTAGGCCGAAGCTGATGGCCCGACAGGTGGGTGGGGCCTTATCGTGGGGCGATGCCGGGCCCGCCCGGTAGGGAACTTCGTGAGGCTAGTGCCGGGGGTGCGGCGAGGGATGAAGAGGCAGCGCACGAGCGGGCCGTGGGACGCCGAGGACTTCTACTCCGACCACGAGGCGTACAGCCGGCGGGTGTTGGCGGGCGCGGACTTCCCGGTCTTCGCGCTGGACCACGCGGCGGTCGAGGGGGCGTGCGCGGAGGGCGACGCGCCGCCGTGCCGGGACGCGCTGGCGGAGTACGAGATCGCCAACGGCGAGCTCGGGTGGGTGGAGATCCGTTCGGGGGACTGGAGTTCGGCGCAGGGGCCGTACGTGACGGTGCGCACCTACCGGCCGGGGGCGGAGCGGGGCCGGGCGCTGCCGGAGCTGGAGGACGTGGTCGAGGACGAACGCGACCGCCTGTACGAGCAGTTGGAGATCGACGAGGGGGACGGCCCGGGGCGGGTGCGGGCGTTGCGGGAGTGGATCACCGTCGAGGGCGAGCCGCGGGCGGTGCAGGTCCACGAGGATCAGCGGCCGGGCACCGGGTACGGCGCGGTGTGGGCGGGCCGCCTGCGGGTGGACGGGATCACCGTGACGGTGACCGGTCGCGGGGTGCCGCCGGGCGGGGTGGAGCTGCGCCGGATCGAGGACTTCGAGCGGTACGTGCTGGGCCGCACCGCGCTGCTGCGGCGGCTGGCGGAGCGTCAGGAGGACCGCCGGGTACCGCTGGAGGAGCGGGAGCTGCCGAGCGTCGCCGGGCTGGAGGCGCACCGCGAGGTGGTGGAGCACAGCGTGGCGGAGGCGGTCTCGATGGAGGCGCAGCTGCGGGCCGGGCGGCCGCCCCGGCTGCCGCGGCGGCTGCGCGGGGAGGCCGGGCCGGTGCGCTGGGAGGCGGCGGTGCGGCAGCAGATGCGGCTGGCGTCGGAGTCCCGGGACGAGGCGACCGAGGCGGTCACCTCGATGGTCAACCACCTGACCCGGCTGGCGCAGCACGCGGACTGGCTGACCGGGACGCCGGAGGGGTCGGCGGCGGTGGAGGAGGTCGTCCGGTACACGGTGTTCGCCAGCGAGGTGCCGAGCCTGCCGGCGCAGCGGGCGTGGGAGCGGCTGTGGGCGGGCGGGACGCCGGAGCTGCCGTCGGGCACGGAGGACGCCTGGCTGACGGCGTGGGAGCAGTGGCGGGTCGAGCGTACCCAGCACCAGCCGCGTCGGTAAAGACTTGCCCATGGGCTCGTCTTTTGTTGGTAAATGGGCGCATTGACGCTGCGTCCGGTTCACCCACGGTTCACACCTGGCCCGTTGTCTGTCGGTCACCGATGCACATCCCCTCGCCTCCAGGAGTGACCGCCATGTCGCTGTCCCGTCGGGACTTCGTCAACCGTTCGACCATGCTCGGGGCCGGTGTCCTGATCGCCGGCAGCGCCGAGGTGCTGGCCACCGCGCCGGGGGCGATCGCCGCGCCGGCCGGCGGGGAGGCCGCGTTCGCGAAGGGCGGTCACCACGCGGTCGGCTACGGTGAGTTGGTGTCCGACCCGGACGGCATCCTGGCGCTGCCCAAGGGCTTCTCGTACGAGATCATCACCCGGACCGGCCGGACCACCCTGGTCACCGGCGAGTCCACGCCCAGCAACCACGACGGCACCGCCGCGTTCGAGGGTCGGCACGGTGCGACCCTGCTGGTGAACAACCACGAGCTGGCGGGCGCCCGTTCGAAGTGGCCGCACCCGGTGCCGCTGCTGGAGGGCCACGTCTACGACCCGGCCGCGGCCGGCGGCTGCACCGTCGTCGAGGTGTCCGGCCACGGGCACGGCCACGGCCCGCGCCAGGTCCGCGAGTGGGTCGGCATCGCCGGCACCGCGACCAACTGCGCCGGTGGCGCCACCCCGTGGGGCACCTGGCTGACCTGCGAGGAGACCGAGGACAAGGCCGGCACCAACGGCTTCACCAAGGACCACGGCTACGTCTTCGAGGTCGACCCGCACGACCAGGACGCCAACCGCGACCCGCAGCCGGTCAAGGCCTTCGGCCGGTTCGCCCACGAGGCGGTGGTGATCGACGAGAAGCGCGGCCACGCCTTCCTGACCGAGGACGCCTCCAAGCCGAACGGCCTGTTCTACCGCTGGACCCCGCCGGCCGGCTTCCGGCACGGCAAGGGCAGGCTGCGCACCCTGGCCGCCGACGCCGGCGTGCTGGAGGCGCTGAAGGCGTTCGACGCGCAGGGCAAGCTGGTCGACGACCTGTCCCGGGCCACCAAGCCCGGCACCACGTACGGCGCCGACTGGGTCAAGGTGCAGGACCGCGACGCGCGCACCACCTCGATCCGCAAGCAGTTCAAGGACGGCGAGATCACCCGGGCCCGCAAGCTCGAGGGCATGTGGTGGGGCGACAACGGCATCTACTTCGTGTCCTCCTTCGCCCGCGAGGAGTCGCCGCTGCAGCACGACGGCCAGGTGTGGTTCTACCACCCGGTGCGCCGCACGCTGACCCTGAAGGTCATCCTCGGCGTCAACGACGACGTCTGGGCCGACCACGGCAACTTCGACGGCCCGGACAACATCACCGTCTCGCCGCACGGCGGCCTGATCATCGCCGAGGACGGCGTCGGCGTCCAGCACCTGTTCGGCGTGACCCAGGACGGCAGGACCTACGCGCTGGCGCGCAACGAGCTCAACCTCGGCACCGCCGAGGCGCCGGAGTTCAGCGAGTTCACCGGGGTGACCTTCTCGCACGACGGGCGGACGCTGTTCGCGAACATCCAGGAGCCGGGCATCATGCTGGCGATCACGGGCCCGTGGCACCGGATGTGACGCACCGTCACCTGAGCTGAGAACACGCCGGGCCCCGCACCTCCGCCAGGGGTGCGGGGCCTCGTGCTCTCAGCTCTCGTCCAGCCTCAGCTGGAGCATGGCGAGCAGTCGCTGCCGGGGCTGGGTCAGGTCGAGGCCGGTCAGCTGCTCGGCCCGGCGCACCCGGTAGCGCAGGGTGTTGGGGTGGATGTGCAGGGCGTCGGCGGCGTGTCGGACCTCGCCGAGGGCGTCGAGGTAGGCGAGGACCGACTCGGCGAGGCGGGTGTGGTGGCGGTCGTCGTACGCGGTGAGCGCGCTGAGCCGGGGGTCGCGCAGTTCGGGGCGGTCCTGCAGCAGCGCGAGGACCTCGGAGACCAGCACCTCGGCCTGCACGTCGTGCAGGGCGGCGACGTCCGGGACGACTCCGCCGCGGCCCATGGCGTCGAGGATGCGGTCGGCCTGGGCGCGGGAGGCGGGGACCTCGCCCAGGGTGTCGACGGTGGGGCCGATCGCGGCGCGCAGCGGGATGCCGAGGTGGTCGCGGGCGGCGTCGACGGTCTCCTGGGCCCAGGCGCGCAGGGTCGCGAGCGGCAGGCCGGGCGGGAGTTCGGGGAGCAGGACGTAGACCCGGGAGTCGACGGGGGCGAGCAGCGCGCCGCGGTGCCGGGCGGCGGTGTGCACGGAGATCAGGCCGGTGACCTCGTCGCGGCTGAGCTCGGCGTCCCGGTCGTCGGTGGCGGCGGGGGCGTAGGCGAGCACGGTGGCGGGGCGGCGCAGGTCGAGGCCGAGGTGGGTGGCGAGCGACTGGGGGCCGGTGGAGCCCTCCAGCAGGCCGGTGAGCAGGGTCTGGGTGAGCCGGACGTCGGCGGACAGCTCGCGGCGGCGGCGCACCAGTTGGGCGGCGGCGACCCGGGCCGCGCCGACCAGGGCCTGCTCGGCGTGCGGGGCGAGCGGCTGGGCGCCCTCCTGGACCCAGATGGTGCCGAGCGGCTGCGCGCCGGAGCGGATCGCGATGGCGAGGCGGCGGCGGATGCCGAGTTCGGGGTGGGCGGCGATCTCGATCGCGCCGTCCGAGTCGCGCAGGTGCGAGAAGACGCCCCACTCGCGGAGCTTGGAGAGGTACGGCTCGGGGCCCTGCCGGCCGAGGATGGAGAGCCGGCGCAGGTCGTCGACCTCGTCGGAGTCGGAGGAGCGGGAGTAGGCGAGGACCCGGCTGGAGGTGTCCTCGATCGAGACGATGCCGCCGGTGAGGACCGCGACGGTCTGGGCGAGCGAGAAGAGGTCGCCGGAGGCGCCGTCGCCGCTGTCGGGGGCGCTGTCCGGTCCGGCGATGATGGCCCGGGCGAGCGAGTCCAGGTGCTCCCAGCGGGTCTCCCGGCGGACCGAGAGCAGCGCGACGCCGGCCTCGGTGGCGGCCTCGCGCAGCGCGTCGGCCTGGCCGGGCCCGTCGAGCTTGACCGCGACGGCGGCGGCCCGGGCCCGTCCGGCGGCGCGCAGGGCGGGGAGCGCGGCGCGGCCGCGGGCGCCGATGGCGAGGACGAGTTCGCCGGGCGCGGCGGTGGGCGGGTCCTCCGGGTCGAGGATGGCCACGTCGCGGACCGGGACGTCCAGCCCGGCGGGGGCGGCCTGGAGTTCGACCAGGGGTTCGCCGAGCGACATCAGCAGTTGGCGGAGCGGCAGACCGGTCACCGCGCCTCCTTCGTCGGGTCGGACAACGTCCCGGCCCCGAGTTTAGTGAGTCGGACAGCGTCGGAGGGCCGTGACCTCGGCGTGACGGTGTTCGTCCGGGCGGACAACGGCGTGCGGGGGACTTTGGCGGCGCGGCCAACAGTTGCCGGTGGGATCGGGGAATAGCGTTTCTTCATGGCCGGCGTGTGACCCTCGCCGGCGTCCCATGACGAGAAGGAGAGCGTGCGCGCCATGGATGCTGTGACCCAGGTCCCCGCGCCGGTGAACGAGCCGGTCCACAGCTACGCCCCGGGCAGCCCCGAGCGGGTCCGCCTGGAGGCGAAGCTGAAGGAGCTGGGCGGCCAGGGGCCGATCCAGCTCACCATGACGATCAACGGGGAGCGCCGCATGGGCGGCGGCTCCGAGTTCCACGTCGTGCAGCCGCACAACCACGCGGCCCGGCTCGGCACGCTGCGCAACGCCACCCAGGACGACGCGCGCGAGGCCATCGACACTGCCCTGGCCGCCGCGCCGGCCTGGCAGGCGCTCTCCTTCGACTCCCGCGCCGCGATCTTCCTGCGCGCCGCCGACCTGCTGGCCGGCCCGTGGCGCGAGACGCTGGCCGCCGCCACCATGCTCGGCCAGTCCAAGACCGCCCAGCAGGCGGAGATCGACACCCCCTGCGAGCTGGTCGACTTCCTGCGCTTCAACGTGCACTTCGCCCGGCAGATCCTGGCCGAGCAGCCGATCTCCTCGGACGGCGTGTGGAACCGCAGCGACCACCGCCCGCTGGAGGGCTTCGTCTACGCGATCACCCCGTTCAACTTCACCGCGATCGCCGGCAACCTGCCGACCGCGCCCGCGCTGATGGGCAACGTGGTGATCTGGAAGCCGTCCCCCACCCAGCAGTTCGCCGCGCACTACCTGATGCGGCTGCTGGAGGAGGCGGGCCTGCCCAAGGGCGTCATCAACATGGTCACCGGCGACGGCCTGGACGTCTCCGAGGTCGCCCTCAAGCACCCCGCGCTGGCCGGCATCCACTTCACCGGCTCCACCGCGACCTTCCAGCACCTGTGGCGCTCGGTCGGCGAGAACATCTCCGGCTACCGCACCTACCCGCGGATCGTCGGCGAGACCGGCGGCAAGGACTTCCTGGTCGCCCACCCGTCCGCCGACCCGGCGGTGCTGAAGACCGCGATGACCCGCGGCGCCTTCGAGTTCCAGGGCCAGAAGTGCTCGGCGCTGTCCCGCGCCTACGTCCCGGCGTCGATCTGGGCCGGCCTCAAGGACGACTTCCGCGACGAGGTCGAGTGGCTCACCATGGGCGACGTCTCCGACCTGGCCAACTTCATGGGCGCCGTCATCGACGACCGCTCCTTCGCCAAGAACAAGGCCGCCATCGACCGCGCCAAGGCCGACCCGAAGGTCGAGATCCTGGCCGGCGGCAGCTACGACGACTCGGTGGGCTACTTCGTCCGCCCGACCGTCCTGGTCTGCGAGGACCCGGCCGCGGAGTACTTCCGGGACGAGTACTTCGGCCCGATCCTCGCCGTGCACGTGTACGAGGACTCGAAGTACGACGAGATGCTCGCGCAGATGGAGTCGGTGTCGTCCTACGGCCTGACCGGCTCGATCATCGCCCAGGACCGCGAGGCCGTGCAGCACGCCATGCACGTGCTGCGCAACGCGGCCGGCAACTTCTACATCAACGACAAGCCGACCGGCGCCGTCGTCGGCCAGCAGCCCTTCGGCGGCGGGCGGGCCTCCGGCACCAACGACAAGGCCGGCGCCAAGCAGAACCTGATGCGCTGGACCTCCACCCGGTCCATCAAGGAGACGTTCGTCCCGCCGACGGACTACCGCTACCCGCACATGGGCTGACGCCCCCTCGGGCTGACGTCCCATCGGACCGACGGCCCCCCGGGCGGCGGCGCACCACCCCGCGCCGCCGCCCGTCCCCCTCCAGCTGATCCGCCTTCCGGGAGTCCCGATGCTCCGTTCCGCCCTCCTCGCCGCGTCGCGCTCCCCGCAGGTGCGCACCATGGTCGAGAAGTTCCCGCCCACCCACGCCATAGTCGAGCGGTTCATCGCCGGCGACCTGCTGGACCAGGGCGTGACCGCGACCGAGGCGCTGGTCGCCAGCGGCCGCAAGGTCACCCTCGACCACCTCGGCGAGGACACCAAGGACGCCGAGCAGGCCGCCGGCACCGCGCTGGCCTACGAGCACCTGCTGACCGCGCTCAAGGAGACCGGCCTGGCCGCCGACGCCGAGGTGTCGGTCAAGCTCTCCGCGGTCGGCCAGTTCCTGCCGGTGGACGGCGAGAAGATCGCGCTGGAGAACGCCCGCCGGATCTGCGAGGCCGCCGCCGACGCGGGCACCACGGTGACCCTCGACATGGAGGACCACACCACCACCGACTCCACCCTGGCCATCGCCCGCGAGCTGCGCGCGGACTTCCCCTGGCTGGGCGTCGTCCTCCAGGCCTACCTGCGCCGCACCGAGGCCGACTGCCGCGACCTCGCCCACGAGGGCTCCCGGGTCCGGATCTGCAAGGGCGCCTACAAGGAGCCCGAGTCGGTGGCCTTCCAGGGCAAGCGCGACGTCGACCTCGCGTACGTCCGCGCCCTCAAGGTCCTGATGGCCGGTCAGGGCTACCCCATGGTCGCCTCCCACGACCCCAACATGATCAAGATCGCCGGCCAGCTGGCCGAGTGGAACAAGCGCGACGTCTCGTCGTTCGAGTACCAGATGCTCTACGGCATCCGCCCCGAGGAGCAGCTGCGCCTCGCCGAGGCCGGCAACACCATGCGGGTGTACCTGCCGTACGGGCAGGAGTGGTACGGCTACTTCATGCGACGCCTCGCGGAGCGCCCCGCCAACCTGACCTTCTTCCTGCGCGCGATGGCCACCCGCGGCTGACGGTCCGTCATGTGACGTACGGCGGAGCTGACTTCGGCTCCGCCGTTCGGCGTTTTGCGGGGCCCTGCTAGAGATCGAATCCGCTCGGCGGACGGGGATCTCGCGTCCGGGGTCATCGAGGGACGGAGCGATTGACGGCTGCTGCAGCCGGGGAGAGCCTGGAAGGACAGGCAGACGGGAGAGGAGCGAGCCATTTCCTCGATGAAGCACCTGTGGCGAGAGTCGGCCCGCGTGGTGTGGTGCTGGCCCCCCTATGGTGCGAGGCGTCTGCGAAGGCTGGCGCGACTGTTCCGCTGGGCTTTCGGGGGAAGGCTGTTCGTCCTGATCCTGGGTGTGGCGCTGTCCGGCATCGCGCTGGCTGGTGTCGCCGACCGGGCGGCGCACTGGCGCGGCACCGTGCCCGCCGAGCTGGCCCTGCTGGTGGGGGCCTTCCTGATCGCGGTCAGCCTGCGCGGCTTCCGCACGGTCCGCATCCTGCCGTTCCGCAACCTGGTCGGCGGAGCCCACCGGGACGAGGCGGAGCAGGTCGCGGTCGGCTTCGCCGAACAGCTCGACGGTGAACTCGGACGGATCCGCGACCTGGTGACGCAGGAGCCGGTCTACCAGCCGGCGGACGTGCTCAAACCGGCCAGCGACCGCGGCGAGACGACGCGGGTCGTGCTGTCGCGGGTGCCGTTCCGGTCCGGGGTGGCGGCGGCCGGGCTCGGCGCCGAGATCAAACCCACTGAGGTGGGCACGGTGGCCTTTGGGCCGTTCAAGCTCCAGGTCGGAGCGGTGCTCACACTGTTCGCGCGGATGCTCGGTCAGGCCATGCAGGGCTCCCTGCTGGAGAGCCGGGGCATGCTGGTCGCGGTGGCGGGCCGATCCGGCGGCCGGCACCAGAGCTGGACCGAGCAGACCGAGATCGACGGTGACCTGCGCCGGGCGGGGGCGGTGCTGGCCCGCAAACTCGCCCATCGGATTCAGCTGGAGCAGCCCAAGGGCCACGCCGTCGGCGCCGACGTGCACAGCTTCGAGATGCTCGTCGACGGGCTGGAGTGCTACGACCACTTCCTGCACGAGGGCGACCTCCTGTACCTCGACCGCGCCGAGCAGCACTTCCGAGCCGCGCTGGTGCACAGTCCCCGGTACGCCGCCGCCTACCACAACCTGGGGACGGTCAAGAGCGAACAGGACCGGGTACGCGCGGCCATCGATCTGCCGGTGTCGGCGGTCATCGAGGACGCGGCGCCTCGGCTCTGGTGGCGGGCGATCGACCTCGACCCCGGTCTCGCACCCGCCCGCTTCCAGCTCACCCGGACCTACCTGGACCGGTCCGCCCGCGAGGAGGACCGGCAAGTCCGGGAGAAGCTGCTCGCGCAGGCGGTGCAGTCGGCCCGGGCGGCCATGGCCGCGGCGGACAACTCGGGCGAACGGGCCCTGGCGTCGTACTGGCTCGGTCTGTCGCTCCTGCGCCGGGCCCGCAACCGGGAATCGGAGGACTGGCGATCGGAGGACCGGCGATCGGTTCGCTCCGAAGTGTCGGAGGCGAACCGGCTGCTGCGGCGAGTGATGCGGGCCCTCTACGACGAGCGGGCCCGTCGGCTGGTGGTCGGCGGCGAGCTGTCGGCGGTGCGGCCGCTGTCCGATCGGGTGGCAAGCGTGCACCTGGAGCAGGCCGAGTGCGAGCGGGAGCTCGCCGGTCTGCGATCCGGCCCCATCCGCAGGAGGCACCGGGCCAACGCCGAGCGTCATCAGCGGGCGGCGTTGAAGTGGGGCGCGAACACCGGGGACATCGAGGCCAGGGTCGGGAAGCTGATCGAGGATTCCGCGAACAACCCGAACGAGCGGGACATCCGGGTGAGCCGAGAGAAGGCGCTGCAGCGGTACCTGGCCGCGCTGACCCGCGATCCCCGTCAGGCCGAGGCTCTGAAGGGGATGGCACGCCTCACCTCGAACGACCTGTGGAGCAGCGAGTTCGAGACCGGTGCCATTCTGGTGGCGGCCCATCGGGATCCGGACGACCCCGAACCCTGGCTGGCGCTCTCGCTGGCCTGCCGGTTCAACGGAGACGTCGTCGGAGCGCTCGGCCTGGCCGGCATCGCGCTCACGCAGTGCCCGGAGAACAGGGCCCTGCACCGACGCATGAACGCCCTCTACGCGGCGTTGGGCAGGTCGCAGCAGGTCGGCTCGGCGAGGCGGGCGGCTGCGGCCGGCACCGCGTACTACCCCTACCTGCCGGACATGAGCCCCGCCGATCTGCGTGCCGGACCGGAGGCGTGCACCACCTGGGACCACCGGCCCCGGGAGCGCTGGGTGTCGGCCTGGATGCGGGCCAACGCGGCCGCCGGCGACCTCGGGCGGTCAACCGGCCGGGAGCAGTTGCGAGCGGCCATCGAGGAGATCGAGGAGCTGCGCGCGACGTGGTCCGCCGAGTTGCCCGAAATGCGGCTGGTCGCCCGGCAGTTGGGGCGGCTGCACCTCCGACTGGCCACCGCGCACCCGGCTTCGGAGGCCGCGCGGCGGCATCTGGGGTGGGCCGCCGAATGCCTGGGCGAGGCTGTGGACACCACTCTGCCCGACGGCATGCGGATGCCGCTGCTGTGGCAGGTGGAGTGGGCCGAGGTGCAGGCAGCGCTCGGCGACTCGCGGCGCAGCATCGGGCATCGGCGCACCGCGGACCGGCTGCACCGGGACGCGATCGACGCCTACACCAGGGTGCTCGAACAGCCGCCGGTGGTGGTCCCGATCGACACCGACTCCGGGGTCATCGAACTCGTCGGCGAACCCCCGCACCTGCCCACCCGGGCCCGCGCGCTCGCCGGGCGCGGGCAGGTGTACGCCGCGATGGGCCGCGCTGCCGACGCCCTTCCCGACTGCCTGGACGCACTGCGGCTGGCCCCGCTGTACGCCTTCCCGCGCTTCACCCTGGCCGGGATCTACCGCGACCTGGCCCAGTACGAGCTGGCCGAGCAGCATCTGCGGCGGCTCGTCGAACTCCTGCAGGCCGGTTCGGAGCGGGACCGGGCGCGGTGCGAACTCGCCGACACCTACCGGCGGCAGGCCGGGAGCCGCGCCGGCGAGGAGCGGCGGCGGCTGCTGGAGAAGGCGCTCCATGAGCTGGCCGCCATCACCCGCGAGCCGGGTCCGCACCGCGCCGTCGATCCAGGGATGCACGAGGCGGAGGCGGAGATCCTGCACCTGCTCGGCGACAACAAGGGTGCCGTCGCCGCGCTGCGGGCCGCGTTGGCCGCCGACTGCGGTGGCCCGGGCGAGGCCCGGCGGCGCGACCGGCTCGCCGAGCTGCTGGCCGAGGAGGAATGTCCGGACGCCGTGCTGCGAGCCTTCGAGGAAGCTCGGGCGGCTTGTGCGAAGGAACTCACGCGCAGCGCGGGCACCGACGACGCGCGGCGGCTGCGGGGTCGGCGGGTGATGCTGGCGATGCGTCAGGCGGGGTACCTGGCCGAGCAGGGCATCCGGCTCGAACAGGCCCAGCGGCTCGCGGACGAGGAGCTCGGGAGGGCCCGGCATGCCGGGCTGGGCAGAGGTCAGTTGGCCGACTGCGAGGACACCTGCGGCTGGATCGCCTACCGCCGGGGCCGGTTCGACGAGGCGATCCCGCACTTCGAGGCCGCCCTCGACCGGTCCGGCGGCAACCCGGCCGAGTGGGCGCATCTCGCCCTGAGCCTGGAAGCCCGAGCCGCCAGGGCCACCGGCACCCGCCACGACCGGCAACGGCGCGAGGACGACCTCAACCGGGCGCGGGACATCTGGCAGCAGGTCGTGGACAAGTTCCCGAACAGCGCGGAAGCGGCCACCACCGCCGAGCAGGGCCTGCAGCGCCTCCCGGAACGGCCACACCCGCCGATGCCGCTGGTGCCCAACCCCTGACCACCGTCCGCAACGGCGGCCGCCGGTCAGGGGCCGAGGGTGCGGAAGGCGGCGAGGGAGGAGGCGAAGTCGTCATGGGTGGGGTCGTCGGCGGGGAGGCGGGGAGGCGGGGGAGTTCGGTGCGGGCGAAGTCCTCGGCTGGCGTGCGGAGGGCATCGACGAGTTCGGTGACGGGGACGGTGCCGATCGCGCGCTTGCGTACGGTGACGGCGACGGCGCCCTTGGCCGCGGTGAAGTCGAGGCGAAAGGAGGAGTCGATGCCGTGGAAGGTGACCGCGCCCCGGCCGGCGGCGACCAGGTCGCGGACCTGGTCGAGGAGCAGCCCCACCGACGGGACGATCATCATGCCCTGATCCGGTGTCAGCCCGGCCGAGGCCGCGGAGGAGTCCGGCCCCGAGACCGTCATGTCGCCGAGGTCGAAGCCGCTCGGGTCGCCCTGGTCGGGGCGCCGGGTGAACTGGAAGGTGATCACGGGCGGTAGCTCCTTTCCACGGGGTTCCCGCACGGCTCGGAGGCCGCCGCCACGGCCGGGCAGCACCTGCACCGTGTTCCGGAACGGCCGCATCCGCCGATGCCGTCGGCGGCCGATCGCTGAGCCCCGGTGCTGTCCGGCACGGGAGACCGGGGCTTACAGGTCCTGGAAAGGCGGCTTCGCGTAGTGGTCGACGGCGTCGCCCGCGATGCGGAGGAGGCGCTCGAGGCGGGTGTGGTCGTCCTCCATGGCCGTGAGGACCTCGAATGCCCGGGTGGCGAGGTCGGTCGAGGTGGCGGCCAGCAACTCCGCGTAGAGCAGCCAGCTTCCGTCCTGGCAGGCGGTGAGGGACTCCTCTTCGAGGTCCCGTCTCTCGCGGGCGATCTCGGTCGCGGTGCCGTCGCCGGCCACCAGCTACAGCAGGAGGTCGAGGAACCGGCCCCGTACGGTGGGGGATCGGAGTTCGGCGAGGGCGGCCAGGGCGATCGGGACGATCGCCGGGGCGGGTTCGAACAGGACGACGTCGGAGAAGGCGTGCCCGACGAACGGCCGCGCGCCGTGCGGGTCGTCGTCGACCTGCTGCGCCAGGCGCAGCAGGTCGTCCGCGAGGTGGGCGCCCGACTGGCCGCAGCCGCAGCGCAGTTGGCTCCAGTCCTTGGCCTTGATCTCCAGTTCGAGGAAGGTCATGGCGGGACCGCGGCCGTGCCCTGGCGGTTCTGACGGTCGGTCATCGCTCTTCCGTGCGCCTGTGCTGCTCGCGCAGGGTGGCGGCAGCGAGGCTGCGGATGCGCTTGGTGCGACCCTGATCGGCCAGCAGGGTCAGCAGGCGTGGGTCGGCGGACGCTTCGGCCGCTCGGCGCTGGAGCCAGTCGGACCAGGTCACGACCTCGTCCGCGGTGAACCCGGGCGGGCCGTCCGGACGGTGGAGGGTGTCCAGGACGGCCAGCTCACGGGCGCGGTCGAGGGCGAACCGGCGGACGGAGGAGGGGAGCAGCGCTACCAGCCGGAGCCGCTCCTCCGGGTCGGCGTCGGGGAGCAGCATGACCACCACCGCCGAGGCGAGGGACGGCACCGGCTCGGCCGCGATGGCGCGGGCCAGGGCCGGGCGGGCGGAGGAAAGGTCGGCCCCGCGCTGGTACAGCTCCCAGCGCCGGTGCTCGTCGGCAGCGTCGCCGGCGGGTTCGCTGACGGCCGCCGCGAGCTCGCGCACCGCCGCGGCGAGCTCCGGCTGGTCGTCCGGGTGTTCCATCGTCCCTACTTCCGGTGCCGTTCCATCGAGGCGGCGATGTTCCTGCGGATGGTCTGCAGGTGCTCGTCGACCACCTTCTGCTGCTTGGGCGAGAGCTCGGGGTCGCCGGCCAGCGGCTTTCCGTTCTGGCCGATCCTGACCTCTGCGCCGCCGCCCTTGACGTGGGCGTGTGCGGGCGCGTGGTCGTTCGAGTAGATCTGGATGTGCACGCCCCTGTCGTGCACGATCGTCCCGACGCCAGGGTAGCGCTCGGCGTCTCCCTCCGGCGGGTGCGGGGACAGGCCCAGGGGGTCGCACCAGGTGTGCGGATTGACCACGTAGGCCACCGGGTTGGGTGCCGGGGCGAGACCGAGCGGGTCCGGTGAGGTGTAGCGGGCGGTCTCGGGGTCGTAGTAGCGGTGCAGGTTGTAGTGCAGGCGGGTCTCGGGGTCGAAGTACTGGCCGGGGAAGCGCAGCGGCGTGTACGTACTGCTGTCGCCGGGCCACGTGGTGGTGCCCCAGACGGTGCTGACGGCCCGCCAGGCGATGGTGGCCGCGGCGGGGTCGATGAGCTCGGTGGGGGTCCCCACCAGGTCGGTGACGATGGCGAAGAAGCGACGGTCGACGGTGTCCTGCACCGTGATGGTCTCGCTCTGGGCAAGCGGCCGGTGCCCGGCATGGTCCCAGCTGATGGTGTGCGGGCCGGGCAGGTAGGGGGCGTGGGTGGTCTGCTCGGCGAGGGTGGCGCCGTCCCAGTCGAAGTCGGTCCGCTCGACGACGGCGTCGTTCTCCAGCCGCTGCTTGACGGTGCGTCGGCCGAGCGGGTCGTAGCGGTAGTGCCACTCGGCGCCGTCGGGTGTGGTGACGCCGGTGAGCCGGTCCTCGGCATCCCAGGTGTAGTGCCAGGTGTCGGGTTTCCTGGACAGCCGGGTGACCTGCCGGAGCACGGTGCGGCCGGCGGCGTCGTACTCGTAGCGGACCCGTCCGGCGGTGGTCAGCGTCGTTCCCGAATAGCCGCGCTCGCCTCGGGCGGCGCTGCTCGCGCCGGCGGCGGGCCAGTCCGCGTGGACCAGGTCGCCGGCGGGGCCGTACGCGTAGTGCTCGGCCCAGTCGACGCCGGTGGCGGCGGTGACCCGGCCGACCGGGTCGAGACCGTAGCTCCGGGCGCCCGCCAACTGGTCGTCGACCACGAGGAGGTTGCCGTCGGGCCGGTAGGCGTGGGACCGCCGTTGGAGCTCCCGCTCGCCGGTTCGGACGCTCTGGGCGGTCAGCCGCCGGTTCGGGTCCCAGTCGCTGTGCACCGCGATGCCGCCGATGGCACGCCGCTGCTCCCGACCTGCGAGGTCGTACGTGAAGTCGAGCGTTCCGCCGGGCACCGCGAGTGCGGCGGTCCGGCCGGACCGGTCGTACTGCCATTCGCTGACATGTCCGGACGGGGTGGTGCGGCGGATGCGCCGCCCGAGCGGGTCGTAAGCGTTGCCGACCGTGCGGCCGTTGACCGTGTCGGTGAGGACGTTGCCGCGGGCGTCCACGGTGCGGACCACGTCGGCGTCGGGACCGACGGCGCGGACCAGGTTGCCTGCGAGGTCGTACGTGTACTCGGTGACCCGACCGTCTGCGTCCTGACGGACCGTCTGGCCGAGGACGTCGTAGGCGAAACGGAGGACCTGGCCGAGCGGATTGGTGCGGGCCACCACCTGGGCCGCGGCGTCGAACTCGTAGCGGACGACGCGCTGGTCGAAGTCCCGTTCCTCGACGAGCCGGCCGGCCTCGTCGTACCGGTAGGTCCACTGGCGGCGGAGCGCGTCGAGCACTGCGACCAACCGCATGTCGGCGTCGTAGACGTACTCGTGGCGGGCGCCGTCGGGGGTGGTGCGGGCGGTGAGGGTCTCGAAGTGGGTGTACTCGTAGGTGGTGGTCCGGCCCAGTCGGTCGGTGTGGGTGAGGCAGTTGCCCTCGCCGTCGTAGGTCCAGGTCTCGGTGTGGCCGTCGGGAGCGGTGCGGGAGGCGGGGCGGCCCTCGACCGTCCAGGTGGTGCGGGTGGTGTGGCCGAGTGGGTCGGCGGTGCTGGTGAGGCGGCCGAAGGCGTCGTAGCCGTACCGGGTGACCGCGCCCCCGGGCTCGGTGACCTCCACGGGCAGGCCGGCCGGGTTGCAGCGGATCAGGGTCTCGTCGCCCAGGGCGTTCGTGATCGACGCGAGGTGCCCGAGCTCGTCGTAGGTGTAGCGGGTGGTGGCGCCGAGTGGGTCGGTCAGGCTGAGCCGTTCGCCCGACGGGCCGTAGGTCTGCTGCCAGGTGGCGCCGCCGGGTTCGGTGACGGTGACGGGCAGGCTGAGGCGGTCGGTGTAGGCGGCGAGGGTCTGCTGGCCGTCGGGGCGGGTGACGGCGATCAGG
>NZ_JBFAQR010000076.1:0-30806 GCF_040678815.1 Kitasatospora sp. NPDC049285 | reverse complement strand
CTGCCCGCCGAACTGACCACCCCCCGCGAGTCCGACGCAGCCGCCGCCCGGCTGCGCGACCTGCATCCCGACCCGGCGGCGCTGCTGCTCACCGCGCTCGCCACCGGCGGCCGGCTCTGGGAGCGCGGCCCCGACCACCCCGACGCGCTGACCCTGCGGCTGGGCACCGCCGACCTGCCCGGCGGCCCCGGCACCGCGCCCGGCACCCTGCTGCCCGCCGTCCCGGTCACCGTCGACCTGCAGACCGCCGGCAGCCTCGGCCTGGCCGGTCCGCGCGCCCGGCTGGCCGGGCTGGCCCGGGCCGTGCTCGCCCAGCTCGCCGCGCTGCACGCGCCCGGCGGGCTCGCCCTGGTGCTGGTCGCCGCCGCCGCGCCCGCCGAGGAGTGGGCGTGGGCGCAGTGGCTGCCGCACCTGCGCCCGGCGCACGGCCAGGCCTGCCGACTGCTGTTCGGACTCGGCCCGGAGCAGGCCGAGGCCCGGCTCGCCGAACTGGCCGGCGCCACCGACGGACCGCCCGCCACCGTCGTCCTGGTCGACGGCGACCCGGGCACCGAGGCCGGCCGGGAGGCCCTCGCGCTGCTGCTCAAGCAGGGCCCGGCGGCCGGCGTCTTCACGGTCTGCCTGGCCGAGCGGCCCGACCTGCTGCCCGCGGGGCTCGGTGCCACCGGCGTGATCACCGGCGAGGTCTCCACCCGGCTGACCGTCGACCGCCCGGTCGGCGGGGTCCGCGAGCACCTCGCCGACGTCGCACTGGACGCGGTCTCCGCGGCCTGGGCCGAGCGCCTGGCCCGCACCCTGGCCCCGCTGCGCGAGGCCGCCTCCGACGCCGACCCGGCCGGGCGCGGCCCGCTGCCGGAGGCGCTGCGCCTGCTCGACCTGTTGCGCTCCGAGTCGCTCTCCCCGGCCCGGCTGGCCGAGCAGTGGGCCGCGCTGCCGGCCGGTGCGGGCGGCGCGGGCGCGCTGCTGGGCACCGCCCGCGGCGCGCAGGGCGAGGAGAGCTGCGCCGTCGACCTCGCCGAGGACGGCGACCACCTGCTGATCGGCGGCGGCCCCGGCTCCGGCAAGTCCGAGCTGCTGCGCACCCTGGCCGCCTCGCTGGCGGTCTCCGAGCGGCCCGGCCGGCTGTCGCTGCTGATGGTCGACGGCGACCGCGCCGAGGACGGCGGACTGGCCGGCTGCACCGACCTGCCGCACGTCACCACGCACGTCAACGCGCACACCGACCCGCGCGGGGCACTGCACGCCGCCGACCTGCTGCTGGACGAACTCGCCCAGCGGGAGGCACTGTTCGACGGCCTGAGCTTCGCCGAGTGGCACACCCGGCAGGTCTTCGAGAAGGCCCCCGCGCTGGTCGGCGGCCCCGCCGCCGACGGGCCGGCCGGCGCGGTGCGGGTGGCCGCGCCGCGCCGCTCCCCCGAGGCCGCGCCCGCCGCCGAGCCGGGCCCGGTCCGGCTGGTGGTGCTGGTCGACGACTACGACGTGCTGGTCTCCCCGGGGTCCCCCGGCGGCCGGCCGCTGGCCCGCGCGCTGGCGGCCGTCGCCCGGCAGGGTGCCCGGCTCGGCGTGCACGTGGTCGCCGCGACCGGCGCACCGGAGGCCACCGCGGGCAGCGAGGTGGACGAGGCGGCCCAGCTGCGGATCGCCCTGCGCACCGAGCAGCCCGGCGAGTCCGACCTGCTGATCCACCTGCCGGACGCGGCGGCGCTGCCCGCCGGCACGCCCGGCCGCGGCTACCTGCGCCGCCCGGACGGCGCGGTGACGGCCTTCCAGGGCGCCCGGGTGAGCGGCCGGATCCCCCGCACCGCGACGCTGCGGCCGACGGTCGTCGCACTGCAGCCGGAGGACCACGGCGCCGCGCCGACCCCGCGCCCGGTCCGCGAGCTCGGCAACGGGCCGACCGACCTGGCGCTGCTGGGCAGCGCGCTGCGCCGGGCGACCGAGAGCTGACGGCGGGTCAGGGGGCCAGCGTGGTGACGGTGGCTCAGGCGGTGCGGGTGGCGGCCGGGCGGACCAGTCCGGTCTCGTAGGCCACCACCACCTGGGGTTGGGCTTCGGCCTCCACCCGGCGCGGTAGGCCGGGAACGCCCGACGGGGGCCCGGGAGTCGACTCCCGGGCCCCCGTCGGGGTGGTGCTGCGGTCAGCGACCGGTGCGCAGCAGGGTGCGGATCACCCGCATCGCGACCGAGAGGCTGGACAGCTCGTAGTTGTCCGAACCCCTTATGTCGTCGAGGGTGGTGCGGGCCCGGCTGAGCAGGGTGCCGTTGAGGTCGGCCCAGGCGGTGTAGCGCTCCTCGGGGCTGGATCCGGCGGGCCCGGCGGCGAGCACGTCGGCGGTGAGCGCCGAGTGCGCGGCGAACAGGTCCTCGCGGATCGCGGCGCGGGCCATCGAGGACCACCGGTCGGTGCGCGGCAGTTCGATGATCCGGTCGAGCAGGTGGCTGATCTGCAGGCGGTCGCCGAGGTCGTAGTACAGCTCGGCGACCTCCATCACGTCGGCGTCCGAGCGGTCCGCGACGCCGACGATGTCGAGGGTCGGGAACGCGGAGGACAGTCCGGCGATCCGGGTGGCCAGCTCGTCGGGGACGCCGGCGCCGGCCAGCTCCTCGTAGACCGAGTCGTACCAGGCGAGGTCCTCGCCGCGCAGCGGCTTGGGCAGCGACTCCCAGACCTGGTTGACCCGGTCGTGGAAGAACTCGATGGTGCCGGCGATGTCGAGCGGCTGGCGGCGGTTGTTCAGCATCCACCGGGTGGCGCGCTCGACCAGGCGGCGGGAGTGCAGCCGCATCTTGGTCTGGACGCGGGCGCCGACCTGGTTGTCGAGGCCCTCGACGGAGTCCCAGATCTGCTCCAGGCCGAACACCGCGCGGGCGGCGGCGTGGGTGCGGGCGATCTCCTCCATGGTCGCGCCGGTCTCCTCGCGGAGCCGGAACGCGAAGGTGCAGCCGCCGCGGTTGATCGTGTCGTTGACGATCAGGGTGGTGATGATCTCGCGGCGCAGCGGGTGGTTGTCGATCTGCTCGGCGAACCGGGCCCGCAGCGCGCTCGGGAAGTACTGGTGGAGCACGGTGCGGAAGTACGGGTCGTCGGGCAGCTCGGTGGCGAGCAGCTCGTCGGACAGGGTGATCTTGGTGTAGGCGAGCAGCACCGACAGCTCGGGCTGGGAGAGTCCCCGGCCGGCCTGCTGGCGGTCGCGGATCTGCTTCTCGGTGGGCAGGTACTCCAGCGCCCGGTCGAGCTGCCCGGCGGACTCCAGCCGGTTGATCATGCGGGAGTGCACGTTGACCATGCTGGCGGCCTGGGCGACCGCGTTGGCCAGCACCACGTTCTGCGCGTAGTTGTTGCGCAGCACCAGGTGGCCGACCTCGTCGGTCATCTCGGCGAGCAGGGCGTTGCGCTGCTTGACCGTCATGTCGCCGTCGGCGACGACCTGGTTGAGCAGGATCTTGATGTTCACCTCGTGGTCCGAGGTGTCCACGCCGGCCGAGTTGTCGATGGCGTCGGTGTTGATCCAGCCGCCGGTGGACTGCGGGCCGCCGGTGGAGGCGAACTCGATCCGGCCGAGCTGGGTGCAGCCGAGGTTGCCGCCCTCGCCGATGACCCGGGCGCGGACGTCGGCGCCGTTGACCCGGATCGCGTCGTTGGACTTGTCGCCGACCTCGGCGTTGGTCTCGGTCGACGCCTTGACGTAGGTGCCGATGCCGCCGTTCCAGAACAGGTCCACGGGGGCCTGCAGGATCGCCTTCATCAGCTCGGCGGGGGTCAGCTTCGAGGCGTCGATGCCGAGCCGCTCGCGGACCTGCGCGGACAGCTGGATCGACTTGGCCGAGCGCGGGAAGACGCCGCCGCCGGCCGAGATCAGCGACTTGTCGTAGTCGTCCCAGGAGCTGCGCGGCACGTCGAACAGCCGGCGGCGCTCCGCGAAGGAGACCGCGGCGTCCGGGTTCGGGTCGAGGAAGATGTGCCGGTGGTCGAAGGCCGCGACCAGCCGGATGTGCTCGGAGAGCAGCATGCCGTTGCCGAACACGTCGCCGGACATGTCGCCGATGCCGATGACGGTGAAGTCCTCGGACTGGGTGTCGACCCCGAGCTCGCGGAAGTTGCGCTTGACGGACTCCCAGGCGCCGCGGGCGGTGATGCCCATGCCCTTGTGGTCGTAGCCCGCCGAGCCGCCGGAGGCGAACGCGTCGCCGAGCCAGAAGCCGTACGACTCCGCGACGCCGTTGGCGATGTCGGAGAAGGTCGCGGTGCCCTTGTCGGCGGCGACCACCAGGTAGGTGTCGTCCTCGTCGTGGCGGACCACGTCGAGCGGGTGGACGACCTCGCCGGCGACCAGGTTGTCGGTGATGTCGAGCAGCGCCGAGATGAAGGTCTTGTACGAGGCGACGCCCTCGGCCAGCCAGGCGTCGCGGTCCACCGACGGGTCCGGCAGCTGCTTGGCGACGAAGCCGCCCTTGGCGCCGACCGGCACGATGACGGTGTTCTTGACCATCTGGGCCTTGACCAGGCCGAGGATCTCGGTGCGGAAGTCCTCGCGCCGGTCGGACCAGCGCAGGCCGCCGCGGGCGACCTTGCCGAAGCGCAGGTGGACGCCCTCGACCCGGGGCGAGTAGACCCAGATCTCGAAGGCGGGGCGCGGCGCGGGCAGGTCCGGGATGGCCTTGGGGTCGAACTTCATCGACACGTACGAGTGCCAGGAGCCCTCGCCGTCGTGCTGGAAGAAGTTGGTCCGCAGGGTGGCCTTGATCAGGTGCAGGAACGAGCGCAGGATGCGGTCCTCGTCCAGCGAGACCACCTCGTCGAGGGCGCCGGAGAGCTCCTCGACGATGGCGTCGGTCAGTTCCTCGCCGCCGGAGCGGTGGCTCGGCGAGAGCCGGGCCTCGAACAGGTTGACCAGCAGCCGGGTGGTGTGGGTGTTGTTGCGGAGCGCGTCCTCCATGTAGTCCTGGGAGAACGTGCTGCCGGCCTGCCGCAGGTACTTGGCGTAGGCGCGCAGCACCGTGGCCTGACGCCAGGTCAGCTTGGCGGTGAGGACCAGCTCGTTGAAGCCGTCGTTCTCCGCGTGGCCGAGCCAGGTGGCGGAGAAGGTGTCCTGGAACCGCTCGCGGTCCTCCTCGGTGAGGTCGGTGCCCTCACGCAGCCGCAGGCCGAAGTCGACCACCCAGGCGGTGGTGCCGTCGGTGCGGCGCAGCGCGTACGGGTGCTCGTCGAGCACCTCGACGCCCAGGCGCTGCAGCACCGGGAGCACCTCGGTCAGCGAGATCGGGCCGCCGACCCGGTAGATCTTGAACCGGCGCTCGTCGTCGCCGGCGCCGACCGGCTGGTACAGGTTCAGCCGGAAGTCGCCCTCGCCGCTCAGCGACTCGATCTGCTTGAGGTCGGCGACGGCGGTGCGCGGCGGGAAGTCGGCGCGGTAGCCGTCGGGGAAGGCGTTGCCGTACTTGTGGCCGAGCTCGGCGGCCCGCTCCTCGCCGACCTCGGTCCGCAGCTGGTCGTGGAAGCCGTCCATCCAGAACCGGGCGGCCTCGGCCAGCCGGTTCTCGATCCGCTCGTGGTCGGCCTCGGACAGCTGCGGCAGCTCGGTGCCGGGGGCGACCCGGACCACGAAGTGCAGGCGGGTCAGCACCGACTCGGTGGCGTACACCGTGTAGTCGATGGAGTCGCCGTTCAGCTCCTCCTTGAGGATGTCCATCAGGAGCAGGCGGATCCGGGTGGTGTACCGGTCGCGCGGCAGGTAGACGTAGGCCGAGTAGTAGCGGCCGTAGTCGTCCTGGCGGAGGAACAGCCGCAGCCGGCGGCGCTCCTGCAGGTACAGCACGCTGGTGGCGATGGAGAGCAGTTCCGCGGCGGCGGTCTGGAACATCTCGTCGCGCGGGAAGGTCTCCATGATCTGGAGCAGGTCGCGGCCGTCGTGGCTGTCGCCGGAGAAGCCCGCGGCGTCCAGCACCGCCTGCACCTTGCGGCGCACGACCGGGATCCGGGTGACCGACTCGGTGTAGGCGGCGGAGGAGAACAGGCCGAGGAAGCGGCGCTCGCCGATCGGCTCGCCTGCGGCGTTGAACTTCTTCACGCCGACGTAGTCGAGGTACGCGGGGCGGTGCACGGTGGCCCGGCTGTTCGCCTTGGTCAGCACCAGCAGCTTCTTCTCGTGCGCCTTGGCGCGCACCGGGGCGGAGAGTCGGCCGAAGGCCTCGGACACCGGGTGGTGGTCGGTGTCGTGGCTGAGCGGGTCGGCCCGCAGGATGCCCAGGCCGGTGCCGGCGACGGCCTTCAGGACCTCTTCGCCCTCGTGCTCGACCAGGTCGTACTCGCGGTAGCCGAGGAAGGTGAAGTGGTCGTCGGCCAGCCAGCGCATCAGCTCCCAGGCCTCACCGACCTCCAGCTCGGGCAGGTGCGCGGGGGGCTGCTCGGCGAGCTCGTCGGCCAGTCGGAGCGCGGAGTCGCGCATCTTCGACCAGTCCTCGACCACCTCGCGGACGTCGCCCAGGACGCGGCGCAGGTTGGCCTCGATCTCGCGGAGGTCCTCGCGGCTGGTCTCGCGGTCGATCTCGATGTGCATCCACGACTCGACGGAGGCGTCGGCGGGCCACTCGGCGCCGGCGGCCTGCGCGCGGTTGCAGGCGTCGACGTCGAGGATCTCCAGCAGCTTGCCGGTGATGTCGCGGCGCACCGCCAGCTGCGGGTGCACGACCAGGTGGATGCCGCGGTCCAGGCGGGTCAGCTCGTTGGTGACGGAGTCGACCAGGAACGGCATGTCGTCGGTGACCACCTCGACCACGGTGTGGCCGCAGGACCAACCGTTCTCCTCGACGGTCGGGGTGGAGACCCGGACCTCGGCCGTCCCCTGCGGGCGCTTGAGGCCCAGCCGGTAGTGGGAGGCGGCGGCGCCGTACACGTCGACCGGGTCCCGGTTGATCAGGTCCTCGGGCGCCGTGTGGAGGTAGTAGTGGTGCAGGTAAGCGGCCAGAGCACCGTTGCTCAGACCCTCCCCGGGCGCCGCTCCCCCCACCTGGCTGTTCTCAGCGGCTGCTGCTGCTTTCTTGAGCAGGTCGGCCTTGGCTGCGTCCAGCTTGGTCTGCATGGCTGTTTGGCTCCTGTCGCGCGCCGTTGCGTGACTCGGTGATGACTGTGGGTGCACCGCCGGTCCGCACCTCGGCAATCCTCCCGCACGCACCGGGTGAAAAGCGCTCATGCCACGCATGAGTTGCCTTCCGCCCGGGTACGACAGATCGTTTGGCCTGCCTGTCCGTCTCGGCGACGCCAGCCAGCCTAACCTGATGAAACGAAGGTGTCAGGGGACACGGAGGAGCAATCCCGCAGGGAGATCGTTCCTTCCTGGACAGCTTGTCCAATCCTTCTCAGTCGCGCGTTCCCAGCTCGGGCGACCACTCCATGTGCGGATGGACGTAGTCGGTCGGCGGCGTGAACGTCTCCTTGATGGACCTCGTCGAGGTCCACCGCAGCAGGTTCTGCGCCGCTCCGGCCTTGTCGTTGGTCCCGGAGGCCCGCCCGCCGCCGAACGGCTGCTGCCCGACCACCGCGCCGGTCGGCTTGTCGTTGATGTAGAAGTTGCCCGCGGTGAACCGCAGCCGCTCCACCGCCCGCGCGATGGCCCGCCGGTCCTGCGCGATCACCGCGCCGGTCAGCCCGTACGGCGCGGCCCGGTCGACCCGCTCCAGCGCGTCCTCCCAGCGGGAGTCCTCGTACACCTGCACCGCCAGGATCGGCCCGAAGTACTCGGTGGAGAAGATCTCGTTGCGCTGGTCCGGGGAGACCAGCACGGTCGGCCGGACGAAGTAGCCGATCGCGTCGTCGTACTGCCCGCCCGCGACCAGCTCCACCTGCGGGTCCTGCTTGGCCCGCTCGATCGCGGCGCGGTTCTTCTCGAACGCGCGGGCGTCGATCAGCGCGCCCATGAAGTTGCTCAGGTCGGTGACGTCGCCGACGGTCAGCGCGTCCACCTCGGCCAGGAAGTCGTCCTTGATCCGCTGCCAGAGGCTGCGCGGCAGGTACGCCCGGGACAGCGCCGAGCACTTCTGGCCCTGGTACTCGAAGGCGCCGCGGATCAGCGCGGTGCGCAGCACCGCCTCGTCGGCGGACGGGTGCGCGATCAGGAAGTCCTTGCCGCCGGTCTCGCCGACGATCCGCGGGTAGCTGCGGTAGCCGGCGATGTTGTTGCCGATGGTGCGCCACAGCTGCTGGAAGACCGCGGTGGAGCCGGTGAAGTGCAGCCCGGCGAGGGTCGGGTCGGCCAGCGCCACCTCGGAGAGCGCCTTCCCGTCGCCGGTGACCAGGTTGATCACGCCCGGCGGCAGGCCCGCCTCCTCCAGCAGCCGCATCAGGTAGTACGCGGAGAGCGTCTGGGTCGGCGCGGGCTTCCACACCACGGTGTTGCCCATCAGCGCCGGCGCGGTCGGCAGGTTCCCGGCGATCGCGGTGAAGTTGAACGGGGTCACCGCGTAGACGAAGCCCTCGAGCGGGCGGTGGTCGCTGCGGTTCCACACTCCCGGGCCGGAGACCGGCTGCTCGGCGAGGATCCGCCGCGCGAAGTGCACGTTGAACCGCCAGAAGTCGACCAGTTCGCAGGGCGCGTCGATCTCCGCCTGCTGCGCGGTCTTCGACTGGCCGAGCATGGTCGCCGCGGCGAGGGTCTCCCGCCACGGACCGGCCAGCAGGTCCGCGGCCCGCAGGAAGACCGCCGCGCGGTCGTCGAAGGACAGCGAGCGCCACTCCGGTCCCGCCTCGACCGCCGCGTCCACCGCCAGCCGGGCGTCCGCGTGCGTCGCGTTGCCCAGCATCCCGAGCTTCGCCGCGTGGTGGTGCGGCTGCACCACCTCGATCCGCTCGCCGCCGCCGAAGCGCCGCTCCCCGCCGATGGTCATCGGCAGCGGGATGTTCTGCCCCGCCAGCTCGTCCAGTCTCCGCATCAACCGGGCCCGCTCCGGGCTGCCCGGCGCGTACGCGCGCACCGGCTCGTTGGCGGGCGTGGGGACGGTGGTGACCGCGTCGATCGGCATGGTGCTCAGGTGCTCCGTACGGTGGTGCGAATCCCTGTCGGGGGCTTCTCCAGGGTGAACGGGCGGTGCGGGCCTGACGTGCCGTGACACGCGCTTCGCCGCCCTTTCGCGGCTGTCAGGCCGTCAGTTCCTCGGCCAGCGCGACCGCTTCGGCCAGCGAGTCCACCACCGGGACGCCGACCGGGGTCAGCTTCTCCCGGGTGTGCGAGCCGCCGGTGTACAGCACCGCCTTGATGCCCGCCGACAGCGCCGCCTCGGCGTCGTCCGCGGCGTCCCCGATCAGCACCGTCCGCCCGCGGTCGATCTCCGCGCCCAGCGCGTCCAGGTGCACCGCCAGGTACTCGGCCTTGCGCCCGCCACTCGCCCCGCGCCGCCCGTCCACCCGCAGGAAGTGCCCGGTCAGCCCGAACCCGTCCACCGCCGGCACCAGCTTCTCGTGCTCGTACATCGACAGCAGCGACTGGCTCCGCCCGCCCGCCGCCCACCCCGCCAGCAGCTCCACCGCCCCCGGCGTCAGCCCGCACCCAGGGAACAGCTCCAGGTACCTCACGTGGAACGCGTCGTCCAACGCCAGCCACTCCGCCTGGCTCGGCGCCCGCCCCAACAACCGCTCGTAGAACCGCGGCACCGGAATCTCGTACTGCGCCCGGTACTCCTCCAGCGTCATCGGCGCGATCCCCACCGTGGCGAACGCCGCATTGCTCGCCCCCAGCACCGCGCCCATGTCCTCCAGCAGCGTGCCGTTCCAGTCCCAGACTATGTGTGTACGCACCCGCCAAGGGTACGACCCGGGACCGACCGCACCCGCTCACCCACGGCGCTGCGCGTCACCCGCGGCCGGCTGCCGCCCCGGAGTTCCGCGCTTCAGGCCAGCAGGCCCGGGATCTCCTGGGTGGCGAACCAGAGGAGTTCGTGGTCCTCGGCGCCGTCGACGGTGAACTGGGCGTCCTGGTCGCCGTGGTCGGCGGCGGTGATGGCGGCGGCTGCGGCGGTGACGTCGGCGATCACGTCGGGGTCGGCGTCGTCGGCGTGGACGGAGGCGGCCTTGGCGAGGCGGATCGGGCCCGCCAGGACGACCCGGCCGAGCGAGGCCTGGTCCTGGTACTCGTCGCCGGGGAAGGGGGTGACCGCGGAGTCGGCGATCTCGGCGGCGACCACCACGCGGCGGCGCGGGGCCGCAGGGTCCGCGGCGAGCAGGCGGATCGAGGAGAGCGCGGCGCGGTTGAGGGCCGCGTACTCCAGCTCCTCCAGGTCGTCGCTGACGTACCACTCGCGCAGTGCCGGCGTCACCGCGTAGGCGACTCCCTGCTCCAGGACGCCCTCCGGGTGCGCCACCGCCAGGTCGTTCAACGTGGTGGGCACGTACACGCGCATCGGGGGCACCCTTCATCGGTCACTCTGCGACGGGACAAGAATACGCAGCCCGCTCCACCCGGGTCCGGGCTACCGGCCGACCATCCGGGTCTGCACTTCCCGCGCGGCGTGCAGGACCGCGGCGCGCCGCGTCGGATCCATCATGTTGGGCCCCATCACGGCGAGTTCCGGCGGGGTCGGCGCGAGCAGCCGGACCCGGATCCCGGCCTCCCGCAACTGGCGTGCCTCGCGCATCAGTTGACGGGTGACGGCGCGCCGGTAGCGGCTCACCAGCTGGGCCAGCACGCCGTGCGGACGGTCCGCGGCGCGCCAGGCCCGCAGCGCGTCGAGCGGGCCGCGGGCACCGGACGGCGGTTGCAGGCGCAGCGCCATCGGCGCGAGCACCGCGACCTCGTCCAGGCCGCGGGCCAGCATCAGGTCGGCGTTGGTCGCCGACCAGCAACCGCCGTCCACGTACCGGCCGCCCGCCGTCTCGACCGGCGCGAACCAGCCGGGGACCGCGCAGGAGGCCATCACCGCCTCGGCGACCGGCGCGGCCGGCGCCTCCGGGTCCCCGAACACCACCCGCCGCCCGGTGCGGTAGTCGACTGCGGCGACCCGCAGCGGGGAGCCGGGCGGCCAGCCGTCCGACCCGGCCAGCTGCCGGACCAGCTCGCCGACCGGGACGAGCGAGCCGCGACCGGTGGGCACCGCCGCGGAGACCATGGTCAGGAACGGGTAGTCGCGCGGGTGCCGGACGGCCTGCCGCAGCAGGCCGGGCGAGCCGATGGCCGGCCCGGGGCGCGGCGGCAGCGCGCCGCCCACCGCGTTCTCGTAGTCGAAGCCGATACCGGCCAGCGGGCCCGTGGCGACGGGGCGGCCGAGCTGATGATCCGCCAGGTCGGCGACGCTGGCGCCGCCCGCCAGCAGACTGCCCAGCAGCGCCCCGGCGGAGGTCCCGAGGATCACCTCCGCCTCGCCCGCGACCCGGCCGGTGGCCCGCTCCAGCGCACCGAGCGCCCCCACCGTCCAGGCCGCACCGAGCATGCCGCCCCCGCCCAGCACCAGCCCGAACCGCACCGCCGCGCCCCTCTCCGCCGACCCGTCCGCACGCCGGTCCGTACGCACACCAGCCCGTCCGCACAACCGGCCCACGCCGTCCGACCCGCACGCCGTCCGGCGCGCCGTCGCTCGCTGCCGATCCTCCGCCCTACCGGCGGGTAGACCCCGCAGGTCCGAGGCGGTGTCCGCGACCCGCCCGCCTGCGGACGGGTCAGCGCGGTGTCCCCCTTCGGGCCCTTCGCCCGCCCGACCCACCGTCAACACCCGTCCCGGGTCCGGGCCCCCGGATGCCTTGCCCGCCAAGGGCCGTCACGCGTACGGGTGGACTTTTCGAGGGCCTCCGGACCGCCGGAAACCGCCTTGGGCCCGCCGTCCGGCACCCGATACCAAGATCAGGCGCACCGCCGATCCGCGACTCCCGAGACCGAGAAGGCCCCGATGACCGAGCAGCTCTCCCCGACGCCCGGCCCGCACGCCCACCCGGATGCACACCCCGCCGCCCACGCGAACGCCCACCCGGATACCCACGCCGCCACCCACGCGAACGCCCACCCGGATACCCACGCCGCCACCCACGCGAACGCCCACCCGGATACCCGCCCCGCCACCCACGCGAACGCCCACCCGGATACCCACGCCGCCGCCCACGCGGAGCTCCGCCCGCACGTCCGCCCGCTGGTCCACCCCGTGCACGTCCCCGGCCACCCGCACCCGCGCCGCCCGGTCCGGCACCCGCACCAGTCCGGCGAGGCTCCGCGTGTCCCGCGCAACCCGCGCGCCGCCTGCGCCCCCGCCCGCCCGTACCGTCCGCGTACGCCCGCGCCGACCACCACCCGGCACGCCGACCTGGCGGCCCGCTTCGCCCACCGCCTGGTCGAGGTGCTCACCGGCACCCGCCCGGTCCACCAGTTGCAACGGCACACCACGCTGCCCGGCTTCCACCAGCTCGCGGCACTGGTCCGCACCGGCCCGCTGCGCCCCCGCGGACGCACCAGCCCGTTCCGGCTGGGCCGCGTCCACGACTCCGTCCCCGCCCCGGGCGCCCTGGAGGCCTGCGTGCGGGTCGAGTTCGGGCCCCGCCACCACATGCTGGCCTTCCGCCTCGAACAGCACACCCGCACCGGCCAGTGGCAGTGCTCGGCGGTGGAGGCCCGGTGACGCACCGTCAAAATGCCCACCGCTCAGCGCGGGCCCCAGGCCGGCCGCCCCACACCGGTGCCGTCCTCGCCTGCCGGCCCGCCACGGACTGCAGGACGGCGTCCTCCCCGGCGACCGCGAGCAGGTCGGGGGCTGCGCTATCGCCGGAGCGCACGAACGGCCGTAGGTGCCGACACCGAGCAGGATCCCGGCCGCGACCGGCAGGTGGCCGCGGCGCGGGTGGACCAGCGACCAGTACAGCCCGGGCCCGCACAGCGACCCGCCGAACAGCCCGACGAAGAACATCTCGAACCAAGAGCAGGTGAAACCCCCGTCAGCTCCCGGAACGAGCTCCCGGAACGCCCGACGGGGCGCCACTCCAGCAGGAGTGACGCCCCGTCGGGACCAGCCGGTGTCAGGCCTTGCGGCGGCGGCCGCTCTTCGCGGCCTTCGCGGCCTTGCGCCGCTCGGCCCGGGTCAGGCCGTCGCCCTCGCTGATCAGGCCGTCCTCGTCGAACTCGCCCTCGATCACGCCGCCGCCGATCTCGTCCGAGGGGGCGGTGTAGTGCAGGCGCTTGCGCTCCGGGGCCTCCAGGCCCTTGGCGCGGATCTCCGGGCGTGCCGGCGCGGCGTCCTTCTCCAGCTTGTCGAGCAGCACCTGCTCGTCCGCGATCGGGACCTCCTCGACCTGCTGCTCGACCTGGACCTCCAGGTTGAACAGGTAGCCGACGGACTCCTCCTTGATGCCCTCCATCATCGCGGAGAACAGGTCGAAGCCCTCGCGCTGGTACTCGACCAGCGGGTCGCGCTGGGCGTAGGCGCGCAGCGCGATGCCCTCCTGCAGGTAGTCCATCTCGTAGAGGTGCTCACGCCAGCGGCGGTCCAGCACCGAGAGCACCACGCGGCGCTCCAGCTCGCGCATGATCTGCTCGCCGAGCTGGTCCTCGCGGCGGCCGTAGGCGGCCTGGACGTCCTCCTGGATGGCCTTGGTGAGGAACTCGGGGGTGAGCCCGCCGGTCTCGGCGGCCTCCTCCTCCAGCTCGTCCAGGTCCAGGCCGACCGGGTACAGCTGCTTCAGCGCGGTCCACAGCTTGTCGAGGTCCCAGTCGTCCTCGAAGCCCTCGCCGGTCGCGGCGGACACGTACGCGGCGACCGTGTCGTCCATGAAGTGGCCGACCTGCTCCTGCAGGTCCTCGCCCTCCAGGACGCGGCGGCGCTCGCCGTAGATGACCTCGCGCTGGCGGTTGAGGACCTCGTCGTACTTGAGGACGTTCTTGCGGATCTCGAAGTTCTGCTGCTCGACCTGGGTCTGCGCGGAGGCGATCGCCCGGGTGACCATCTTCGACTCGATCGGCACGTCCTCCGGGACGTTCGCCATCGACAGCACGCGCTCGACCATGCCGGCCTTGAACAGGCGCATCAGGTCGTCGCCGAGCGACAGGTAGAACCGGGACTCGCCCGGGTCGCCCTGACGGCCGGAGCGGCCGCGCAGCTGGTTGTCGATCCGGCGGGACTCGTGGCGCTCGGTGCCGAGGACGTACAGGCCGCCGATCTCCTGCACCTCCTCCTGCTCCGCCTTGACCGCGCCCTTGGCCTTCTCCATCGCGGCCGGGTACGCGGCCTCGTACTCCTCCGGGGTGTCCTCGGGAGTGATGCCGCGCTGCGCCAGCTCGGCGGCGGCCAGGTGCTCGGGGTTGCCGCCGAGCATGATGTCGGTGCCGCGGCCGGCCATGTTGGTGGCGACGGTGACGGCGCCCTTGCGGCCCGCCTGCGCGACGATCTGCGCCTCGCGCTCGTGGTGCTTGGCGTTCAGCACCTCGTGCGGGATGCCGCGCTTGCGCAGCTCCTGCGACAGGTACTCGGACTTCTCCACCGACACGGTGCCGACCAGCACCGGCTGGCCCTTCTCGTGCCGCTCGGCGATGTCCTCGACCACGGCGGCGAACTTGGCCGGCTCGGACTTGTAGATCAGGTCCGGCTGGTCGATGCGCTTGGGCGACTTGTTGGTCGGGATCGGCACGACGCCGAGCTTGTAGATCTGGTGGAACTCGGCCGCCTCGGTGGTGCCGGTACCGGTCATGCCGGACAGCTTGTCGTAGAGGCGGAAGAAGTTCTGCAGGGTGATGGTGGCCAGCGTCTGGTTCTCGTTCTGGACCTCGACGCCTTCCTTGGCCTCGATCGCCTGGTGCATGCCCTCGTTGTAGCGGCGGCCGGCCAGGATGCGGCCGGTGTGCTCGTCGACGATCATGACCTCGCCGTTGATGACGACGTAGTCCTTGTCGACCTTGTACAGCTCCTTCGCCTTGATGGCGTTGTTCAGGAAGCCGACCAGCGGGGTGTTCACCGACTCGTAGAGGTTGTCGATGCCCAGGTAGTCCTCGACCCGGGAGACGCCCTCCTCGAGGATGCCGACGGTGCGCTTCTTCTCGTCGACCTCGTAGTCGCGCTCGATCTTGAGGCGCTGCACCAGCTTGGCGAAGTCGTTGTACCACTTGGTGGCCTGGTCGGCCGGGCCCGAGATGATCAGCGGGGTGCGGGCCTCGTCGATCAGGATCGAGTCGACCTCGTCGACGATCGCGAAGTTGTGGCCGCGCTGCACCAGTTCGTCCTGCGACCACGCCATGTTGTCGCGCAGGTAGTCGAAGCCGAACTCGTTGTTGGTGCCGTAGGTGATGTCCATCGAGTACTGGCGCTGACGCTCGGCGGGCGTCATGTTCGCCAGGATCACGCCGACCTCCAGGCCCAGGAAGCGGTGCACCCGGCCCATCCACTCCGAGTCGCGCTCGGCGAGGTAGTCGTTGACCGTGATCAGGTGCACGCCCTTGCCGGTCAGCGCGTTCAGGTACGCGGGCAGGGTGCCGACCAGGGTCTTGCCCTCGCCGGTGCGCATCTCGGCGACGTGGCCGTAGTGCAGCGCCGCACCGCCCATGATCTGGACGTCGTAGTGGCGCTGGCCGAGGACCCGGCGCGCCGCCTCACGGACGGTGGCGAAGGCCTCGGGGAGGATGTCGTCCAGCGTCTCGCCGTCGGCGAGACGGGCCTTGTACTCGTCGGTCAGCGCACGCAGCTCTTCGTCGGTGAGGTTGGTGAAGTCCTCTTCGATCGAGTTGACCTGGGCGGCGATCCGCTGCAGCTTGCGGAGGATCTTACCCTCGCCTGCGCGCAAGATCTTGTCGAAGACGGACACGTGAGCGGGCTCCTTGCCTGGATCGGCTCTGGATGACTGACGGAGGGGAGTCCACCCCACCGTACGGGCCATCGTATGCGAGGAGTCCGAGCGGCCGGGAGGTCCGTCAGCACGGTATTCCTGTGTCACCCCTGGGGGCACATCGTCCGAAGCCAGGTCCAATCGGTCGAAACGCTCCGCCCGCGCCGGATTGTCAGTGCCCTCGCCTACCCTCGGCCGCATGCCAGCGACCCCTCCGCCGACCGTCCGCCTCTCCGCCGACCAGGCCCGCCGACTCGCCCTGCGCGCCCAGGGCCTGCTCGGCTCCGCCGACCGCCGCGCCTCGGTGGAGGGCGTGCTGCGCCAGCTCGGCGCGGTCCAGCTGGACACCATCTCGGTGCTGGCCCGCTCGCACGAACTGGTCCCGTACGCGCGGCTCGGCGCGGTCGGCCGGCGCACCGTTGAGCAGGCCTACTGGGGGCGGGCCACCACCTTCGAGTACTGGTCGCACGCGGCGTGCATCCTGCCGATCGAGGAGTGGCCGCTGTTCGCCTTCCGCCGCCGCGCCTACCGCGACAAGGGCAACCTGTGGAACCACCGGGTCGCCCCGGAGGCCTACCAGCTGGTGCTCGACAAGCTGCGCGCCGAGGGCCCGTCGACCTCCACCGCGCTCGGCGGCGCGAAGCGGACCGCCGAGTGGTGGGACTGGTCCGACACCAAGATCGCGGTCGAGCGGGCGCTGGCCTTCGGCGATGTGGTGGTGACCGAACGGCGCGGCTGGAAGCGGGTCTACGACCTGGCCGAGCGGGCCGTCCCCGCCGAGCTGTACGGGCAGCGGCTGACCGACCAGGAGTGCCTGGTCCGGCTGGTCGCGCAGGCCGGCGCGGCGCTCGGCGTGGCCACCCGGGCCGACCTGATGGACTACCACCGCCTCAAGGGCGCCCAGGTGGACGCCGCGCTGCCGGAGTCCGGCCTGGTCCCGGTCGCGGTGGACGGCTGGTCGGCCCCGGCCTGGGCGGACCCGGCGGCGCTGGAGTCGGAGCCGCGCGGGCGGCACCGCACCACGCTGCTCTCCCCGTTCGACTCGCTGATCTGGGACCGCGCCCGCACCGAGCGGATCTTCGGGATGAGCCACCGGCTGGAGGCCTACACCCCCAAGCACAAGCGGGTGCACGGCTACTTCGCGATGCCGCTGCTGGCCGGCGGCCGGCTGGTCGGCCGGGTCGACCCGGCCCGCGAGGGCAGCACCCTGGTGGCCCGTCAGGTCTCCCTGGACGCCGCGAAGTTCGCCCCCGCGCTGGCCGAGGCGCTGCGCGAGGCGGCCGCCTGGACGGGCTGCACGGAGGTGCGGGTGGAGGCCTTGGCCGACGAGTCGATGCGGCCCGCGGTCGAGAAGGAACTCAGCTGACGCTCAGCCTATTTCGAGGATCTTCTCACGCATCGCGTAGACCACGGCCTCCATCCGGGAGTGCAGCTGCAGCTTCTCCAGGATGTTCCGGACGTGGTTCTTCACGGTGTTCTCGCTGATGAACAGCTCCTTGGCGATCTCCCGGTTGTTCATCCCGGTGGCCACCAGCTTGAGCACCTCCAGCTCCCGGTCGGTCAGCCGGGGCGCGGGCACCAACTCCCGGTCGTCCGAACGGCGCTGGATCATCGACTTGAACTCGGTCAGCAGCTTCGCCGCCATCGAGGGACTGATCTGCGACTGCCCGTCGGCCACCGCACGGATCGCGGTGGCCACCTCGTCGGTGGAGATCTCCTTCAGCAGGTAGCCGGTGGCCCCCGCCTTGATCGCCTCGTAGAGGTCGGCCTCCTCGTCGCTGATCGTCAGCATGATGATCTTGGCGCTGGGGACCACGTCCTTGATCGCGGTGCACGCCTCGATCCCGCTGCGCCGGGGCATCCGGACGTCCATCAGGATGATGTCGGGCAGCAGGTCGGCGGCCTTCAGCACCGCCTCGGCACCGTCCCCGGCCTCGCCGATGACCCGGATGTCCTCCTCCTCGGCCAGCACGATCTCCAGGCCGCGGCGGAACAGCGCGTGGTCGTCCACCACCAGCACCCGGATCGGCTCCGCGCGGCGCGGCGGGTAGCCGGAGTCCTCCGGGTCCAGGCCCTCCCGCGAAAGGTCCCCCATCTGCTCCTCCCCCCGCCGCAGGTCGACTGACCCGCACATCATTCCACGGCGCGGCGGCGGCGCGATCACCCTCCGCCGCCGAACCGCCCTGCTGGGTGATCCCGGACGTGCGCGACCCCGGCGGCTGCGGGAGCCGCCGGGGTCGCCGGTTCTTCCATCCTCGTGCGGGTTCTGCTCGCCGGGCCGGGTGTCAGTCCTCGTCCGGCCCGTTGATCGCGCCGCCGGCCCCGGCCGCGTCGGCCACCGCCGCGAGGTCCTCCTTCAGGTGGATCACGCCGTAGTGGTAGCCGTGCCGGCGGTAGACCACGCTCGGCAGGCCGCTGTCCTTCTCCTGGAACAGGTAGAAGTCGTGGCCGACCAGCTCCATCGCGTACAGCGCCTGGTCCAGCGACATCGGCGCGGCGGAGTGCGTCTTCTCGCGGACGACGAGCGGACCGTCGCCCTGCACCTCCAGGCTTCCCATCATGGTCTTGCGAGCCGCGCCGTTCGCGCCCTCGGGCGCCTCCGTGGCGGGCAGCTCGGCCAGCGCGGCGGTCGCCGCCGCGACGCTCACCGGGGTGCGGCCGTTGGCGCCGCCCTTGTGAACCCGGCGCCGGTCGGCGGACTTGCGCAGCTGCGCCTCCAGCTTCGCGGAGGCGAGGTCGAGGGCCGCCCACGGGTCGGTGGCGGAGGCCTCGGCCCGGATCACCGGGCCCCGGCTGCGGAGGGTGATCTCGACCCGGTCGGAACGGTCGGCCTGACGCGGGTTGTGCTCCTTGGACACCTCGACGTCGAGGCTGATCGCCTTGGTGTCGAAGCGCTGGACCTTCTCCAGCTTCTCGGCCACGTGCTCGCGGAACCTCTTGGGCACCTCGGTCTTGCGGCCCTTGACGACGATGTCCACGCAGAACTCCGATCCCTTGTGCTGACCGGTCGGGAGTACGTCCCGGACCGGCGTGAGACCCAGCCGAACCGATCGGTCCGCCGCCTGCCCCCGGTCACTGCCGGGGCGGTGGCGAGGACCGCGGCCCTCACCTCACTTCCTCCCCACCAGGGGCTTTCAAAACCCCTGGAGCCTCATGCAACACCTCACCCGGGGATCTCGCACCCCAGTCGAACGAACGTACCGGCACGCGGTCGACGATCCGGCTGTTCCCCCCTGTTTACCCCCCTTGGGGTGAAACAACGGTAAACATCTGGACAACACGCTCGGTTACGCCCACCGTATGGCTCAAGTCGCCGCCTGGCCAGCCCTCGGGAGGTGTTCGTGACGCGCTGTGACACCGCCCGCCTTCCCGTCGCCCGCCCCGGCGCCGCCCTCACGGCCCTGCTCGACCTGCTGGTCCCCGCCCGCTGCGCCGGATGCGGCACCGGCCGCGGCGGCCTCTGCACCGTCTGCCGCACCCTGCTCGACGGCGTCCACGCCGGACCGGCCGGGCCGGTGCGCCCGCCGCCCGACCTCCCACCGTTGCACGCAGCCGCGACCTACGCCGGGCCGGTGCGCCAACTGCTGCTCGCGCACAAGGAACGCGGCGCGCTGCGACTGGCCGCGCCGCTCGGCGGCGCGCTGGCCGCCGCGGTGCGCTCGGCGACCGGTGCGGGCACCGCTCCGCTGCTGCTGGTCCCGATGCCCTCCGCCCGGCGGGCCACCCGCGCCCGCGGGCACGATCCGACGCTGCGGCTGGCCCGGGCCGCCGCGCGCGCCCTGCACCGCGGCGGGGTCGCCACCCTGGTCGCGCCGGTGCTGCGGCAGATCCGCCCGGTCGCCGACCAGGCCGGCCTCGGCGCCGCGGACCGCCACCGCAACCTGCACGGCGCGCTCGCCGTCCCCGACCGCCTCGCCGCCCGGCTGGCCGGCCACCGCCTGGTGCTGGTCGACGACCTGGTCACCACCGGCGCCACCCTCGCCGAAGCCGCCCGCGCCCTACGCGCCGCCGGCTGCCCGCCCCGCGCCGCCGCCACCGTCGCCGCGACGGCCCGCCGGAACTGACGGGGCGTCACGCCACCGGTCGAGGGTGGCTAGCCCGGGTAGCTGAAGGCCACGGCCGGGATCTTGCTGGGGACCTCGTGCCACTGGTTGTCCTTGAGCCGGTAGAGGCCGTTGTGGGACACCGTCAGGACCGCGGGGCCGACCTGGTCGCCGGCGGTGCGGGCCTCGGTGGCGGAGAGCGCGGTCATCGACTCGCCGCCCTGGAGCGGGGAGTCGGTGGACTGGGAGCCGTCGGTGCCGAGGAAGTGCAGCTGCTGGAGCCGGTCGGTCTCCTTGCCGAGCACCACCAGCTGGTCGGTGTCGCCCCAGCCGACCGCGGCGACCTCGGCCAGCTGCGGGGCGACGTTGCGCAGCGCGATGATCCGGGCCTGCGGGGCGGCGGGGGTGCCGCTGTGCACCACCAGGCCGAGGACCAGCGTGGCGGGCGCGTTGGGGCTCTTGACCACCATGGCGACCCGGGTGCCGTCGGAGGAGATCCGCAGCGACTGCACGGCCCGGCCGTCCAGCCCGTCGACGCCGACCTGCACGGTGGTGCGGCCGCGCACCATCAGCACGCGGGGCGCGGCGGGGTCGCGGTCGACCAGCCACAGGTCGCCGCGGCCGTCCCAACTCGGCGAGGCCAGGGCGGGGTTGGCGCCCGGGGCGCGGGGCGGGACCACCGGGTCGCCGAGCTTGTCGCCCTCGGTGAGGCCGGTGACGTACAGGTTGTGGCCGTCCTGGCCGATCACCGCGGCGGCGGCGCCGTCCCGGCGGACCGCGATCTCGCCGGGCTTGGGCTGGCCGGGCTGCGGGGCCTGGCCGAGCACCCCGGCGACCGGGACGGGGTCCACGCCGTCCTGGTAGCGGGTCAGCCGGCCGTCCTCCAGCCGGATGTACGCCTGCACGCCGGTGGACTCGCCGGCCAGCGCGCCGGGGGCGACCTGGGCCGCCTGGCCGCTGCCGACCGAGCAGCCGCCCTTGGCGGAGGCCAGGTCCAGCCGTTCGAGCTTGCCCTGCTGGTCGGCGAGGGTCTGGAAGAGCTGCTGGGCCATCTGCTGGCAGCCCACCTGGTTGGCGCCGAGGTCGACGCCGTCCACCCGGACGGTGGTGACCCGGTTGTCGCCGACGGTGGCGCCGAGCACCCGCACCCCGTCGAGCGCCGAGTACACCACCGGGGAGAGCCACTGCGAGGGGCCGGCGGCGACCGCCGAGGCGGCCTCGGTGAGCGGGTCTATTCGGCGCCGCAGGTAGATCGGGTCGGGCACCAGCACCGGGGTGTTGGCACTGCGCTCGTTGGTCGGGTCGGTGCGCGCGAAGAAGTAGCGGTGGACCGGCTTGTAGCCGTTCTTGAAGTTGGTCTGGTCGACGATCAGCCCGTCCGGGAGGCCGTCGATCCGCCACTCGCCCTTGTTCGGGCCCTCGGTCTCCTTCACGAAGGTGAAGACCTGCTGGTAGTTCTCGACCAGGCGGGCCTGGTAGGTGTGCCGGCCGTCCAGCTCGGCGACCTGGCGGCCGCTGACGGTCAGCTGCGCGCTGCTGTCGCCCTGGTCGGGGGTCGGGTGCGTGACCCGCGGGGCGTCCGAGAGCACCACCACGCCGGCGTCCGGGCGCCAGCGCTTGGCGGCGTCCGCGGTCAGGTACTGCTTGGCGGTGTCGTAGTTGGCCTGGTCGGCGTTGGAGGAGTCGAGGAAGCCGGTGAGCAGGTCGCCCAGGTTCTCACCGGGGTGCGGGGCGACCGGGTAGACGTGCACCTGCAGGCCGTCCGCGGCGCCCTGGGAGACCTCCAGGCGCTCCGGGGGGCCGCCGGAGGGCATGGTGACGCACCCGGTGGCCGCGGCGGCCAGCAGCACGGCCCACGCCAGGGACCGGATCCGCCGGTCAGCCGTCCTGCGGTCGCTCCTGGTCACCCCGGGTCCCCTCCTGCTCGGTGTCGCCCTGCTCGGTGTCGACGCGTTCCGGCGCGGGGGCCGACGGCTGGGCCGGGGGCCGCGCGCCGCGGTCCACCACGATCTGCGCGCCGGTCGCACCGTACCCGGCGGCGCCCGCCCGGACGTCCGAGGGGTCGGCGACCGGGGCGGCGGCCGGACGGCCCAGACCGGGGCCGATGCTGAGCACCCCGCCGAGGCCGGAGCCGAAGGTGTGCCGCTCGGCGTCCGGGGTCTCCGGGATGACGGTGGACTCCCCGGTCGCGGTCAGCGCGGTGGCACCCTGCGGGCGCACCGCCCGGCGGTAGGGGGTGCCGGCCGAGGCCATGCCGCGGTTGTGCCGGGAGTCCTCGGGCTCCAGCCGGAACGGCGCCCGGGAGAGCTCGCCACCGCGGGTGCGCGGCAGCGTGAGCCGGAAGTGCGAGCCGCCACCGGGCTCGCCCCAGGCCTGCAGCCAGCCGCCGTGCAGGTGGGCGTCCTCGACCGCGATGGACAGGCCCAGGCCGGTGCCGCCGGTGGTGCGCACCCGGGACGGGTCGGCCCGCCAGAAGCGGTGGAACACCCGGGACGCCTCGCCCGGCTTCAGGCCGATGCCGTAGTCGCGCACGCCGACCGCGACGGCGCCCTCGCCGGCGCCGAGCCGGATCACCACGTCCCGGCCCTCGCCGTGCTCCAGCGCGTTGACCACCAGGTTGCGCAGGATCCGCTCGATCCGGCGGGAGTCGACCTCGGCGACCACCGGGTTCTCGGCGCCGCGGATCAGCACCGCGCTGCCCTTCGCCCGGGCCAGCGGGTCGGCGGCCTCCACCACCCGGGTCACGATGTCCCGCAGGTCGACCGGCTCGGCGTCCAGGATCGCCGCACCCGCGTCGAACCGGCTGATCTCCAGCAGGTCGGCGAGCAGCGACTCGAAGCGGTCCAGCTGGTCCTGGAGCAGCTCGGCGGAGCGGGCCGCCATCGGGTCCAGGTCCTCGCGGCTGTCGTAGATCAGGTCGGCGGCCATCCGCACCGTGGTGAGCGGGGTGCGCAGCTCGTGCGAGACGTCGGAGACGAAGCGGCGCTGCACCCGGGACAGCTCCTCGAGCTGCCGGATCTGCGCCTGCAGGCCGTTGGCCATCCGGTTGAACGAGTCGCCGAGGCGGGCGATGTCGTCGGTGCCGGTGACCTTCATCCGCTCGTCGAAGTGCCCGCCGGCCAGCCGCTCGGAGATCCCCGCGGCCATCCGGACCGGGGTGACCACCTGGCGCACCACCAGCCAGGCGATGCCGCCGAGCAGGATCACCAGGAACAGCCCGGCGGTGGCCAGGGTGCCGATCACCAGGTTGAGGGTGCTGGTCTCCTGCTGGAACGAGAAGACGTAGTACAGCTGGTAGGCGTTGCCGTCGGGGCCGGAGAACTGCTTGCCGATCGCCAGGCCCTTGTTGTCGTCGGCGACCTGCGGGGCGTTCGGGTCGCGGTAGATCCGCACCGTCTGCTCGTGCGGGACGCTCGGCTCGGCGGCGACCTTGGCGCGCATCTCCGGCGTGATGGTGTCCGGCAGGATCGTGCCGGAGTAGCGGGCGCCGCCGCGCAGGCCCGCGCTGGCCGAGCTCTCCTCGAACCCGGACGGGGTCAGCGCGATCACCGAGTACACGCCGGAGCCACCGGAGGCCAGGTCGGAGACCTGCTTGGTCAGCCAGGCGTTGATCTGGTCGCGGGTCGGGTCGGCGGTCGCGCCGGCCTTCGCCTGCAGGTTGATCGCCTCGTTGATCTTGTCCTGCTCGATCTGGAAGCCGCCGATCGCCTGGCCCTGCGCGGCGCGCTTCTTGGAGTCCAGCAGGCCGGTGCGCACCTGGGCGACCACCACCACGCCGAGCACCAGCACCACCACGAAGGACAGCAGCAGCGTCGCCGCCACCACCCGCAGCTGGATGGAGCGGCGGTACAGCGCCAGCACCCGGCCCACCGGGTGCCGGAACTGACGGACCACCGGCGCGAACAGCACCGCCCACCACCGGCGCCGTCGCGGCCCCTCGGTGGTGGAACTCAGCACGTCGCCGCGCACAGCAGCCTCCCCGCCGGACCGGTCGTCCGACGGGGAGTCGTCAGCTCGCACTCCGCCCACGTCAGCTGGGCCCCGCCTTGTAGCCCACGCCGCGGACCGTCACCACGATCTCCGGACGCTCCGGGTCCTTCTCGATCTTGGAGCGGAGCCGCTGCACGTGCACGTTCACCAGCCGGGTGTCGGCCGCGTGCCGGTAGCCCCAGACCTGCTCCAGCAGCACCTCGCGGGTGAACACCTGCCAGGGCTTGCGGGCCAGCGCGACCAGCAGGTCGAACTCCAGCGGGGTCAGCGGAATGCCGCGGCCCTCGCGCTTGACCGAGTGCCCGGCGACGTCGATCACCAGGTCGCCGATGGTCAGCTGCTCCGGCGTCGGCTCCTCGGCCCGGCGCAGTCGGGCCCGCACCCGGGCGACCAACTCCTTGGGCTTGAACGGCTTGGTGACGTAGTCGTCGGCACCCGACTCCAGGCCCACCACGATGTCGACCGTGTCGGTCTTCGCGGTCAGCATGACGATCGGAATACCGGACTCCGCCCGGATCTGGCGGCACACGTCGATGCCGTCGCGGCCGGGCAGCATCAGGTCAAGCAGCACCAGATCGGGCTTGGTCTCGCGGAACGCGGCCAGAGCCTTGTCCCCGTCCGCCACGAAAAACGGCTCAAAACCCTCACCACGCAGCACGATGCCGAGCATCTCGGCCAGTGCGGTGTCGTCATCGACGACGAGGACACGTCCCTTCATGGCTCCATCTTCTCATCATGCGGATGTGACCTGTCGCACAGCCGTCCCACTCGATACCGGCCGACCGTCCGTCGAACCAGTCATACCATCGCAAACCCCGCAGGCAGCACGGCCGGAGGGGACCGTTGTCGATCAGCAACGGGATACCCCTGGGGTGCGCGTGCGCACCATGACACGATGGGCACCCCGAAGCACCCGGAAGCAGGGTGCCCCGACGAGGAGCGTTGATGACCGAGACCCCGGGCTGGACGTCCCCCGGTTCTCCCGAGCCCGCGCCCGGCACCTCCGAATCCGGCCACCCGGCGCCGGTCGCCGCTCCCCCCGCTCCCCAGGACGCCCCTCCCCCGCCGCCGCAGGCCGGCTGGAGCACCCCCCAGCCCGGCTGGGGTGCCCCGCAGCCGCAGCCCGGATGGGGTGCCCCTCAGGGCCCTTACCCGGGCCCGCAGGCCGGCTGGGGCGTGCCGCTCAGCCCCAAGCCCGGGATCATCCCGCTGCGCCCGCTCGGCGTCGGCGAGATCATCGACGCCTGCTTCGGCACCGTCCGCCGCTACTGGCGCACCGCGTTCGGCCTCAGCCTCGGCCTGGCCGCCGTGGTCCAACTGGTGCAGGCGCTGGTCGACTGGTGGATCCACGTCGACGGCACCCAGACCGAGGCGATGTTCTCGCGCTACTTCACCATGCCGCTGCAACTGCTCGCCGGCATCGTGGCCAGCGGCCTGCTCACCGTCGTGGTCGGCCGCGGTGTGCTCGGGCAGGACGCCACCCTCAAGGACGCCTGGGAGGGCGCCCGTCCCCGGATGTGGCGGCTGGCCGGCCTGACCCTGCTCAACGTGCTGATCCTGGTCGGCGGCCTGGGCGTGGTGGTCGTCCCGCTGTCGGTGCTGGCCGTGGTCCTCCACGCCCCGGCGCTGATCCTGCTGGCGCTGCTCGCGCTGCCCCCGGCGATCTGGGTGTGGGTCCGGCTCAGCCTGTCCGCGCCCGCCCTGATGCTGGAGCACCAAGGCGTCGTCGCCGCGATGAAGCGCTCCTGGCGGCTGGTCCGCGGCTCCTGGTGGCGGATCTTCGGCATCACCGTGCTGTTCCAGATCTGCGTCGGGATGCTCAGCGCCGTCCTGGTCATCCCCGGCACCGTCGCCTCGCTGATGGTCGGCGGCGGCCCGGGCGGCATCCCGGCCGAGTCCGACTCCGGGGCGATCGCCGGCATCGTGATCTCCGCCGTCTGCTACACCCTGGCCAGCACGCTGACCATCCCGCTCAGCGCCACCCTCACCGTGCTGCTCTACATCGACCAGCGGATCCGCCGCGAGGCCCTCGACCTCGAACTGGCCCGCGCCGCCGGACTGCCCGGCTACGGCTGGAACGCCCAGGGCGCCGCGCCCGTCCCGGGCCAGAGCACGCCGCCGGGGGTCTGAACAGCATGGGGTTCCGGGGGGAGGGGACGCCGCTCGCGGACGGCGTCCCGGTGACCGTGCCGCGCGACGCCGCCCGCGACGCCGCGCACGAAGAGCTCCGCAAGGCCGTCTACCACCAGCACGACCCGGGCCTCATCGACCGGGCCCTCGACTGGCTCGGCCGCCAGTTCGACCGGATGTTCGACAACCTCGGCAGCCCGTTCGGCGGAGGCGGCGGCACCGCCCTGGTACTGCTGCTCGTCGTCGCCGTCCTGATCGCCGCCGCCCTGTGGTGGCGCTACGGCGCCCCCGGCCGCACCGCCCGCTCCACCAGCGCGCTGTTCACCGCCGACGGCCCGCGCAGCGCCGACCAGCACCGCGCCGCGGCCGCCGCACACGCCGCCGCCGGCGAGTGGGCCGACGCCGTCCGCGAACAGATGCGCGCCCTGGTCCGCGGCCTGGAGGAACGCACCCTGCTCGACCCGCGCCCCGGCCGCACCGCCGACGAGGCGGCCGCCGAAGCCGGCCGCGCCCTGCCCGACCACGCCGCCGAACTCGCCGCCGCCGCAGGGCTGTTCGACGACATCGCGTACGGCGACCGGACCGCCGACCAGGACGCCTACCGCACCCTGGCCGCCCTCGACCGCACCGTCGCCGCGACCCGCCCCACGCCCGTCCCGGCCGGCGGAGGACCCGCATGACCACCACCGCACCGCCGCCCGCCACCGCCGAACCCGCCCCGGCCGACGCCCCCGCCGCCGAGCCCGCGCCCCGGCCCACCGCCCGCACCCTGTGGCGGCGCTGGCGCTGGTACCTGCTCTCCGCCGCGATCCTGCTGCTGGTCGGCGTCCTGGTCGCCGCCATACCCGGCGGCGGCACCTACCCGCCGCTCGACCCGCGCTCCGGCGACAAGGACGGCACCCTCGCCGCCGTCCGCCTGCTGGAACGCCACGGCGTCACCACCCGCACCGTCACCACCGAGGCCGACCTCGCCGCCGCACTGCGTGCCGACGACACCACCGTCGTCCTCCCCGGGACCGACCTGATGAGCTACGGCGAACTGAACCGGCTCGGCACCGTCCCGCGCGGCAACCGGAGCCGCCTGGTGCTGCTCGCCCCCGGCCAGCCCGCCCTGGACGCCTTCGCCCCCGGCATCACCGTCAGGTACGCCGACACCACCGACACCCTCACCACCCCCGCCACCTGCACCCTGCCCGAGGCCGCGCTGGCCGGCAGCGCCGAACTCGGCGGCCGCAGCTACCGGCACCGCACCAGCGACACCGGCTGCTACCCCCGGCACGGCAACGACACCCTGGTCAGCCGCACCGAGAAGGACCGGCAGGTGATCGTCACCGGCACCGCCGACACGTTCAGCAACGCCCGCCTCGACCAGGAGGGCAACGCCTCGCTCGCCCTCGGCCTGCTCGGCGCCCACCGCACCCTGGTCTGGCACCTGCCCGACCACAGCCTCCCCGACGACGCCTCCGTCCCCGGCCAGAAGACCCTCACCGACTTCGTCCCCGCCGGCTGGTACTGGGCCGCCCTGCAGCTCACCGTCGCCGCGCTGCTCGCCGTCGTCTGGCGCGCCCGCCGCCTCGGCCCCGTGCTGACCGAACAGCTGCCCGTCGTGGTCCGCGCCACCGAGACCACCGAAGGCCGCGCCCGGCTGTACCAGCGCGCCAAGGCCCGCGGCCACGCCGCCGACACCCTGCGCCGCGCCACCCGGCACCGGCTGGCCACCGCCCTCGGCGTCCCCCTGCACTCCGGCGACCCGGAACCGGCCGCCCTCACCGAGGCCGCCACCACCCGCACCGGACGCCCCGCCGCCGACCTCCAGCACCTGCTGTACGGCCCGGCCCCCACCGACGACGCCGCCCTGGTGCGGCTCACCGACGACCTCGACGCCCTGGAAAGGCAGGTACGACACTCGTGACCGAGCAGCTGCTCAAGACCACCCCGGCCGCGCCCACCGGCGACGCCCGCGCCGCCCTCACCGCCCTGCGCGGCGAGATCGCCAAGGCCGTGGTCGGCCAGGACGCCGCCGTCACCGGCCTGGTCGTCGCCCTGCTCTGCGGCGGCCACGTCCTGCTCGAAGGTGTCCCCGGCGTCGCCAAGACCCTGCTGGTCCGCACCCTGGCCACCGCCCTCGACGTGGAGACCAAGCGCATCCAGTTCACCCCCGACCTGATGCCCGGCGACGTCACCGGTTCCCTGGTCTACGACACCCGCACCGCCGAGTTCTCGTTCCAGCCCGGCCCGGTCTTCACCAACCTGCTGCTCGCCGACGAGATCAACCGCACCCCGCCGAAGACCCAGGCCGCCCTGCTGGAGGCCATGGAGGAGGGCCAGGTCACCGTCGACGGCGAGCCCCGCAGGCTCCCCGTCCCGTTCCTGGTCGCCGCCACCCAGAACCCCGTCGAGTACGAGGGCACCTACCCGCTGCCCGAAGCCCAGCTCGACCGCTTCCTGCTCAAGCTGGTCCTCCCGCTGCCCACCCGCGAGCAGGAGTTCCAGGTCCTCTCCCGGCACGCCACCGGCTTCGACCCCCGCGACCTCGCCGCGGCCGGCGTCCGCGCCGTCGCCGGCCCCGCCGACCTGGCCGCCGCCCGCGCGGAGATCGCCAAGCTCACCGTCTCCCCCGAGGTCCTCGCCTACATCGTCGACCTGGTCCGGGCCACCCGGCAGTCCCCCTCGCTCGCCATGGGCGTCTCCCCGCGCGGCGCCACCGCCCTGCTCAACACCTCCCGTGCCTGGGCCTGGCTGGCCGGCCGCGACTACGTCACCCCCGACGACGTCAAGGCCCTCGCCCTGCCGACCCTCCGCCACCGCATCCAGCTCCGCCCCGAGGCCGAGATGGAAGGCACCACCCCGGACAGCGTCATCCAGGCCGTCCTCGCCCAGACCCCGGCCCCGCGCTAACGGCACCCCCACGCGCGCCGACCCGTCCACGAAAGCGAGCCCGCACCATGGCCCTGACCGGCCGAACCGCCCTCCTCGCCGCACTCGGCGCGCTCGTCGTGGGCCTCGTGCTCCCGTCCTGGGCGGGCATCGGCGCGGTCACCCTCCCGCTGCTCGCCGCCGTCCTCGCCGACCTGCTGCTCGCCGCCCCGGTCCGCCGCCTCACCCTCCACCGGGACGGCCAACCCACCGTGCGACTCGGCGAGGCCCTCAGCGTCGACCTGATCATCGGCAACCCGTCAGGACGCCCGCTGCGCGCCCGAGTTCGCGACGCCTGGCTACCCTCCGCCTGGGCGCCCGGCACCTCCTACGACGCCTCCCGACACAGCGTCACCGTCCCCGCCGGGGAACGCCGCCGCCTCACCACCCACCTCGCCCCCACCCGGCGCGGCGACCACCACGCCGGCAAGGTGACGATCCGTTCGCTCGGCCCCCTCGGCCTGGCGGGCCGTCAGGCCTCCCGCACCGCCCCGTGGCGGATCCGCGCCCTGCCCCCGTTCGCCAGCCGCAAGCACCTCCCGTCCAAGCTCGCCCGCCTGCGCGAACTCGACGGCCGCACCAGCGTGCTGACCCGCGGTCAGGGCACCGAGTTCGACTCCCTGCGCGAGTACCTGCCCGGCGACGACGTCCGCTCCATCGACTGGCGCGCCAGCGCCCGCCGCAGCACCGTCGCCGTCCGCACCTGGCGCCCCGAACGCGACCGCCACGTCCTGATCGTCCTCGACACCGGCCGCACCTCCGCTGGCCGCGTCGGCGACGCCCCCCGGCTGGACGCCGCCCTCGACGCCGCGCTGCTGCTCACCGCGCTCGCCACCAAGGCCGGCGACCGCGTCGACCTGCTCGCGCACGACCGCACCCGCCGCGCCGCCCTGGCCGGCCGCTCCGCCTCCGACGTGCTCCCCGCCTTCACCGACGCGATGGCCCTCCTGGAACCCGCCCTGGTCGAGACCGACCTGCGCGCCCTCACCTCCTCCGCCCTCCGGATGGCCCCGCACCGCTCCCTGATCGTCCTCCTCACCGGCCTCGACGCCCGCCCCGTCGAAGACGGCCTGCTCCCTCAGCTCCCCCTCCTCACCAAGCGCCACGAGCTGGTCCTCGCCTCCGTCGCCGACCCCCGCCTCGACCACCTCGCCAACGCCCGCGGCACCGTCCAGGACGTCTACGGCGCCGCCGCCGCCGAACAGACCCGCGCCGACCGCCGCCACACCGCCGAACTCCTCACCCGCCGCGGCGTGACCGTCCTCGACGCCCCACCCGAGACCATCGCCCCCGCCCTGGCCGACACCTACCTCACCCTCAAGGCCGCCGGCCGCCTCTGACCGCCCCCTCGGCCGGTACCCGATACTTCTGGGGTGCTGCTGACATGGATTGCCGAGGTGGCGGACGAGCCGCTCGTACTGGAGCCGGCCGACCGACAGGTGGAGTGGGAGACCAACACCTGGTGGCTGAGCGCAGAGGACGAGGGCAGGCAGGCCCTGTCCGTCTCGGACGTGGTAGCCGCGTTCGAGCAGACCGCTGACGGCATCCGCCTCCGCATCAGCGAGATGGGCTTCGCAGGAGCGGCAACCTTCTACGTATGGCACGACGAACAGGCCGGCCAGCTCCGCTGCTCCACCGGGTCAGTCCCCGTGGACCAACTGCCCTTCCGCGGCGCGTACGTGCCTTCTGACGATCTCGGACCGGTCATTGAAGACTTCCTGAACGACCGACAGCCAGGCTCACCACGTCCCGTGTGGGTTCGCACCGTCGGAACGGTCTCCTGCTGACCGATCCCGCAGCGACGAATGCGTACAACGCAGAAAGGGCCCCAGCCAAATGGCTGGGGCCCTTTCTCAGAAGGAGTTCGGCGGCGTCCTACTCTCCCACAGGGTCCCCCCTGCAGTACCATCGGCGCTATGAGGCTTAGCTTCCGGGTTCGGAATGTAACCGGG